>JACCWD010000215.1 GCA_013697825.1 Rubrobacter sp.
AGCGCCGCCAGTTCTTCCTGCCATCCGGCGACCCTCTTGACCTCTTGCTCTACATGATTTGCCATCATTTGCCTCCCGTTTTTGCCTACACGAGAGCGTACATCACAAAGTGCGGTTGTAGAATTAAACGGAGCGCATCCGCGAGACGCTCGTACGAGGCGAGCCGCTCCGAATGGTCGTAGACCATCGTCGTCACCATCACTTCGTCGGCCTGTGTGGTTTCGGCGAGGGCTTCGACTTTTTCTCGCACGGTCGCCGGGGAGCCGGAGATTTGCGTCCGGCGGTACGCTTCGATGCGGCTTCGCTCCATATCGGTATACGGATATTCCATCGCTTCTTCGACGCTCGCGAGCGGCTGCGGGTTTCCGGTTTGCATCCTCAGCCACGCAAGCTCCATCGAGGAGGCGAGCTCGAAGGCGCGCTCGTCGGTCTCGGCGCATATGACGGATGCCGCGAGGATGGCGTGGGGTTCGGAAAGGCGATCCGAGGGTTTGAAATTCTCGCGGTAATAACGCATCACCGCGCCCGGCTCCATCGGGCTGAAATGCGAGGCGAAAGCGAACCCGAGGCCGACCTCGGCGGCGGCCCCGGCCGAATAATCGCTCGACCCGAGAAGCCATATCGGGGGGAGTTCCACATCCGCTGGAACCGCGGAGATCGGTGCGAACGGATGCCCCTCCGGGAAGCCGTCGCCGGAAAAAGCGAAGAGTTCCCCGAGTTGCTCGGGGAAGTGATCCGCCGCCGCGTGGAAAGCCGAACCGTCTTCGCCCGGCGCCCGGCGCAATGCGTACGCCGTGCGCGGGTCGGTGCCGGGGGCGCGACCGATGCCGAGGTCTATGCGGTTCGGGTGGAGGGCTTCGAGGACGCGGAACGTCTCGGCCACTTTCAATGAGGCGTGGTTCGGGAGCATCATGCCGCCGGAGCCGACCCGGATATCCTCGGTCGCGTTCGCCACGGCTTCGATCATGACCTCCGGCGCCGAACTCGCCACCGACGGCAAATTATGGTGTTCGGCGAGCCAGTATCGCTTATATCCGAGACGGTCGGTGTGCCGTGCGAGGTCGAGCGTATTTTTGAGCGCGTCCCTTCCGGTCGAGCCGGACGGGACGGGGGAGAGGTCGAGGACGGAGAGATCGAAATTCACAAAAGCTCCTCTTCACATCGCGGACGAAAATATAGCCGCGAAGCTCGGAACCCCCGAACCTCGCGGCTGGATTTTAACGCGGCTCCAAAGTTTGGCCGGGGACGTTTGTCCGGGGAGCCTCGACACTCGATCCCGAGATACATCGGAAGCTCGCCGCCGTCGATCTCCTCAGTCCCGCATCGGGCAAAGCTTCATCCGCCCATTCCAATCTCCGAGGAGCCGTGAGTAAAAGTGGGCGGCCTTTCACGCCGACCCCGTTCCCGATGCCTGAAACTTACCGAATCTTCGTCCCCATCGCGTGATACCCGCCGTCCACGTGGATGATCTCCCCGGTCGTCGCGGGCCACCAATCCGAAAGAAGGCTCACGATGGCTCGCCCGACCGGCTCCGGGTCGGTGGCTTTCCACCCGAGCGGGGCTTGCTTCTCCCACTCGCCCTCGATCCCCTCGAAGCCGGAGATTCCCTTCGCGGCGAGGGTCTTCACCGGCCCCGCCGAGACGAGGTTCACCCGGATGCCTTTGTCTCCGAGGTCACGGGCGAGGTACCTCGCGGTGGACTCGAAGGCGGCTTTGGCGACGCCCATCCAGTCGTATGCGGGCCACGCGACTTGCGCGTCGAAGTCGAGGCCGACGATCGAGGATCCGGGCTTCATGAGGTGCGAAAGCCCGAAGCCGAGCGCTTTTAGCGAGTACGCCGACGTTTGGACGGCGGTTCCGACCGACTCCCATTCCGTGTGCAGAAAGTTCCCGCCGAGGGCATCCTCGGGGGCGAAGGCGATGGCGTGGAGGATGCCGTCGAGTTCGCCCCATCTCTCCTCGATGTCGGCGGCGGCGGACTTTATGTCCTCCGGTTTGTTCACGTCGAGTTCGAGGACGGGGGGTTCGGGGGAGAGCTTCCTCGCGGTGCGATCCGTCAAGCTCTTTGCCCTTCCGAAGCCCGTGAGGACGATGTCGGCTCCTTGTTCCTGTGCCAGTTTCGCTGCCGAGAATGCGATGGACCGGCGGTCGAGGATGCCGGTTACGAGGATCTTTTTTCCTTCGAGGATTCCGCTCATGGTGATCTCCTTCGGCGGTTTTCGAGTCGTTTCGTCCGGGACAGTTTAGGGAAAGCGGATTGCTTCGGCCAGCGGCGCATTTCGCAATAATTTAACTTTTGTATAGAATTGCCTGTCGTGCATCGCTTTAAGAATAAGCTGCCCGGCATGGAATATTTGCTCGGGGCGGGGGCCGGGGTGGCCGTCGCCGCGGCCGCTTTCGTGTTGTATTTGAGGACGCTCGCCCCGACGATGCTTTATTACGACCCGGCGGGGATGTACGACTCGGTGATGCTCCAAGTCAAGGCTTATGTTCTCGGCATCCCGAACCCCACCGGGTATCCGACGTACATGATGATCGCGCACCTCTTCACGTACCTTCCGTGGGCGAACGTCGGATGGCGGGTGAACCTCGTGTCGGCGGTGTTCGGGGCGCTCGCCGTCCTCGCCGTGTACTTCGTTTGCAAAGCTCTCACCGGACGTATTTTGTCCTCGGCGGCGGCGGCTTTCCTGTTCGCCATCAGCCGCGAATTCTGGTCGCAAGCCGTCATCGCCGAGGTGTATACGCTCAACGCGCTCCTCATCGCCCTCGACCTTCTCGTGCTTTTGGTCTGGCGCAAAAAGAGGGAGGACAAATACCTCCTCCTCTTCGCGTTCCTCATGGGACTCACGATGACGAACCACATGACGAGCGGCCTCGTTTTGCCCGCCGCCGCCATCCTCGTCGCCCTCACCGACTGGTGGAAGCTCGTCGAGTGGAGGCTTTTGCTGAAAGGAGCCGGGCTGTATTTGGCCGGGCTTCTTCCATATCTTTACCTCCCGATACGCTCCGCGATGAATCCGCCCCTCGACGACGCGGAGCCGAATACGCTCTCGAACTTCCTCGCGCTGGTTTCGGGGAGCAACTTCGAGAGCCGGATGTTCGCGTTCGGGATGGACGAGATGCCCGCCCGCCTCGGGCTTTACATGGATTTCCTCGCCAACCAGTTCAATCCGCTCCTCCTCATCGTCGCCGCGCTCGGCGCTTTCTATCTCGCGTACAAGAAGGAGGTCGCCGTGCTCGCGATGCTCATGCTCCTTTATGTGGGGTGGCTCGTGTACGCGCTCGGATACAACATCCGCGACGTGTACATATATTTCATCCCGACGTACCTCGTCATATGCCTCTTCGTCGCGGTCGGGTTCGGGAATTTGATGGATGTCGCCGAGAGATCGCTCTCCCGCCTCTCGCTCGCCCCGAGGGCCGCCGGGCTCGCCGTCGTGGCCGCGTTCCTTTTCGTGCTTCCGCTCTCCGGCCTCACGAAAGCGTACGGGCAGGTTGACATGAGCGGCAACCTCCACGGGCTTCACACAATGAACGCCGTTATAGAGAACGTCGAAGAGGACGCCGCGGTGATGCACCGGAGCGGCGTCATGTGGTACATGAACTACGTCACCGACCACCGCCGGGACATAGAGGTCGTGGATCCCTTCCCTGGCGGAAGCTGGCAGGCCGAAAGCCCATTCTGGACCGCCGCCGCCGAAGAGTACATCCGCGAGGGCCGCCGGGTGTACATCCTCTTCCCGAGCGGAACCGCCGAAGCGAACTTCGATCTCTTCCGCTCCGCCGGATACCACCTCGAAGAGCACGAGAGCGGATTGTTCTACGAAGTCGTCGTCCGCCAAAGGGCCGCCGACGGCGAGACGATGCTCCCCCCGGTCGAGGAGGAAGATGCCGAAGACCACCGGGCGTGAGGCTCGCTCTGCTTCGCGCTTGTCGCAGTGGATTGCGGAAGTATCGGCCCTTCCACAGTCCGGGCTTCAGGCATCAGGTTTCAGGAAATACTCCGCCGGACAGAGCGTGCTCGCCGACCGGAGCCTCGCTGTCGGGCGGCGCAAGCCTCAGGAATTTTGCTGTCAGCCCGCTTCGCTCGCTAGCCATCAGCCGTCGGCAAGAATGTGGCTGGCGGCGTTCCCCGAATGCCGACGAACACTTTGCTAGTCGGTAGTTTGTTAAGTAGGGACATACATATCGAGCGAATGCCCTCCTCCGACGGCGTCAAGCAGCGCTCGCAGCTGCGGTGGCGGGGGCGCTTTCGACCACGCCCTCCACAAGCGCCACAGCATTACCCACGGGTTCAGCCACCCTAGCACCTGTCGCAGAGCCGCCGGCCATGACGGAGGGGGGCTTCTCCTCTTCGGAGCCTTGTTCTTTTTCCCTTCAGCCGCGGCGCAGCGGAGAGGAGCTCCCCCGCGAGCGGGGCGGCGGAGAGGAGCTGCTCGAAGTTGTCGAGGACCAGCAAGAGTTCCCTGCGGCTCAGGTACTCTTTCAGGCGGTCGGGGAGCTGGACTTCCCCGCCCT
>JACCWD010000114.1 GCA_013697825.1 Rubrobacter sp.
ACTCGCGAGTGTAGGTTCTTCCTCGTGCCAAGTGCTTCTCCTCCTTGATCTGGATGTAACTCTACATCCGATTCTCTGTGGAGAAGTTGACTTTGGAGGTTGTCCGGTGTCAGGGGTTCACTCCACCATCGCCGCAAACCGCACCGAAGCGATCCACACGACAAACCACCGCTCCCCCCACCCTCGAAATTCCTCCTTGACATATCCCGGACTGTGTTGTTTTATTGTGTATGTTGAATATATACACTAGTAAGGGAGGCATGGTGGGTATGGATACGAGGGAGCGTTTCGCGGGCGAGAAGGTTCGCACCGAGGAGAATGGCATCGAGGTGGACGGGACTCTCGCCCGGACTTTGGAGAGGCGCGAGCGGCATCGGGGGCGTTCGATCTTCGCTCGGGCCGGGGTGGTGGCAGCGGGGTTTGGGGTCGGCGCCGTCGCGGCTCCTTTGTCCATCGTCGCGCCGGAGTTCGGGCTTCCTTTGCTTCTCTTCGGCCTGCGGCTCCTCGCCCTCGAATTCGACTGGGCGGCGCGGCTTTATACGAAAGTCGCGAGGCTTGCGAAGAAGGTTGCCGGATCTCTCCGGAAGATGTGGCCGAAATCGAAGGTCGGCGTCGCGCTCACTGTTCTCGCGCTCGTCGCGGTCGTGTATCTCGTGGCGATCCGGTAAAGATACCGAAAGAGGAAACGGGAGTTTTCCGGGATGAAAGGGACGTTGGCAAAAATACTCGCGGGAGTCGGAGTCGCCGTCGCGGTTCTCGTACTCGCCCTCGGCGCACTCGTCGCGGTTTTTTGGGACGAGGCGAAGGTGAGGGGACAGAATCTCGTCGCCATCTTCACCGAGGAGCCGGAATACGCCGAAGGCTTCGCAAACCGCGAGGAAACGCTCGAATACCTCACATCGCACCCCGAAGATTTCTCGCTCGTCGTCCGAAACGCATCGGAAGGAAGTTCGAAGGCGGAGATCGAGTACCTTTCGGACGAGCCGAACCCGCTCGCCTCGACGAAGAAGATCGTCGTTCTCGCCGCATACGCGAAGGAAGCCTCGAACGGAAACCTCGACCCGGAGGAAGAGGTTCCCGTCTCCGAGTGGGAGAAGTATTACGTCCCGAACGCCGACGGCGGGGCGCATCCGGCGGCGATGGAAAGCCTCGGCATCGCCACCGACGAGAACGGTGCGGCCACCGACCCGGAGGCGACCGCGACCCTCGACGAGATGGCTTCGGCCATGATCTCCGTGAGCGACAACGCCGCGACCGATTATTTCATCGAGCGTCTCGGACAGGAAAAGACACGAGCCGTCATCGAGGAAGAAAACCTCGCCGGGCAAAGCCCCATACTCCCGATCTCCGGGAGCATGCTCGTGTGGAACGGCCCGGACGGCGGAGGCGCCCCGAACCTCGCGCAAATGAGCCGCGAGGAATACACGGCGGCGGTCATGCGTGCGACCGAATCGTACGCGAGCGGCGAATACCCCGGCGAATGGCGCGAAGGCCGCGCCCCGCTGGGGAGCCTCGTCGAGCAAAGAGAAATGGCGGCGAAGTACGAGACGAAAGGCGCCGCCGAAGACTTCGCCCGCATCATGGCCGGAGCCGCCGCCGGGGAGTTCATCTCCCCCGAAGCGTCCGGGGTCATGCGCCGCCACCTCGAATGGCCGATGGAGTCGGAGGCGAACAAAGAAACCTTCGAGGCATTCGGGGCGAAAGGCGGCTCGCTGGCCGGGGTTCTCAATCAGGCGGTGTATGCCGCGCCGAAGGCCGGCGCGTTCTCCGGCGAGACGCGGGTCGTCATCCTCTTTACGAGGGGGATGTCCGTCTCGGCGTGGCTCGGAGCCACACAGTCCGAAGGATATTCCGACTTCGTGGACGCGCTCGCGACGGATGAAATATTCGCCGAGAAAGTCGAGCGGCAAATTCGGGAAAAGGAGGGAAGCAATGGATCTTGACCGGAGAAACCCGGTGAAGGAAAACGATGAGGGGAAGGAAGTACGCGCCGAAGAGCGAGGTCCGAAGCTCGGGTGGAAATTATTCGGGCTTCTCATGCTCGCGGGCGTCCTCGCCTCGCTGGCGACGGTTCCGTACGCGATGAGCCTCTCGGGTGGATCGGCGGAGATTCCTGTTTGGGTCTTCATCGCGGGAACGGTGATTCAAGGCATCATACTCACCGCCATCGCCGCCGGACTCGGGCTTTGGCTCGGAGCGAAGGTCGGCCTCGGCGCGTGGGACATCCGCAGCCTCCTCGCCGGAGAGAACGGGGCGGGGCGGCGCATCGTCCGCTCATTGCCGCTCGCGTTGCTCCTCGGGGTCGTCGGGGCGGTCGTCGTACAGCTCATCGGATGGGGCTTCATGACCGTCTCGCCGGGTTCGGTTCCCGGCATGGAGGATGTGGAGATGTGGGCGGCGTGGGAAGGCTTCCTCGTCGCCGCGGGGGCCGGGATAAGCGAGGAGATATGGCTCCGGCTCGGGGCGATGGGAATCCTCGCGTGGCTCCTCGCCCGCGCCGCGAAGCTCGTCGGGGGCGGGGAGCCGGACGGAGAAGCTCCGGCGTGGGCGGTGTGGGCCTCGATGGCCGGGGCGGCGCTCCTTTTCGGGGCCGCGCATCTTCCGCTGGCGACGTCGCTCGGCGACGGCCTCACCTTCGCGTACGCTGCGAACGTGATCTCGATGAACGCCCTCCTCGGACTCGTCTTCGGGTGGCTTTACTGGAAGCGCGGCCTCATCGCCGCTATGGCCGCCCACTTCTCGACGAACATCGTCCTCAAAGTCGTCCTCGTGGCCGCGATGCCGGTGTTCACGTGATCCCCGCCACCGACAACCGGAAGACCGCCGGGACGCGAACGGGGAGAGAGGCTTCGACCATGAACACACTTCGCGACGCGCTGTGGCTCGCGGGCAGGGACATAAAAAGTTCGTGGATGTCTTTCCCGGCGACGGTCGTAATATCCTTTCTGTTCGGGCTTCTCGGCACGGCCCAGTATTCGAACCTCTTCGGTGGAGAGATGGGTGTGTTCGGGGAGTTCTTTCTGGATTTCTACCTCGTTTGCGTGGTCCCGATCCTCGGGACTAATATAGTCTTCAACCGGGACTATTATTCCGGGCTGCGGATATCGGCCTTCGACGAGCGGCTCTCTTTTCTGAAGAGTTTGCCGGTGGGCGCGAGGTTCATAGTCGCAGGAAGGGTGTTCTCGTCGCTCGCGTCGCTCGCGTGCGCCGCCCCGCCCTTCTTCCTCGCGCCGTATCTCGCAAGCGGGGGATTGCGGGCGGAGGTCGGGGGCGCGGACTACGTTTGGTTCGCCGGAGCCTGGCTCGGGTACTCGCTCGCGGTCACCGGAGCGTTCGCTTTCAGCAGCTTCGGTTTCAGGTGGAACCCGAACCCGAAACCGTCCCTTTTCATCGGCTCCATCGCCGCATACGTCGCGCTCGCCGTCGCCGCGAACCTCGCCCTCGAAGACGGCTTGACTTTGAGGCTCATGCAACTCGCCAAAAACTACGGCCCGATCACCGCGGCGGTCGGCGTGGCTTCGGGATGCGTCGCGATGACGCTGTTCGCAAGGGCTTCCGAAAAACGCCTTCAAAGGAGGGACATAGGATGAGCGCGGCACACGTGTCGGAGGAGACGGTGATGGAGAAAAACAAAAGCGCGGGAGTCTTCTCCGAAGCTCTCTGGCTCGCGAAGAAAGACATCCGGCGGGCTTGGATCTCATACCCGGCGAGCGGCTTGTTCATACTCGCGCTCGGGCTTCTCGTCGCGTCTTCCGTGGACGGCGTCTTCGTGATGGAGGGTTTCGGCGAGTCGGGGCGGAGGGCCGAGGGTTTCTTCAACGCCTTCTTCGCCGACTATATGTTCCTCATCGTCGGCGCGCTCCTCGCGGTGAACTCGCTCTCGATGGACTATATGAGGGTGTGGTCGGACGACGTGTTCTCGCATCGGCTCGCGTTTTTGAGGAGCCTCCCCGCCTCGACCACGAGCCTCGTCGCGAGCCGGGCGATGTCCATGCTCTTCGCGCTCCCGTTCACCGTCCCGGCGTTCTTCCTCCCGATGTACTTTCTCTCCGATCTCGGGGAGATGGGGTTTTCATACGTGTGGTTCGTTGGGATATGGCTCGGATGGAGCCTCCTTTACGCGGGCATCACGCTCCTTTGCGAACTCGCCATGAGCGGGAAGGTATACGTATGGCTCTCCGTCGCGTTCATTTTCGGACTCATCGCGATCCTCGCCTTCCTCGAATGGACGGTCGAACTCAGCCTCGTCGGGAGATCCGCGAACCTCGCCCTCGAACACGGCCCCCTCGCGGCGACCATCTCCCTCCTCGCCGGGGGCGCGGCGTTCGCCCTCCTCGCGAGGGAAACTAAAAAGCGCGTCGAAAGGAGGGAACTTTCGTGATGAGCCAGAGAACCGATGTCCGAGGCGAGGTGGCGACAGAGGGAAAGGAGACGAACATCCGCCGAAAGCGCATCGGACGTCTCGTGCGGGAAGAGTTCTCGAGGAAGTCGCTCTCGTACACGTTGACGGCGGTGGCGGCGGTGTTCCTCGGGTTCGCGGCGATCCCCGCCTTCTCCTCGGCGGTCATTCCGCTCGAAGAGAGCGAGCGGAGCGGGGGCGTACTCGTGGATCTCATCTTCCTTGCGATTATCGCGATCCTCTCCGTAAACACCTTCTCCCGGAGCTATATGCTCATCCATCGCGATCCGTTTTACGGATGGCTCGTCTTCCTTCGGAGCCTCCCGGTATCCCCGAAGGAGATGGTCTTCGCACGCTCGCTCATCATGCTTCCGGCGACGATCGTTATGACGGCCCTCTTCTTCGCCCCGATCACGGCCTTCTCGTGGGCGCTCGACTATCAGTTCGACGCGGGACGATATTTCTGGTTCGTCCTCGTGTGGCTCGGGTACGCGCTTTTCGGCGGGGGAATTAACCTCCTCCTCGAACTCGGCGTGGGCGGAAAAGTCGTCCTCGCGTTTCAGTTCGCGTGGCTCGCGGCGATCATCGCCGTCATATGGCTGTTCGGCGGAGACCTCGTCCTCACAACCTTCGAACTCGCCGGGGAATACGGCCCGCTCGCAGCCGGACTCGCGCTCCTCGCTGGAGGATTCTTCTTCGCCGTCTTCGCGAAAGCGACCGAGCGGCGCGTCGCCGACCGGGAGTTCGCCGTATGAGCGCGGAATCGGCGGAGGCCCGAATCCCCATACAGCTTTCGATGGACGACCCCGAGCCGATGTATCGGCAGATCGAAAGCCAGCTTCGGGACTTTATACTCGCGGGGCAATTGCCGCCGGGGACGAAACTCCCTTCGGTGCGGGCTTTGGCGAAGGATCTCGCATGCAGCGTCATAACGACGCGGCGGGCGTATCAAGACCTCGAAGGCGAGGGTTTGATCCGCACCCGGCAGGGAATGGGTACGGTCGTCGCGCAAATCGCCGAGGAGAGTATGTCTCGCCATCGCCGCGAACCCGTCGAAAAGGCTTTCGAGGACGCGGTGCGAGCCGGAAGGAGGGCGGGCTTCTCGGAAGGAGAGCTTCGAGAGGTCTTCGAAGAGACGTTGGAAAAGAACGAATCGAACCTCGAAGGAGGCACATAATGGAACACCCCGTCATCTCACTCAAAGACATCCGCAAATCGTACGGGAGCTTCGACCTCGGCCCGGTGAACCTCGAAGTGGAGCCGGGATACATCGTCGCGGTCGTCGGCCCGAACGGGAGCGGGAAATCCACGCTCTTCCGAATGCTCATGAACCTCGCGCGACCCGACGAGGGGAGCCTCTCCCTCTTCGATTCCGCGTACCCCGGCGAAGAAGTCGAGATAAAGCAGAAAGTCGGCTACGTCCCCGAACGCTCCGTCGGCCACGACGAGATGAGCGCGAAAGCGCTCGGAGAGTTCGTCGCCCACTGGTACCCGACATGGAGCCAAAAAACATACGACGACCTTTTGTCCCGCTCGGAGATCGAGCCGGACAAGAAGTTCGGCAAACTCTCGAAAGGCATGCAACGACGCCTCGCTTTCGCGCTCGCCGCCGCGACGGGTTCCGAGCTTCTCCTCCTCGACGAGCCGACCGACGGCGTCGACCCGTTCGCCCGCCTCGAGATGCTCGAAGATATTTCCGCGTTCATGCAAAGCGGCGATAAAACCGTCGTGTTCGCGACGCACGTAATGGAGGAAGTCCGGCGCATCGCCGACTATGTCGCCTTCCTCGTGGACGGGGAGTTCCTCGGGCTTTATGAGAAGGACACGCTCATGGAGCAATGGCGGACTTTCTGGACCGACGGCGAGCCGGACACGAACCTTCCCGGCGTCGTCGAAGTCGAGGGCGGAAGCCCGTCCCGCGTCGTCTCCGACTCGCCGGAAGAGACCGAGGACGCGCTCGCGAAAGAGGGTATCCGCGTCGTGCGGAGCGGAATTTTGGATCTCGAAGAAATACTTTCCCATCTCATGCGCCGCCGGAAGAACGCGAAAGAAAAGAGCGTGAGATGATGCGGAACCCCGATGAAGCCGATACGTTCCGGTGGAGCGTCCCCTCCGCCGAGGGAGGATGTTCGGCGCGGAGGCGACCCGGTAGCCCGCCATCTCCACGGGGCGCTTCGATCTCCGGGATAAACGAAAGCGTCCGAATGGGATTCGCATGAGTCGTGGGAATCGCGGCGGGGGCGCGGTGCGCTATGCGATCATCGGCGCGGCTTCGGGGGCGGTGGCCGCGATCGCGTTCATCGGCTCCCCCGACACTTTCGCCATCGCGGCCTTCGCCGCCATCGGGGAGGCCATCGGGATGATCGTGGAACTCATCCGCCGTGAAAGGGACGGATCTTGAACCGGAACCTCAAACTCGGGCTGGATTTCCTCTTCGGGCTCATCATCCCGATCATAATCCTCTCGCGCTTCTCCGACTCGCTCGGAAACATCACGGCATACGTCGTCTCCGCGCTCATCCCGGTGGCGTGGGTCGCCATTGATTTGCTCTTCATCACGAAGCGCTTCAATTTTATAACGACGTTCCTCGGACTGAACGCCGTCGTGCGCGGCATCCTCGCTTTTTGGTTCGTGGACGGGGTGGCGTATGCGTTCAAGGATTCGGTGGCGAGCCTTTTGTGGGTCGTCATCTTCGGCGCCTCGCTCGTCTTCGGGCGGCCCCTCATCGGAGCGTTCATAAACCAAGCCTTCGACCCGAGATCCGAAAAACAGGAACGCTCGCTCAAAGACCTCTTCGACGAGATCCCGATCCGGCGTGCGTTGTGGATGGGGACGCTCGCCATCACCGTCGTCTCCTTAATCACGACCGTCGCGAACTTCTTTTTGAATTTGTGGGTCGTGACGGCGACCTTCGGTACGGAGGCTTTCAATTTGCAAGTCGCTCAGGCGAACGCCATCGCCCGCTTCGCCATCGCCATCCCCGAGGCGCTCGCGCTCGTCGTCGTGATGGGCCTCGCTCTCAAAGCCATATACGACCGCCTCCCGAAAACCGAGGAGGACACGGATTTCTGGGATCTCATGGAAATGCGCGAAGCCGGGAAGACCGATGGCAACGCGGAAACCGGAAAGGGCGAGCCGACGTAAAGACTCCGGGGAAATCGCCGATTTGCCACGAACATTCGATTTAAGAGAAGGAAACAATTTATGGACGGCATGGATATGAAACGAGAACATTGGAAAACACCGAAGATCGGGCTGGCGGAGATCCTCATCGCCGTCGGGGTTTTCGTACTCCTCGCGGTCGGCGCGGTGTTCGGATTGAGTTTCCTCGAACTCGGCACGGTGAGTCTCCTCGCCCTCTCGCAGGCCGCCATATACGTGGCGGCCCTCGTCGCGATCCTCGCCGCCGTCGGCGTCCGGCGCGTCGGCTTCGCCTCGCTCGGGTTCGTTTCGACGACGTGGAAGTGGATCCTCATCGGTATCGGCATCGCGTTCGCGAGCCGGATGCTCTCGTTCATCATCGTCCCGATTTACATCCTCATAACGGGCGATTCGACGAACCCGCAAGAAGGACTCTTCGAGGATCTCGTCTCCGGGACGGCGTTTCAAATAATCCTCTTCGCCATCGCCATCGCCGTCCTCGCCCCCTTCGCCGAGGAGATGTTCTTCCGGGGAATGGTCTTCGGGTGGCTGAGAAGGCATGGATTTTGGATCGCCGCCCTCATAAGCGCGGGACTCTTCGGGATCGCCCACGGCGTGAACTTCATCTTCCCGGCGTCATTCGCCCTCGGGCTTCTCAATGCGTACGCATACGAGAAGAGCGGCTCGCTGTGGCCCGCCATCGTCGCGCATATGGCTTTCAATGGGACATCGCTCGTGGCATTGCTCGCGCTTTCGCAAATGGACATCCCGCTCTCGTGAACGAAAAGAAAGGAACCGGTATGAAATCCTCGGAATCGCACACGGAAAAGAAAAGCCCATCCACGTTCTCGAAGGGCGTGAAGTTTGCTGCGCTCGTCGCCGTCGCCGTCGCCTTCGTTTTCGGCACGAGCCTCGACTCGATCATGGGCTTCTTCGGAGTCTCCTTCGACGGGGCGGACGCGAGCGCGTGGATCCTCATCCCCGCCATAGCCCTCTCTTTCTTCTTCGTCCTCTCGTTCCACGAAGCGGGTCACATCCTCGGCGGAAAGCTCGTCGGCTTCCGCTTCATGCTCTTCGTCGTCGGCCCGGTGAAACTCCACGCCACCGAGAACGGAGTCCGGCTCGGACTAAACCGGAGCCTCGCGATGGCCGGGGGACTCGGCGGCGCGGCCCCCACCGACTCACGGAATTTGACCCGACGCATGATGGCGTACGTCGCCGGAGGGCCGTTCGCGAGCTTCGTCCTCGCGGCGGTTTCCGTCGGTGTCGCGGTGGTCGCTCCGCCATCGGTCGGGATCGTGTTCGGAGCGATGGCTGCCATGTCGCTCTTCATCGGGATCGCCACCCTCATACCGAACAAACTCGGGGGTTTCTCCTCCGACGGAGCGCGGCTCCTCATGCTCCGGCGCGGCGGCCCCGAAGCCGAACGATGGGCCGCTATCTCCGCCCTCGCCGGCACCATGATGGCGGGTACTCGTCCGCGCGACCTCGCCGAAGAGACCCGCTTCCTCACAGAGGAGAATGTGACATTCACGACCGAGTCGCACGGCTTCATCGAGTTCGCCGAGTTCATGCAGAGCGCCGAACTCATAGACGAAGTCCCCGGCTCGTGGGAAGACCTCGTCTTCGACAACCTCAAAGGCGGAGGCGGAAGCTAGAAACACCGCGCCGCCAACCAGAACGACATCAGCCCAAGCCCGGACTCGAGCTTCATCTCCGGGCTTGACGATTTACGTAACCACGGTTACTCTACTAATTCTGCATAGAAAGGAGTGAAGCCAATGGGAGGTTATGGCGGTGGAGAATGCATCCGGCGGTGAGGGCATGAAGTTGGGAGACGGGACGAGGAAGATTCGTTTCATGGAGGCGTTCTGGTTTTGGGTGAAGCTCGGGTTCATAAACTTCGGGGGGCCGGCGGGGCAGATCGCGATCATGCACAAGGAGCTTGTCGAGGAGAAGAAGTGGGTTTCGGAGAGCCAGTACCTCCGCACCTTGAATTTTTGCATGCTCCTCCCCGGCCCCGAGGCGCAGCAAGTCGCTACGTACATCGGGTGGCGGCTGCATGGGACGGTCGGGGGGATCGTGGCCGGGGCGTTCTTTGTGATACCGTCCATCTTCGTCCTTCTCCTCCTTAGCTGGCTCGCCGCCGCGCACTCGGACATCACGGCGGTTCGCGGCCTCCTTTATGGCGTTCAGCCCGTGATCATCGCGGTCGTGGTGGAGGCGACGCTCCGCATCGGCGGCCGCGCCCTCGGACACCCCGCCCTCATCGCCTTCGCCGTGATCGCCTTTTGCGCGCTTTTCTTCCTCGGGCTTCCTTTTCCGCTCGTGATCCTCGCCGCCGCCATCGCGGGAATCGTCCTCCAAAGATTCCTCCCTGAAGCCTTCCGGCAAACCGGACACGGAGAACCAGGCGAGGAGGCTCGCGAGGAAGCGGCGGAACCTCGACGTTCGTATGCGGCGAGGAATTTGCGGATGGTCGGGATCTTCGCGGCTTTGTGGCTCGCTCCGGTCGGGGCGGTGTATTTGTGGCGTGGCGGGGACGATGTGCTTTTCCGGGAGGCGTTGTTTTTCACGGGGGCGGCGTTCGTGACGTTCGGCGGGGCGTATGCGGTTCTCACGTATCTCTCGGACGTGGCGGTGAATAATTACGGGTGGCTGACGGCGGATCAAATGGTTCAGGGACTCGGGCTGGCGGAGTCCACGCCGGGGCCGCTCATCATGGTCACGCAGTATGTCGGGTTCTTCGGGGCGTACAACGATCCGGGGCCGTTCTCCCCCACGTTTTACGGGACGCTCGGCGCGCTGCTGACGACGTACGTGACATTCCTTCCGTGCTTTCTTTTCATCTTCCTTCTCGCGCCGTACATCGAGCTTCTCTCGAACAACGTCCGGCTTCGAGCGGCGCTCGTCGGGGTAACGGCGGCGGTCGTCGGGGTGATCGCGAACCTCGCCGTCTTCTTCGCCGGACAGGTTCTCTTTCCGGGCGGCGTCTCGCCCGGAGGTCTCGACGTATACGCGCTCGCGGTCGCGGCCATATCCTTCGTCGCGCTGCAAAGGTTCGGGGTGAAGATATATTACGCCGTCCCGGTCGGGGCGCTCGTCGGGATGGCGTGGGTCTTCATGCAGGGATAGCGAGGTGGCGGAGATCGAGAAGACACGGTGGCTCATACTCGTCTATAAACTGCCGCGCGAGCCTTCGCGCCACCGGGTCGCGGTGTGGCGGAAGCTGAAGACGCTCGGGGCGATCTATCTTCAAGATGGAGTCGCGGTCCTGCCGGAGGATGAGGTGACGAAGGAGCAGCTCGAGTGGTTGCAACTCAGAGTCTCGGAGTCCGGTGGGGCGGCGAGAATCTGGCGCGGAGAGCCGAACACCGTCGCCGAGGACCGGAACCTCGTCGAGGAGTTTCGGTCTTCGCGCGAGGTGGCGTACGAAAACCTCATCGAGTCGGCGGCGAGGATCGAGAGGAAAGCCGCCCTCGGAGGAGAGGCGTCCCGGCTCATGGAGGAACTCCGAAAGGTTGAGCGCGAGTTCCGAACGGAGAGAAAGCGGGACTATTTCGGGACTCCGCTGCGGGAGGACGCGCGGGCCGCGATCGAGGCCGCTCGCCTCGCGGCGAGAGGCGAGTCCGGCGAAGCGAGGGATCCGGCGGAAGGAGGATGCTGATGCTTTGGGCGACGCGTCGCGGATGCCACGTGGACCGCACAGCGTGCGTGTGGCTCATCCGCACCCGCATAGATCCGGAGGCCGAGTTCGCCTTCTTCGACGACCCGGCGGAGGCTCCGGAGAACGCCGAACTCTTCGATGTCGCGGGCGCGAGGCTCTCCCACCGCAGCGACGATTGTTCGTTCGAGACCTTCCTCGAGGAATACGACCTCGCCGACCCCGTACTCGCCGAGATCGGGAAAATAATCCACGACGCCGACCTAATGGACGGGAAGTACGGTCGCCCGGAGTCCGAAGGTCTCGACGCCATCATCCGGGGCATGCAACTCTCGCTGCCCGACGACGATGCCCTCACCCTCCGCACCGACGCCCTCTACGACGGACTTCACACGTATCTCGAACGCGAGCTTTCATAAAAGAGAGCGAGGGAGGCCGGGACGCAGAACCCGGCCTCCCTCGCCCCTTTCGTTCACTTCTCGAACAGCGACTCCACCAACTCGCCCCGGATCGAGGCATCCACAACTTCCATCGGATGGCGGGCCGGCATCTCACCGTAGCCCATCTTTTTCAATGAACCCTGAATTTGCAGCGTGCATCCGGGGTTCGAGGTGACGATCATATTCGCCCCGGTGGCGGCGACGTTCTTCGCCTTTCTTTCTCCGAGCTTTTCGGAGGTCTCGGCTCCAAAGCCCCGGCTGCGAAGAGAGCTTTCGGAGGGGCGAGTGGATCCATCCGGTGAGAATCGCTAATGGCTCCGAGCGGCGAATGTCTCGCTTCGATTTACCGGAGAATTTCGAGTCTGTCCGGGATGTCGAGTTCTCCGCCATGTTCCTCGATGGCTTGCGCGAGATCCCCGAAGGAAAGTGCTTCGAGGCCGACGACATAGCCTTCCGGATCCACATCCACGTAAACATCGGCTTTCTCGGAGAAATCCTCGGTGTGATCCGGCCTCCCCTCGCGCAGTTTTATATAGATGGCGCCTGACTCGGCGTCGTGCCGTATCTTCAAAAATCTCATCTCCTCCGGCGGAGCATGGCCGTGATCACCACGACCTCATCCGCACTTTTATTGTAGACCACTCTCATGAGACGGTTCCCGACCAACTTTTGCGAGAACGAACGCACCATGTTCGCCTCGCCTTCTTCGCTCGGTTCGTCGAGTACGGCGCGCACCTCATCCTCCGAAATACCGAACTGCCGCATCCGGTCGAGAGCATGCGGCAGAAAGATGATTCTCATATGCGAGGCATGTTTCTATTCGAATAACGACTCCACCGACTCGCCCCGAATGGAAGCATCGAGAACTTCCATCGGATGGCGGGCGGGCATCTCCTCGTAGCCCATCTTTTTGAGGGAACCTTGAATTTGAAGCGTGCATCCGGGGTTCGAGGTGACGATCATCTTCGCCCCGGTCGCGGCGACGTTTTTGGCTTTCCGCTCGCCGAGCTGCCCGGCGGTGTCCGGCTCGACCATGTTGAAAATCCCCGCCGACCCGCAACATACCTCGGGCTCCTTTATCTCCTTCACCTCCATGCCGGGGATGTCGGTCAATGTCTTCCTCGGCTGCGCCCGTATCCCTTGCGCGTGCGCGAGGTGGCATGCGTCATGGTACGCCACCGTCGTCGGGAGGGGATTCCTTTCCGCGACCGTCCCGACTTCTTGAAGAAACTCGGAAACATCCCTCACGCTCTCGGAGAAACGCTTCGCGCGTTCCGCGTACTCGGGTTCGTCGCGGAGGATGTGGCCGTATTCCTTCATCGTCGAGCCGCACCCGGCGGCGTTTATGATTACGTAGTCGAGGTCGAGGTTCTCGAAGGTGTCTATGGTTTGCTTGGCGAAGTTCATGGATTCGTCCTCGCGCCCGGCGTGGGTGGAGAGCGCGCCGCAACAACCTTGCTTCGGCGCGACGACCTCGCATCCCTCGGCGGCGAGAACCCTCGCGGTCGCGGCGTTCACCTTCGAGAAGAAGACTCTTTGAACGCATCCGGTGAGGATGCCGACGCGGTATCTTTTCTTGCCCTTCGGAGGGGTCGTCTCGGGGATCTTCTCTTCTTTCGGGAGGTCGGGGAGGAGTGCTTCCATCGCTTGGATGCGCTTCGGCATGCGGCCCATTATGCCGCTCTTTCGGAGCTTGGCTCCGATGTCGAACTTCTTGTAAAAGCGCATCGGGGCGGCGGCGGCGCGGAGGCGGTTCGGGTATGGGAAAAGCTGGAAGATCATCTCCCGGAACGCCTTGTCCTCCGGCGAACGCTCGTACCGCCTCT
>JACCWD010000015.1 GCA_013697825.1 Rubrobacter sp.
TCCTCGTCGTGGACGCAAGCGCGATGGCCCGCTCGGCGGCGGCGATGGTCCACGGCTACGCCTCCTTCGACCCGGGGGTTCGGCTGGCGGGCGTGGTTCTCAACCGCGTCGGATCGGACACCCACGAGCGGATGCTCCGCGAGGCAATAGAGCCGCTCGGCATCCCGGTCGTCGGGGCGATGCGGAGGGACAAAGAAATCTCCACCCCCGACCGCCACCTCGGCCTCGTCCCCGTCGCCGAACGCCGGAGAGAGGCTGCCGGGATGGTCGAACGGCTCGGAGAGGTCGTCGCCCGATCCTGCGACCTCGAAGCCATAGCCCGCCTCGCCCGCTCAGCCGGGAAGCTCGCGAGCGAGCCGTGGAGTCCGGACGGAGACATGGCACCGGATACGAAAGACCATCACCTCCATCTCAGAGACGACCCGCCGGGTCGTCTCCCGTCGAATCGCACGCCATCGGATCGCCTCCGAACCGAGGTTCCATACAAGGGGTGGGGGCGTCGGACGCGCGACTCTTTGAGCGGTTTCGAGATGGCGGGTCAGGCGCACGAACCCGTTCGGGTCGCGGTGGCGGTCGGGCCTGCGTTCAGCTTCCTCTACGAGGAAAACCTGGAGCTTTTACGCGGCGCGGGTGCGGAGGCCGTCTTCTTCGACCCGACGACCGACGAGGCGTTGCCGGAAGGCGCGGACGCCCTTTACCTCGGAGGCGGTTTCCCGGAGGCTCATGCTGAGGCGCTCTCCGCCAACGAACCGATGAAGCGCGAGACGCGGAGTTTCGCCGGGTCAGGGAGGCCCGTCATCGCGGAGTGCGGAGGGCTTCTCTACCTTTGCCGAGACCTCGACGAGACGCCGATGTGCGGAGTCATTGGCGCCTCGGCCCGAATGGCGGATCGTCTCACCCTCGGCTACCGGGAGGCGACCGCCGCTGCCGACTCGCCGCTCATGTGTGCTGGAAACACGATGCGCGGCCACGAGTTCCACTACTCGATGGTCGAGCCGGAGAGCGGCGGGGAAGGAGCCGCGTGGGAGCTTGAGGGGCGGGGGCGGGAAGGCTGCGTCGCGGGCGACTCCGGGAACGTCCACGCCAGCTATCTCCACACCCACTGGGCCGCAGTGCCGGAGGTTCCGAGCAGGCTCGTCGAGGCTGCCGCGCGGGCGCGATTCGCACAGGTGCGCTCATGAGCGAATCCTTTGGGCGGCTGGTCGGGGTTGGGGTCGGGCCGGGAGACCCGGAGATGCTGACGCTGAAGGGGCTTCGCGCCCTCGAAGAAGCTGCCGTCGTCTTCGTCCCGGTCGGGGACGCCGGGGAGGTCGGGCGGGCGGAGGCGGTCGTGAGGGCGCACGTGGACGAGGGGAAGGTGCGACGGCTCGTCTTCGCGCTCTCGGCGGACGAGGCGGCGGTGGTTCGCAACCACCGGGAGGCGGCGCGTATCGTGGCGGATGCGCTTCGCGGTGGCGCGGACTGCGCTTTTGCGACCATCGGCGATCCGAATGTCTATTCGACCTTCACTTATCTGGCGAGGCGTGTGCGGAGCGAGGTTCCGGAGGTGGAGATCCGTACGGTTCCGGGGATAACGGCGATGCAGGATCTCGCCTCGCGCAGTGGAACCGCGCTCGTCGAGGGCGCGGAGAGGCTCGTCCTCCTTCCCTTCATCGGGGAGGCGGGGCTGCTCCGGGACGCATTGTTCTCCGGTGAAACGGTCGTTTGCTACAAGGGCGGGGGACGGATGCCGGAGGTGGCGCGAATCGCGAAGGAGGCCGGACGGTTCGAAGGGGCGGTCTACGGAGCGAGGCTCGGGAGCGAGGGGGAGAGGATCGGGTTTCTCGGCGAGGTGGAAGGAACTTTGCCGTACCTCTCGACCGTCATCTTCAACGGAAAGGCGCGTGAGTTCGATGGATGAAAGACATGGCGGGGCGAAAGTCTGGTTCATCGGGGCGGGGCCGGGGGCCGGGGATCTCATCACGATCCGAGGCGCGAGGATCATCGGCGAGGCCGACATCATCGTGTGGGCGCGGAGCCTCGTGAGCGAGGAGATCCTGGAATACGCCTCCGAGGATGCCGAGGTCGTGGAGTCCACCGACATCCCGCTCGAAGGGGTGCGGACGGTATACGAGCGGGCCGTCCGCGAGGGTTTGAAGGTGGCGCGGATACACTCGGGGGATCCGAGCGTGTACGGGGCGGTGATGGAGCAGATCGAGGTCTGCGAGGAGGTCGGCCTCGACTGGGAGATGGTTCCGGGGGTCTCGTCGTTCTCGGCGGCAGCGGCGGCGGCGGGCAGGGAACTGACGGTTCCGGAGGTCGCGCAGTCCGTGATACTCACGCGCCGGGCGAGCCGGACCCCGATGCCTTCAGGGGAGGAGATCGAGTCGTTCGCCCGACACGGGACTACGATGGCGATCTTCCTCTCCGCCGCGAAGCCCCGCGAGCTGGAACACGAACTCATGGAGGGCGGATACCCGCCGACGACGCCGTGCATAATCGTCCACCGGGCGAGCTGGCCGGACGAGGAGGTCGTCCGCTGCCGCCTCTCGGAGCTTGGTGAGACGGTGCGCTCGATGGGGGTCAGTCGCCACACCATGATCCTCGTCGGCCCCGGCCTCGACTCGTACGGGACGCGATCGCACCTCTACGACCCGGAGTTCTCCCACATGTTCCGACGCGGCACCGACGCCTCTGTCTCGGATCTCACGGACAATGTGGAGGCCCGTTGACTCCTCCTCGCCCGCACGAGCCTTCCATGCCCCCGAGCATGGCCCGCGTAAAGGGCGAGCGCGAGAAGCTCCGCACCGGATGGACGACCGGAGCCTGCGCCACCGCCGCCGCCAAAGCCGCCGCGACCGCTCTCGCAACCGGAAAAACGGTGGAACGAGTCGAGATCACGCTCCCCGGCAAGAAGGGGCGACTCGTCGAGTTCGAGGTCGAGAGGTGCGACCTCGGAGACGGCTGGGCCGAGGCGGTCGTCGTGAAGGATGCCGGGGACGACCCGGATGTCACCGACGGAGCGAAGCTCACGGTTCGCGTATCGTGGCGCGAGGAGCCGGGCCTCGATCTCACGAACGGCTCCGGGGTCGGGACGGTGACGAAGCCGGGGCTGGGGCTCGAGGTCGGCGGGCCGGCGATAAACGACACCCCGCGGCGCATGATCTCGTACTCCCTTGCGGAAGTCGTGGACGTGGAGCGTCGCGGACTTTGCGTGGAGATAAGCGTACCCGGCGGCGAGGCGATGGCGGAGAAGACGACGAACGCCCGCCTCGGCATCGTCGGCGGCGTTTCCATTCTCGGAACCACGGGCATCGTACGCCCGTTCTCGACGGCGGCGTGGGCCGCGAGCGTCGTCCAGGCGATTGACGTGATGGGGGCGCAAAGCATAGACACGTTCGTCCTCTCGACGGGCGGGCTGACCGAGAAGGCCGCCATGCGTCTATTGCCGGGCCTCGAAGAAGTCTGCTTCATCGAGGTCGGAGATTTCACGGGGCAGGCGATCCGGCGCGCGGTGAGGAACGGTCTCCGGCGGGGCTTCTTCGTCGGGATGGCGGGGAAGCTCGCCAAGCTCGCCGCCGGGGTGATGATGACCCACTGGACCCGCTCGAAGGTGGACAACGAACTGCTCGCCGAAATCACCCGCGAGGCGGGAGGCTCC
>JACCWD010000017.1 GCA_013697825.1 Rubrobacter sp.
TCACCCAACGGCTCTACAACGGCGAAGACGGGCACGATCTGGCGAGGGGAATGGTGGCGTGAGGGTGGATACGCCCCGCCTCAAACGAATTTCTCAGATTCACCCACCGTCTATGGGACAATTACACCACAACAGCGGACTCCCCGTCACCCACCAAAACATATACAATGACCCGTTCGCCCAAAAACTCGTCTTCGATGCCCTCGCGAACCCCGGCCCCGCGAACCCCGACCGAGCCTTCGCAACGTAGAGCGGCGAAACGCTCGGGGCGAGGATCGAAGCCCCGCCGGTGATAGAATCCCGTCCGACCTTATGCGGGCATACTTCGACAAAAACGCGAAACGACTCGCCGCCGGGGGCTTCGGCTTTTTCGCCCCGGCGGCGGTTCTCGTCGCGCTTCTCTTCGGGGAGGCCGTCGCGAGCGAGGAGGCGTATGCCGGCATCGGAGAGGCCGTCGCGCTTCTCTCGATCCTCGGCTGCGCCGCCGGATATCTCACCTTCTTCACCTTTCGCCTCCAGACCGGGGACCACGGTTTATGGACGGCGATCCGGGCGTTCTCGGGGGACTCCTCGTTCGACGCCGCATCAAGGCCGGGCAAAAACTGGCCCGTCCTCATAACGCTCCTTTTCGGGGACATCCCCATTCTCTTCGCCGGACTCGCGGGGTGGGTCGAAGCGCGGGCGTAGTTCCGCGCCCGAACCGTCCCGCGAAAGAAAGCGAAAACACGAATGCTCGATACGCTTCGGAACCTCTTCGACCCGCTCTTCGACCTTCTCGGAGGACTCCTCCTCACCTTCCACACCGACCTCGGCGCGCCGTGGTGGCTCTCCATAATCATGCTCACCATCGTCGTCCGCACCGCCTTATCACCCCTCGCAATCCGCCAGACGAAGAACATGCGGGCGATGCAAAACCTCCGCCCCGAATTGCAAAAGCTCCAAAAAGAACACAAAGACGATCCCCAAAAACTCCGAGAAGAGACGATGGAGCTTCACCGGGAGCGGAACATAAACCCCCTCGGCGGATGCCTCCCGATCCTCATCCAAATTCCCATCCTCATGGTCCTCTATTTCACGCTCAAAGAGTTCGAGACGCTATCGAGCTTCCAGTCCGGCGGCCTTCTCTGGTTCACCGACCTCACCGCCGCCGACCCATTATTTATATTGCCCATCTCCTATGTGCTCACAATGATGTCCTCGCAGGAAGTCGTGATCCGGAACTCCCCCATGCAGTCCGGCCAACAAAAAATAATGCGCCTCCTCCCCATAGCCTTCGGCTTCTTCCTCGCCCGCTTCCCCGCCGGACTCCTCGTCTACTGGGTCGCGAGCAACACGATTTCGTTGATTCAAAACCTCGCCATATACCGCGCATACCCGGCCATCGCCAACGAGGAACCGAAGGAGGCCCCGACAAAGAAAGCCACGCCGAAGCCGCCGAAGAAGCGTCGGAAGAAGAAGTCGAAGAGTCGGAGATAGAGGGTCGCTTCGCTCCCGTTCTCGGTTTTTAGTTCTCGGTTCTTCGCTGAAAACCGAGAACCGAGAACGGCGGCGAAGCCGCCCTCGAAGCGAGCCTCACCCCCACACCTCCTCCGCCGTCTCGACGAGGAGTCGGAGCTTGTCCCATTGCTCGTCGCTCGAAAGCTCGTTCCCCTCGACGGTGGAGGAGAAGCCGCATTGCGGCGAGAGGCATATTTGCTCGATTCCGACGTATTCGCTCGCTTCTTCGATGCGGCGTTTGAGCGCGTCCTTGTCTTCGAGGTCGCCGCGCTTCGTCGTCACGAGGCCGAGGACGACCGTTTTGTCCTTCGGGACGAAGCGGAGCGGCTCGAAGGTCCCCGACCTCTCATCGTCGTATTCGAGGAAGAAGCCGTCCACGGCGAGGTCGTTGAAGAGGGCTTCGGCGACAAAGTCGTAGCCGCCCTCCGCCGCCCACGAGGAGCGGAAGTTCCCCCGGCACATGTGGGTCGTTATGGTCATATCTTCGGGCTTGTTTTCGAGGGCGCGGTTTGTGTTCTTTATGTACGTCTCGTGCTGATGGGCCGCGTCGCCCCCGAGAGAGGCGATGTACTCTCTTTGCTTCGGGTCGTTCAAATACGCGAGGCTCGTGTCGTCGAACTGGAGATACGCGCATCCGAGTTCCCCGAGCCGACGAACCTCCTCCGCGTACGCCGATGTGAGATCCTCCCAAAAAGAATCCATGTCGGGATAAAGATCCTCGTCGATGGCCGCCCGGCCACCCCGGTAATGAACCATGCTCGGGGACGGGATGGTGAGCTTCGGGGTGGAGTTCGCGACGCCCTTCAAAAACTCGAAGTCATCGCCGAAGATCGTTTCGGAGACGCCGAGCTTTCCGTCGATGTGCATGGCCGCCGGGGTGAACTCGATCTCGCCCTCCTCGTTCTCGAACCGCACCTTCAAATCCCCCGGCGCTTTCGAGATTCCGTCGAGCTTATATATGAAGTCCATGTGCCACGAGGCGCGGCGGAACTCGCCGTCGGTGGCGGATTTTAGTCCAGCTTCTTCTTGCATCCGCACGGCTTCGCGTATGGCCTCGTCCTCGGCGGCGCGAAGCTCTTCGGGGGCGATGCGATTTTCGGCGAAGTCATCGCGAGCTTTCAAAAGTTCGGGCGGGCGGAGAAGGCTTCCGACGTGGTCGGCGCGGAACGGTGGTTTGTCGCGGTTCATAATGCATCTCCCTCTCCGTGGATGGATGGTTCGCAAATCTTACCCACGGAAGGTCGCCCACGCACGGGTGCCGCCGAAGACCCGATCCTCGGCCTCGGGGAGACCCCGATCCGCGCGGGAACACGAGATGGCTCCGTCAATCACGATCGGTATATACGGCGAGTGAGCCTAGATGCCGAATAAAATAGAAGCCTTCCTCGATGCCGGACTCCTCGTCGCCCTCGAAGACGCGGACGACCGGATCTCGCCCCAGTCCGCAAAGGCTGAGAAAGGCTTTCACCGCCATGCTCGCCCGGAGTTCCGGCGGGCCTGTTTTATGTGGGCGGACGTTCCGGCTTTCAGTCTTCCGGCACCGGAGACACGCGGGAGGAGGTCAAACCGCCCTCCGAAAGCCATATGGCACCGGAGTGGGCGGCCTGCGCTTCCCTCCACGTCGCCGTCGTCCATTCGTCGGCGATGCTTTCCAGCACGGAGGTCTTGACGACCAGACGGCTGTCTCCCACCAGTTCGGTGAGCGCTCGTTGCTGTTCGAGCGCGGCTTCGAGATCCACACGTTCCTCCCAGTTGAAAGCCACCCATACCGAACGCCCGTTGCCGATTGCTTCCCGCGCTTCGTCTTCGAGTAATCTCCGGAGTTCTTCGGGGCGATGTTTGGGAACGTCCGCGTCGGCCAGAAAGCGCATGCGCCCTTCGTCCTCCAGCGAGCGGGCGCTTAGATCGTGGGCCTCCAATTCGTCGCGAAGCCGCTCCAAATCTCCGCCCGAGATCTCCCCCGACCCGTCCCCGGCGTGGTATTTGACCAAAAGCCCCCCGTGAGCCTCGCCCACGCGAAAGAACGCGGCGTCGAGCCGATGCATAAGCTCCGGGCGTTGCGCGACCGCGATCACATTGTCCGGGACTTCGAGAAATGACCGCAACCTACCAGTCAGGGTAGCCGGACGCTCCCGGCTTTCGAGGAACTCCACAAGCCCCTCCCGGCGTATCCTCCAAGCCTTGCCGAGCTTCATGCACGGCAGGCTCCCATCCCGGCACCACCTGTAAATCGTCACCTCCCCGACTCCGAGGTAGCCGGCATGAGCAGGGGATCCGCATCGAAGCCCAATATACGGGGATGAGCGCGGCGACACATACTACAGCGACTACATGGTCAACCCCCTTCTCTACAAAGGAATCCGAAACGCCAACCGCAGAGACGTGGACGACCTCGTGCGGCTTTTGGAGGAGCGAATGCCGGATCGCCTTCAAAACAGAAAATCCCCCGCAAGCAGCGAGGAATACGAAGATCAGGCAAACAACAGCCACACGTGAAGCAACGCCGGAGCCAGCAAAGCGACTCCTCGAACCCAAACCGAAAATCCGCGCCGCGATCCCTCAAACTCCGCGCATCTCCGGCGGGCGACCGACACTCCCGGACGACGAAAAAGGAACCCCGATGCCTGGCGAAAGGGGGTTCCTTTTCCTGAAAAGACGACCCGACGGCGCGTCTAAACGACCAAAAGCATCGGGCTTTCGAGGAGCCGTTTGACTTCGGCCATGTACAAAGCGCCTTCGGCGCCATTCGCCATGCGGTGATCCGCCGAGAGCGTGAGCTTCATGAGGCTCTTCGGGACGACGTTCCCTTCCTCGTCGAAGGAGGGGCGCTTGACGATCGCGCTCACGGCGACTATCGCCGCTTGCGGCTGGTTGATGATCGCCGTGAAGCTCTCCACCCCGAACATCCCCATGTTCGACACCGTGAACGTCCCACCTTGATACTCGTCCGGTTTGAGATCCCCGCTCCTCGCCCGCCCCGCGAGGTCTTTGGCGCCGGCGGATATAGTCGAAAGCGTCGCGCCCCCCGCGTCCTTTATGACGGGCGTGATGAGTCCATCATCGAGGGCGACGGCCATCGCCATGTTCACCTTCTCGTGGAGCTCGAGACCCTCGCTCGTCCACAAAGCATTCAAGTTCGGGAACTTCCCAAGGCCGAGGGCGCACGCTTTCATCACGAAGTCGTTGACGGAGAGCTTTATGCCCTCGTCTTCGAGGCTCGTGTTGAGTTGCTTGCGGAGCGACATAAGCTCGTCCATCTCGACTTCGACGGTCGCGTAGAAATGCGGCACTTCCTGTTTGGATTGCGACATCCGCTGCGCGATGACCTTCCGCATCCGCGAAAGTTCTTGAACCTCCGTACCCTCCGCGCCCGTCGGAGCGGGGGCCTCCGCCGCCTTCGGAGCGGCTTGCGGCGCGGCGGCTTCTTCCGCTTTTCCTTCCGCTCCACCGTCGGCCCCGGCCTTCGCGTCGCCGCGCTCCATCGCCGCCCGCACGTCGCGCTCGACGATGCGTCCGGCGGGGCCGGAACCCTCGATCTTCCCGAGGTCGAGTTCGTTCTCACGCGCCAGACGACGGACTATCGGAGAGGCCCGGAAGTTCCCGTCGCTCGCTCGACCGTTCGCCTGTGGAGCGCCGGAATCCTCCGACGATTCTTCTCCCTCGCCGGAGTCCGCCTCCTCCGTCGCGGTCGCCGTCGCGGCCTGTCCCTCGTCCTCGCCGCCTTCCTCGGCTTCGACTTCGGCTTCGCCGCCGCGCTCCGGCGCCTCCTCGCCCTCGCCCGCGACGAAGGCGATCGCGTCCCCGACGGGGATCGCATCACCTTCGGAGGCGTATAAATTAGAAAGAGTCCCGGCGTCTTCGGCTTCGAGTTCGAGGGTTACTTTGTCCGTCTCTATTTCGGCTATCGGGTCGCCGACGGAAATTTCGTCGCCCTCGCCCTTCAGCCATTTGAGGACGGTCCCCTCCTCCATCGCGTCGCCCATCTTGGGCATGATCACTTCGGGCATCTACTTTTCCTCCATGTACATGACCCGCCGGGCCGCGTTCGCCACCTGTTTCTCGCTCGGGAAAGCCTCGATCTCCAAATTCCTCGCATACGGAGCCGGAACCTCCGCCCCACTCACCCGAATAACCGGAGCATCGAGATAGTCGAACGCCCGATCCTGAATGATCGCCGCCACCTCGCTCGCCACCCCGAACCATCGCCATTGCTCCTGAACCGCGACCGCCCGATGCGTCTTCTTCACGCTCTCCACGAGCGCGTCCTCATCGAACGGACGGATCGAACGAAGGTCAATCACCTCGGCCTTCACCCCATCCTCCTCGAGAGCGTCCGCCGCCCGAAGGCAAAGATTAACTTGCCGACCGTACGCGATGAGCGTGACATCCGTCCCTTCACGTGCGATCCGCGCTTTCCCGAACTCCACGGCATTGTCGCCTTCGCCGACTTCGCCTTTCGTCCCGTACAACGCCCCCGCTTCGAGGAAGATCACCGGGTTGTCGTCCCGGATCGCCGTGATCATCATCCCCTTCGCATCATTAGGCGTGACGGGCGAAACTACTTTGAGGCCGGGGAAGTGTCCGTACATGTTCTCGAGGCTATGCGTATGCTGCGCGGAAAGCTGAACGCCCCCGCCGTTCGGGCCGCGGATGACGAGCGGCACCTTGACTTGCCCGCCGGAGAAATACCGGACCTTCGCGGCGTTTTGGATAATTTGGTCGGAGGCGAGGAACGAGAAGTTCCACGTCATCATCTCGACGACGGGGCGCATCCCGAGCATCGCCATCCCGATCGCCGCCCCCGTGAACCCGCCCTCGGAGATCGGGGTGTCCATTACCCTTTTCGGGCCGTATTGGTCGTAAAGCCCGTCGGTGATGAGGTGCGTGCCGCCGTACACGCCGATGTCCTCGCCCATGAGGACGACCGACTCGTCGTTCTCCATCTCATGCACCATGCCCTCGCGGAGGGCTTCCCGGTACGTCTTCGTCTCCGCGTTCGCTTTGCCGTTCTCCGCCATTTACTTCTCCCCCATGTACTCGTCCTCGCCCGCATACACGTCCGTGTAAAGCTCCTCGATCGGCGGCTGCTCGGCCTCATCGGCGAACTTGACGGCCTCGTTCGTGCGCTCTTTCGCCTCGTCCTTTATCTCGTCGAGCTTCTCTTCCTCGGCGGCCCCCGATTCGATGAGCTTCTTTTCGAGGAGGCCGATGGGGTCGCGCTCCCTCCATTTCTCGATCTCTTCTTTAGTGCGGTACTTCTCGAAGAAGTCCGCCGCCCCGTGCGGAACCGTCCGATACGTCATCGCCTCGACGGCGTATGGTTTACCCGTCTCCCGCACATGCTCCGCCGCCCTCTCGGCGACCTCGATGACGGCTTCGAGATCCATGCCGTCCACCTTCTCGTGCTCGATGCCGTGCGCGTCGAACTTCACCGTGAGGTCGGTCTGAGCGGTCGCCCGCTCCACCGAGGTTCCCATCCCGTACTGATTATTTTCGAGGATGAAGAGGCACGGGCACATCCCGTCATTCCCCCACAGTCCGGCGAGGTTCGCGGCCTCGTGGAAGGCTCCGTTGTTTATGGCGCCGTCGCCGAGATAAAGCTGGGTTATGTGATCCGTCTCCTGATAACGCTGCGCGTACGCGAACCCCACCCCGAGCGGGATATGCCCGCCGACGATCCCATACCCGCCCATGAGTCCGTTCTCCACGTCGAAGAGGTGCATCGAGCCGCCCTTGCCTTTGACGAGTCCCGGCCCCCTTCCGTACAGCTCGGCCATGACTTCGTTGGGGTCGGCTCCAAGGAGAAGGGCGTGGGCGTGGTCGCGGTACGCGGTGATGACTCTGTCGCCCTCGCGGAAGGCTTCGAGGAAGCCCGTCGCGACGGCTTCCTGACCGGTGTATAGGTGGAGATACCCGCCGATTTTGCCTTGCCGGAAGCCTCTTTGGCAGGCATCCTCGAAGGCGCGTACCAAAACCATCTCGCGGTAGAGATCCACGAGTCGGTCGCCGCTCGTCGCCACGGCTCCCTCCGAAGCACTCTGTACGTCGCCGTTCTTCTCGTTTTCCGCTGCGCTCACGTAATCGCCCCTTCCCTTTTGGAGACCAGATCCTCTCGACAGAATAACATCATCAAACGTTCCATACGCGGATTCTATCGCTCTGATAAACCCATTCTATGTATCTTATTCACTGCTTTGCGAGCCACTTTCCCGCACTGCGGAAAGCCCGCGCCCTATGCGAGTCCGAGTTCTTCTCCTCCCCCATCTCCGCATACGTCCGGGAGCTTCCCTCGGGGACGAAAATCGAGTCCCACCCGAAACCTCCCTCTCCCCGAGGTTCTTCGGAGATTGTCCCCCCGACCTCCCCCGTGAAAACCTCGACCTCCCCCGCACCGTCCACGACCGCCACGCAGCAAACCGCCCGGGCCGAGCGATCCTCGAATGAAGCGAGCATTTTGAGAAGCCCCTCATTCCCGGAGCTTTCGAGGAACCACTTCGTCAAAGCCCCCGGCATCCCGTTCCACGCCCCGAAGACGATCCCCGAATCCTCGACGAGGATCGGGGTCGGCGGAAGGTCGAGCGCGAGAGCATCGTAAGCGGCGAGAGCCTTATGTCGAACGACCTCGGCGAAGTCGAGCGACTGAATCTCCGGCAATTCCGGCGAAGCCGCGTCGAGCTTCACGCCGAGGACACCCTCCGCCTCGCGCCGCTTATTCTCATTCGACGTGACGAATATGGCTCGCATGGCTCGAAGTGTATTCGATATGGTTCGTGGTTATTTGTTCATGGCTAAAAACGAAGAACCGAGAACGGGAGCGAGCGCGGCGAGCGACCCCATCGCCGTTATGTTACAGTCGCGCCCATGCACGAAGTCCGGGTGGAGAGCCTCGACAAGCTGGAATCGCTCGGGGGCGAAGTATGGGTCTCCGCGAACTCCGCCGACGGCAACGAAGTGAACATCGTCTTCCCGAAGCATGTGTGGGACGAAATCCTCTCGAAAGCCTCCGATTCCGACGAACCGACCGAAGCGGAGACCGAGGAATGGAACTCTCTTTTCCATCGCCTCGAAGCCTTCGCCCGAGAACACTCCTTCGAGACGATCCTCGAAGACGTTCCATGCGGGGACTCCGGCCTCACGTACGGCCTCGTGCTTCGCTCGAACGACCTTTACGCCGTCACGACCGGATACTTCTTCGCACCGAGCATCGGCTCCGGAACCGTCGAGAAACTTCGCGCCGCGCTCGCGAAAGATACCTTCGTCGAACAAGCGTACGCGATTGGGGCGGTGGCCGAAGGCGACGCGCTCCTCTCTGGCGACGACGATCTCAAAGTCGTCTCGGTTCGCGGGAGGAAGTCGACGGCGAGCCGCTTCGAGATGGCGCCGGAACTCTGGCGGACACTCTCCGAGAGGCTCGGATGGACGAGCATGGAAACCATAATCCCCGAAGACACGCACAACGACGACAAAGGATAAAATGTGCCGCTCGTAGACCTCGACCGCTTCGATTTTCTTTACGCGACCCGAGTGAAGGGCATGAAGACCGCCGCCACCCGCGACCTCATGGCGACCCTTTCGCGTCCCGGCATCATCTCCCTCGCCGGGGGTTTCCCGGACACGCGGGCGTTCGGGGAGGAGGCGTTCCGTGAGATCGCCCACAACATGTCCGGCGATTACGCGCAGGCTCTCCAGTACGGCCCGACCGGCGGCCTCGAATCCATAAAGGACGTCATCGTCGAAGTGATGGGGGCCGAAGGGACGCCCGCGAATCAGGAAAACGTCTTCGTGACGACCGGGGCGCAGCAAGCCCTCGACCTCGTCGCGAAGGTGTTTTTGGATGAAGGCGACGCGATTCTTTGCGAGGGGCCGAGTTATGCGGGGGCGCTCAATGCCTTCGCCGCGTATCGTCCTCGCATCGCGCACGTCCCGATGGACCGGGCGGGCATGATCCCCGCAGCCGCCCGCGAGACTTTGAACAAGGCAAAAAAACAGGGTCTCCACATAAAGTTCCTTTACACCGTCCCGAACTTCCAGAACCCCGCCGGAGTAACGTTGGCGAAGGATCGCCGGAGGGAAATACTCGACCTCGCGAAAGAGTTCGACCTCGTCGTCATCGAGGACAACCCGTACGGGATGCTCCGCTTCGAGGGCGAGCCGCTCCCCACCCTCGCCGCGCTCGAGATGGAAGAGGAGGGCGATGTGGATCGGGTCGTGTACCTCGGCACGTTCTCGAAGATATTCGCGCCGGGAGTGAGGCTCGGGTGGGTCCACGCGCAGCCGGGGATTTTGCATAAGATAAACGTGGGGAAGCAAGGCGCGGATCTCTGCTCGTCGAACCTTTCGCAGATGATGATCACCTCTTTCTTCCAAAACGCCGACTGGAAAGCATACGTCGCCCGCCTAAACGGCATATACAAAGAACGCCGCGACGCGATGCTCGACTCCCTCGCCGAGTTCATGCCGAAGGACGTCCATTGGACGCACCCCGAAGGTGGATTGTTTGTATGGGCGACGCTCCCCACATACCTCGACGCGACGGCGATGCTCCCGAGAGCCATCGCGAAGAACGTCGCGTACGTTCCGGGCGAGGGCTTTTACGCGGGCGGCGAAGGCAAAAACCACATGAGATTGAATTTCTCGTTCGTGGAATCGGAGAAGATACGGCGAGGGATCGAGATACTCTCCGAGGTGATACGCGAGAGGATCGAGCTTCGGAGCGACCTCGAACGCGGCTCGAAGCGCGGCGCGAGGCAAAAGCCGCGCTCCGCCTCGACCGGGACGGAGGGATAATATGGCCCGCCTCGCAGTCCTCCGCGGCGGACACTCGATGGAGCGCGACGTGTCGTTCGTGACCGGCCGCCGCGTTCAGCACGCCCTCGAACGCCTCGGCCACGAAGTCCATCCCCTCGACATCGAGGACTCCACCACGGAGGCGCTCATGGAGCTTTCGCCCGAGGCGGTCTTCATATGCCTTCACGGCCCCGGCGGCGAGGACGGAACCGTTCAAGCCCTCCTCGAAACATTGAACCTTCCATACACCGGAAGCGGGCCGCTCTCCTCGATCCGGTGCATGGACAAGGATTACGCGAAGCGCGCCCTCCGGGCCGCGGGCATAAACACGCCGCCGTTCCGAACTTTTCTGCGGCGGGCGATGAACGAGATGGGAGCCGCCGCCGCGCTCGACACGGCGGGGGAGTCGCTCGGGTATCCGCTCGTCGTCAAGCCGGCGCGGGAGGGTTCGGGGTTCGGACTCAACCGGGTGGAAGGCTCCGGCGAACTCTTCGACGCCGTGTACGAGGCGTTCGGCTACGACGCGAAGATACTTCTCGAAAAGTGGGCCGAGGGGTCGGAGGTGTCCGTCCCGATCATCGAGCCAGCCGGGGAGAACGCGAAAGCCCTCGGCCTCGTCGAGATACGTCCTCGCGAAGGCGCGTACAACTTCGAGGCGAAATACACCCCCGGAGCCACGGACTTCGCCATCCCGGCGGAAGTCTCGGACGAGGAAGCGAGGAACCTCGAAGAGACGGCGCTCACAGCGTACCGCGCCCTCGGATGCTCGGGCTTCGCGCGGGTGGACACGATCCTCGAAGACGGCCTCCCGCAAATCCTCGACGTGAAAACCATCCCCGGCTTCACCGAGACCTCGACGCTCCCGCTCGCCGCCGAGGCCGCCGGGATGTCCTTCGAGGAGCTCGTCGAGACCATCCTCGAAGCCGCTCTCCACACCGAAGCCGCCGCGAAATTATAGAGGCGCCCACCGGGCCGAATTATGCGTGCGTAACGGCCCCCATGAACCCGTCGAGCACGGCGAGCGCGGCATCCGTCTGCCGCCGACGGCGTTCTTGTTTCGACACTCGCCGCCCGTTCTCCTTCTTCGGAATCGGCGCGACGAGTCCCCAGTTCGAGTTTATCGGCTGAAGGGTGCCTTCCTTCGTCGTTACGTAATGTGCGAGCGCCCCCGTCATCGTCCCGACGGGCATGGTTATGAGATCTTCGTTTTTCGCCGCCTTCGCCACGTTCACGCCCGCGATATACCCCATCGCCGTGCTTTCGACGTATCCCTCCACGCCCGTGAGTTGCCCCGCGAAGAAAAGGGGGGCGTCCGAGTTCCGTATTTTCATCGTCGAGTCGAGCATTTTGTTCGAGGGGAGGTATGTGTTCCGGTGCATCACGCCCATCCGGGCGAACTCGGCATTTTCGAGGCCCGGTATCATGCGGAAGACGCGCTTTTGCTCGCCCCACTTTAGCCGCGTCTGGAAACCGACGATGTTGTAAAGGCGACCTTCGGCGTCGTCTTGTCGCAATTGAACGACGGCGTACGCCTCTTTTCCCGTCCTCGGGTCGGGGAGTCCGACGGGCTTCATCGGGCCGAAGCTGAGGGTGTCTTTGCCGCGGCGGGCGATGGTCTCGACCGGGAGGCATCCCTCGAAATAGAGATCCTCTTCGAAGTCCTTTATCGGCGAAAGCTCGGCGCTCGCGACCTCCTCGACGAATTTATAGTACGTCTCCTCGTCCATCGGGCAGTTTATGTACGCCGCATCGCCCTTTCCGTACCGCGATGCCATGAAGGCGATGGAGTCGGCTATGGAGTCGCGGTGGATTATGGGCGACGCCGCGTCGTAGAAATAAAGGTTCTCGCCGGAGAGCTTCTCGACCTTTTCGTGGAGCGCATCGGAAGTGAGCGGCCCGGTGGCGATGACGGTCGGGCCGTCGGGTATCTCCTCCATCTCGCCCCGCACGACTTCGATGTTCGGGTGGCTCGAGACGGCTTCGGTGACGGCCTTCGGGAACTCCTCGCGTCCGACCCCGAGCGCGCCCCCCGCCGGGACGGAGTTCGCGTCGGCGCATTCGAGGATGACAGAGCCGAGGCGGCGGAGTTCTTCTTTGAGAAGACCGGAGGCGGTTTCGAGGGCGTTTCCCCCGAGGGAGTTCGAGCAAACGAGTTCGGCGAAGTCTTCGGTCCGGTGCGCCGGGGTCGATTTCCTCGGGCGCATCTCCCACAGTTCGACGGAGCATCCGGCTTCGGCGGCTTGCCACGCGGCCTCGCATCCGGCGAGTCCCCCGCCGATGATCTTTATGGACTTCGTTTCGGACAAAGTGCCTTCTTTCGAGGATGAAGTGAATAGTTTCGAGCGGACGCATTCGAGCGGGTGGATAGTTTATACCGGATCAAAGCCCTCCCCCATCCCCGCCGGGAACGCATCCCGAACGAGCGCCCACCCGAAGGAAACGGCGATTTTTCATCCCCGGACATCCTCCTCGACCGACGAACCCGCGCTACAAAGTGAAGAAGAACGTCGCGCCTTTCCCGACTTCGCCCTCGGCCCGCACCTCCCCGCCGTGGCGGTGGATGATGCGGGCGACGGTCGCCAGCCTGACCCCGGTTCCCTCGAAATCCTCGGAGTCGTGGAGGCGTTGGAATGCGCCGAAGAGCTTGTGCGCGTACTCCATCTCGAAGCCCGCCCCGTCGTCGCGCACGAAGAAGGATTTCCCCTCCCGCCCG
>JACCWD010000042.1 GCA_013697825.1 Rubrobacter sp.
ACCGGGAGCCTCCTCCAGCAGGACGCGAACCCCGGCATCCTCTCGACCATCGGGCCTCTCGGGGTCGAGTTCACCTCGAACGTCGGCTTCGACATCGCCGCCCCCAACGACGACGCGTACGCCGTCCTCCAGCCGGGCGAAGGACAGCCGTCGAGCCTCTATGAAATAGACCTCGACTCTGGCGCGGCGACCGAGATCGGCGCGATCGGGGCCGGAGAGGTCGTGGGCGGCTTCGCCATCCCGACCGGGGATATGTCCGCGATGATGGACGACATGGACGACACGGCCGGCGCGGGGACGACGATGGAGACCATCCCGGACACGGGCGGGTTCTCGCCGCTCGCCGTCATCGGCGCGGCTTTGGCCGCCTTCGCTGTCGCGGGCGGGGCCATCGCGCTCCGGACGGTGAGGCGCGACGCTTCCTGACGACACTTCCGAGCGGGAGGCACATTTCCGGGACGGGCTTCGCGGCCCGTCCCGCCTCCATGTGTCCGCGACGCATCGGTTAATATGAGATGAGTGGGAGACGACTCGCAAAGAGAAACCAGGGAACCATCGCGCCGCCGAACCTTCATGGAGAGGCTCCGGCCGCGCCGCCGGGGGGAAGAGGCTGCGCTCCGGGGAGCCTACGACGAGCACGCCCCGGAGCTTTTCCGGTTCGCGCTCCGCTCGCTGCGCGACCGCGGGCTGGCGGAGGAGATCACACAGGAAACCTTCGTCCGGGCGTGGCGCTCGCGCGAGAAGTTCGACGAGGGCCGGGGTTCGCGGAGGACGTGGCTCTTCGCCATCGCCCGGAACCTCGTGGTAGACGCCGCGAGGGCGAGGAAGAGCCGCCCCGCCCCCGCAAGCTCGGAGAAAACCGGGGAGGCCGACGCGGCCGAGGACCACTCGGAAGAGTCGCTTCGGCGGATGCTCGTCTCCGAGGCTCTCGAATCCCTCAGCGAAGACCACCGCTTCGTCATACAGGAAATCTACTTCCGGGGCCGGAAATACACCGAGGTCGCCGAGGAGGCCGGCATCCCCTCCGGCACCCTTCGCAGCCGTACGTACTATGCGTTAAAGTCTCTGCGACTCGCGCTGGAAGAGATGGGTTGGCCGGATGAATGACGAAAACTGCCGACGGTGCCGGGGACTCCTCGGCGTCCGCCTGCTCGGCGGACTCGAACCCGCCGAGGAGGCCGAACTCGAGGGCCACCTCGAAAGCTGCCCCGAGTGCCGCGCCGAGGAGGCCGAACTCCGCTCCGTCGCCGAACTCCTCGGAGAGCCGGGGAGCCTCGACGAAGAAGACTTCGAACCCCCGCCCGACCTGAAAGAGAAGGTCGTCGGGAAAGCCCTCGGCGGACGGCCTCGCCGCGTGCCGCCCATCGCCGCGGCCGCCGCCGCGCTCGCCGTCGTCGCGATCGGGGTCGCCGCCCTCTTCGCCGCCGGACTTCCGAGCTCGGACGACACCCCCGGACTCGGCGACGAGGAGCCGATATCCTTCGGCTCGCCCCCGCGAGGCGTTACGGTCGAAGCCTCGGTCGTCGCCCACACGTGGGGGACCGAACTCCTCATGGACGCCGAAGGTCTCGAAACCGGAGAGGTGTATACCGTCTCCATAGAGAAGGAAGACGGCGAGTCGGTGCCGACCGGAACCTTCATCGGGACGGACGAGAAGATAGACTGCGCCCTCAACGCCGCCGTCCTCCGCCAGAACGCCGAATCCGTCACCATCACCGACTCCTCCGGCGAGGTCGTCATGCGCTCGAACCTCGAAGACCGGCCCCCGAGCTTGTATACGTAGCCCGCGAGCTTCGCTCGCCGGGAGAGGCGTATGGTCGAAACCCGTGTCGCCGAACCCTCCGGGCGAGTCCGGCGAAAGCTCGTCGGGCGGGGATGCGAAGGTGCCGAGGAACTCCCTTCCTTCGCCATGAGGGCGGCGCACCTTCGTAGAGACGTAGCATGCTACGTCTCTACGCGCGAAGAACCTCGAAGGGAATGCCGAAGCGGTCAGCCGGACTCGGCGTCAATCGTAGCGACGTTCCAGCGGGCGCGGCTCTCGGAGAAGCGCGCGGTCGGACTTCGCGTTCGCTAACGAACATCCGGCCTCCGCGCCCTCATCGAATACATGAGCGGCACCTTCGGCGTACCCTCCGGAAGGCGATACGTATCGAAGCCGCTCTTTTCGAGGAAAGGCCACCTCGGGAAGAGCGTATAGTCATGCTCGTGGAGGAGTTCGAGGGCGAGGCCGGAAGAAATCACCGCGCTCACGACCTCCCCGAGGAAGTGGTTCCACTCATACGTTTTATTGTGAACGGTCTCGGCCTCGAAGTCGGCGTACGTCCCCGGCTCGCCCCACACCATCGGCTGCCCGTCGTGGAAATATCCATGTTCGACCGCCAAATCATCATCGCCGAAAACACTCGTAAACGGATGGAACTCCGAGATATACAAAAAGCCGCCCGGCTCCACGAGCGAGGCGGCGACCTCCGACCACCGTTCGATGTCCGGGAGCCAATTCAACGCGCCGAGGCCCGTATACACGACATCGAAAGTCCGCCCGCCGAGGGCCTCCCTCGCCTCGTACACGTTCGACTCGACGAACTCCGCCTTTACTTCGCCGATGTCCTTCGCGAGCCTCCTCGCCGCTTCGACGGCGGGCGCGGAGAAGTCGAGGCCGACGACCTTCGCGCCTCGCCTCGCCCAGTCGAGGGTGTCCATCCCGAAGTGGCATTGGAGATGGAGGAGGGATTTTCCGGAGACGTCCCCGACCTCCTCGATCTCGAACGGGCGGAGCCGTCCGTCCCCGGCCACGAAACCCTCCACGTCATAGAAATCGCCGGAGGTGTGGATCGGGATCCGCTCGTCCCAGTTCGCCCGGTTCGCCTCGAACCATTCGTCCCGCCCGCTCATGCTTTCTCCCTCAAAGTTCGCGTTCGTAGTGGACGATCCACTCTCCGAGGTCGTCCTTCATCTCTCGCCCGCTCCGCCCGAAGCCACGCCTCTCATAAAGCCGCCGCGCCCGCGAATTGCCCTTGTGCGTCCATAATTGCGCCTTCCCGTAGCCACGCGAGCGAGCCTCGTCGAGCGTCGCATCCACGAGCATTCCGCCGACTCCTTCTCCCCATCGTCCGGGCGCGACGAAGACCATCCCGACGTGGCAAAGACCTTCGATCGGCGGCCCCGCGCCGTCGTCGGCGAGTCCTTGCATGGCGCACGCCACCCCGACGATGCCGCCCGCGTCGTCCGCGACGAGGAGGAAGGAGTCCGGGTTCTCGACGTGTCCCCGCGCCCGCTCCTCATGCTCCGGCGGAGGTTCGCCTCCACGCCTCACGGTGTCCGCCTCCCGCCACACGGCGACGGCGGCCTCGAAATCCTCCGGGATCCCGAGCCTCACGGACACGCCACTCACGGGAGGTTCTCGATCTCCACAGGCTCGATGTCGTCGTCGGCGAGATCGAAGCCGAAGACCCGCGAATAAAAATAAAGCTCGCCCGTTATGGCCCGCTCGATGTTCTCGGACTTCCGGAAGCCGTGCTGCTCGCCCTCGAACGGCACATACGCGACCGGAACCCCCTTCGAGCGTAGCGCGTCCACCATCGCCTCCGCTTGATTCGGGGGGACGACCTCGTCCTCGAGTCCCTGAAAAAAGATCACCGGGCATGAAAGCCGCTCCGTGGAGTGGATCGGGGATCGCTCCCGGTACAAATCCACGTCCTCGGGATACGCCCCGATAAGCCCGTCGAGATACCTCGACTCGAATTTGTGCGTCTCTTTCGCCAACGCCTCCGCGTCGGAAACACCGAAATGGCTCGCTCCGGCGGCGAAAACATCGCGGAACGTGAGGGCGCACAAAGTCGTATACCCGCCCGCGCTCCCGCCCGTGATGGCGAGCCGCCCTCCGTCCACGAGTCCTTCCTCCACGAGATGCTTCGCCCCGTTCACGCAGTCGTCCACATCCACGACTCCCCACTTTCCACGAAGCCTCTCGCGATACTCGCGCCCGTACCCCGAGCTTCCGCCATAGTTCACGTCGAGGACGGCGAAGCCCCGGCTCGTCCAAAACTGGAGCGAAAGGTCGAAGGAGGCCGTCGTCATCGCCGTCGGGCCGCCGTGGCTCGACACGACGAGCGGAGGTTTTTCGCCTTCGGGAGCCTCGAAATCCCGGTTCTCCGGCGGATAAAAGAAGGCGTGGGACGTGAGCCCGCCCTCCGTCGGGAACTCGATGGGCCTCGGGACGGAGAGGTATCCGGGGTCGGGAACGGCCTCCCGCGAGCGTTTGACAACCTCCGCGTCGCCGTTCTCCGCGTCGAGGGCGACGAGGGAGGTCGGCCCGGTCGGGGAGCCGCCCCGGAAGAAGACGCGCCCCCCGCCGACCTTCACCCCCGACACCACCGAATACGGAACGTCCACCCCTTCGAGCCTCCCCGACGCGACATCGAGGACGGCGAGGTGGAATTCCCCGCCCCGAATGTACGTGCATACGATGCTCCCCTCCGAGAGGAAGGCGTACGTGGACATCCCGAACCCCCATTGAGGAAGCCCGAACTCGGCCTCCATGCCGTAGAGCGGCTCGGATTCGCCTTCGCGGTAAAGATTCCACCACCCCGTCTGGTCGGAGGCGAAGTGGAGCGTCCCGTCGGGCGAGAACTCTGGCTGGAAGATGGACTCGCTCTCGCCGCCCGCGACCTTTTGAGGATCGCTCGTCCTCCCCTCTCCATCCACCTCGCACGACCATAATTCCGTGCCGTTCCACGGCATGTTCGGGTGGTTCCACGAGAGCCACGCGAGGAGTTCGCCGCCGGGGCTTATGCGTGGGGAGGAATAAAAATCCTCGCCCGTCGCGATCACCGTCTCCGAGCCGTCGGAAAGGGCGACGCCGACGAGCTCGTTCTTCGGCTCGCCTTCGCCGGAATGGTCTTCCCGGACGCAAACTATTCGGTTTCGCTTCTCGTCCACGACCATGTCCGCGTAGCGACGGTCCGGGGAATCCGTGAGCGGCTCGGGTTCCTCGCCGACCCTCGCCCGATATATTTTCTGATCGGCGAAGTTCGAGAAATACACGGTTCCATCGTGGGCGGCGAAGTCCCCGCCGCCGTATTCGTGGACTCGGGTTCGGGCGTTGAATGGGGGAGGGGTGATGTCTTCCGCCGAGCCATCCGCTTTGCGACGGACTATGACGGATCTTCCGCCCTCGTCGGGGCGGCGTTCTATCCAGTACACGTCCTCGCCGTCCACCGAGACGCCGCCGAGTCCCACGCCTCCGCCCGCGACGTCCTTCGCGGAGATCGGGGACTTCCACGAGCCGTGCGGAGAGACCTTCGCCATATTAACCATCCTCCCGGAAGTGCCTCGCTTCGACTTCCTGATAGTGTCCGCATTCCTCGCACGTGAACGCCCGGACTTTCCGCGACGAGAACGCCGGGACGATGGTGGTTTTATTGAAATCATAGACGTGGCCGCAGCTTTCGCACTTTTGGTGGAACGTGACCACCGTGCCTCGCTCACGTATGATCTCGCCGCCCGTCATCTCGATAGCCATGCCCGCGCCCCTTTTCGTAGCTCGCCTCCGCTAAAATTGTAACCGTATCGGGGGAGTATTCACGGAGAGGAGTACCGCTTTGGAAGGACACGGAACGCCGGAGCATGAAGCCGCGGCGGCTTTGAAAAGCATAGCCCGGAACGAAAAGATAAAAGCCCGCCTCATGACCGATCCGTTCTTGAAAGGGATACTCCTTCGCGCCGCATCGCGTTTCGTGTGCGGCGAGGAGATGCCGGAAGCCCTCGAAGCCGCCAAAAAAGCGAACGGCCTCGGACACGCGGCGACCATTGACTATATGGGCGAAAGCACCCGCGACGAAGCCCTCGCCGAGCGAGCCACCGAAGAGTTCGTCCGGGTGGCGAAGGAGATAAAAACCCGCGGCCTCGACTCGTCAATTTCCCTCGACCTCTCGCACGTCGGGATGGCTTTGGATGCGGACTTCGCCTTCGAGAACGCCTCGAAAATAGCCCGCGCCGCCCGCGAGGCCGGGACGGAGGTGATGGTGAGCATGGAGGGAACCGAGCGGACCGACGAAATATTATCCCTCCACGAACGGCTCTCCGAGTCCTTTGAGGAGGTCGGCATCACTTTGCAAGCATACCTCCACCGCACCGAGTCCGACCTCGCCGCCGCCCTCGAACGACCCGGACGCATCCGGCTCGTGAAAGGAGCCTTCGAAGAGCCGGAGAGCGCGGCCCTCCCGAGGGATTCCACCGACCTCGACGAAGCGTACCGCCGCCACATGGAGACGCTCCTCGCGAGCGGCCACACTCTTTCAATAGCCACCCACGACGAAACCATCCTCGACCACGCGCACGAGTTCATCCGGGAGAACGGCCTCGAAGCATCGAACGCGGAGTTCGAGATGCTTTACGGCATCACGCCGGAGCGGCTCGAAGCGATGCGGGAGAGGGGATGCCGGACTCGCGTGTACCTCGTATACGGCGAGGAATGGTATTTATATCTATGCCACCGCCTCGCCGAGCATCCCCCGAACATATACCGGGCGGTCGCTTCGCTCGGGTCGCTTCGCGACCTCACCCCATCGTGAACGGGTCGCGCGTGTTCCCCGAAAGCTCGACCCACACGCTCTTCGTCTCGGTGAACTCGTTGATCGAGTCGAGGCCGTTCTCGCGCCCGAGGCCGCTCGATTTGTAGCCGCCGAAGGGCGTGTTGAAAGAGAGCGTGCGGTACGCGTTTATCCACACGGTTCCGGCGCGTATGGCGTGCGCCACCCGGTGCGCCCTTTGTATATCCTTCGTCCATACCCCGGCGGCGAGGCCGAACTCGGTGTCGTTGGCGAGGCGTATTATTTCCTCCTCGCTCTCGACGGGGATGACCGAAAGTACCGGGCCGAAGACTTCCTCGCGGGCGATCCTCATATCGTTGTCCACCCCCGTGAGTATGGTCGGCTCGACGAAGAACCCGTCCTTGAGACCCTCGGCGTCGGGCCTCTTTCCGCCGCTCACAAGCTCCGCGCCCTCTCCTTGCGCGATGTCTATGTAGTTCAAAACTTTGTCCATTTGCTCGCGGAACGCCGACGGACCCATCTCGGTCTCGTCGGCGAATGGGTCGCCGAGCTTTATCGTCGAGGCCCGATCCGAGAGGCGCTCGACGATCTCATCATGCGATTTTTTGTGGACGAGGAGACGAGAGCCCGCGATGCACGTTTGCCCCGTCGCCGCGAAGATGCCGGAGACGACGCCGTTCGAGGCGGCTTCGATATCCGCGTCCTCGAAGACGATGTTCGGGGATTTTCCGCCGAGTTCGAGGCTCACTTTGGCGAGATGGTCCGCCGCGCTCTTCATGACGAGCTTCCCCGTCTCCGTCGAGCCGGTGAACGCCACCTTGTCCACGCCGGGATGCGCCGTGAGCGCGGCCCCCGCGCCCGCCCCATAACCCGTAACGACATTGAAGACACCCGGAGGGAAGCCCGCCTCCTCGAAGAGTTTCCCGAACTCGAGCGTCGAGGCGGAGGTATGTTCGGCGGGTTTCACGACGAAGGTGCATCCCGCCGCCAACGCGGCGGCGAGCTTGAAGGAGAGGAGGAGGAGCGGGCTGTTCCACGGTGTGATCGCCCCGACGACACCCACCGGCTCCTTCCTCGTATACACGAAGAAGTTCGGCTTGTCGGACGGAATGGTGTCGCCGTGTATTTTGTCCGCCGCCCCGGCGAAATAGTAATACCACTCCGGAAGCCCCTTCAATTGACCGCCCATTTCGCGGAGGAGCTTGCCGTTGTCGGTGCTCTCGACGCGGGCGAGGTTTTCCGCGTTCTCGCCGAGGAGGTCGGCGAAGCGGCGGAGGAGACGCGCCCGCTCCGTCCCGGTCATCTTTCCCCACGGCCCTTCGTCGAAGGCGTATCGGGCGGCTTTCACGGCGCGATCCACATCGTCGACTTCGCCCTCGGCGATGGCCGCCCATGCTTTCCCGGTGAACGGGTTCGTGCTATCGAGCGTCTTCCCCGAGAGCGGCTCGACCCACTCGCCCCCGATGAGCATCCCGTATTTGCGCGTCTCTTCCTGTTTCGGCGCTTCGATGAGTTGCATGGAAATTCTCCCTTTTTAGCTTTTAAGCAATTAGCCGTTAGCTTTTAGCTTTTTGTTTTTGCTGACGGCTGATAGCTGACGGCTGATAGCGCGGCGAGCCAAAGGCTCGCCGCTAAGGCACTATCGCTGGTCGGGCCACTTCCCTCGCTTCTTCCTTTTCTATCGCCTCTCCCGCTTCCTCCAGACTGTATTCCCGGTCCGAGAGTTTGTCGAAGGGGTGGTCCATATGCTTTCGTTCGAGGAAGCGTATCGCCCGGTGGAGGAACCACGGCTGATAGCGGACGAATCCTTGAATCCTTATGACCTTCCTCGTTATGAGGCCGGGGGCGAGGGAGACTTCGTGTTCCTTATCCACGCTCACGTTGCCGATCTCGGCGATCCTCCCACCCGGCCTTACCAGCCCGATCGCCTCCACGAACGCCGCCGGAACCCCCGTAACTTCGAGAACCACATCCGCGCCATACCCGTGCGTGAGTTTTTGAACCTCGGAGATTCACTCCTCCGCGCTCTCGAACTCGCGCATGTCCACGATATGCTCGGCCCCGAACCTCTTCGCCAGCTCGATCCTCTCGGGTATCCCCTCGACGACGATGACCTCCGCGCCCATGTCCTTCGCGACCGCCGCCGCGTAGAGTCCGAGGCCGCCCGCGCCTTGAATGACGAGGCTCTCGCCCGCCGAAAGACCGATCTCATGCAGTCCGTACAAAACCTGCGAAAGCCCGCAGTTCGCTCCCGCCACGACCTCGTCCGGCACGGAATCCGGGACTTTGTAGAAATACTGGTCGGGCTGGATGTAGTAATGCGTCGCGAACGCCCCCGTGAAGTGGGGGAACTCCTCCGCCCTTTGCGACCAAAACGAATACGCCTTTTGGCAAAGGTTGAAATCCCCCTTCAAGCAAGCCGGACACTTCCGGCAAGTCCGGTAATACGGCGCGATCACCCGATCCCCGACCGACACCGACTCGCCCGCATAGTCCGTCTCGACCCCGTCTCCGAGGGCTTGTATCTCCCCGACGAACTCATGGCCGAGGACGCACTCCCGAAGGAGCGGATGATGATGGTGGTATATATGGACCTCCGAGCCGCACGTGTTCGCCCGCCGAACCTTCGCGACGACCGCTCCCGCCTCCGGCTCCGGAACGTCGAACTCCTTTACAATGACTTCCTCCGGCCCGACGAGGGCGGCCACTCTCCCCTTCATAGCCCACTCTCCTTCCAAAGCCGCGACGGAAACCCGCGACCCTTCGATTTCCCTGCCGGATAGCTTACCGAATATCTCCCCCGAGTACCCGCCGAAAATACCGGAAGTCGGGAGGTCGCACCGCTCGCTTCGGGAGTCGGGATGCTCTCGATTCTCTCTCCTTTCCTCCCAATGGGCTCCCGCCGGATTCGACCGCGGGCGGGCGCTTCGATGCCACGTCTCACCGATCCTTCGGGCTTTCGCCGCTCGGGGAAGGACTCGCGCCCCCGATGAAGCCGCCGGAGGTTTCGAGGATGGACACCGCGCACCATTCGTTTCCGGACTCCCGTTCTTCGTGAGGCCGCGTGGATACTCTGGGCCAAAATCAGCCAAAGGCTTCGGGCGCGGGAGCCGCTCACTTTTCCCCACTCCCGAAGCGGGCGAAAGTGAGCGGCTCCCGGTGTTTTCCGGGGTTCGTGGTTCATTCGGGGAATGGAGCTTCGGCTTCACCGGGTGGCTCCCGACTCGCCACTCTCGCCGTCTCGAAGCTCCGCGAGTATCGCGTCGTTGTGTTCCCCGACTTCCGGTATTCGATCCATTCGGGCTTCGTATCCATCCATGTTCGCGGGCGGGAGGAGCGCGGCAATGGCTCCGGCGGGGGAGTCCACGCTCCGCCACCTTTCGCGGGCGGCGAGCTGCGGATGGTCGAGCATGCCCCGCACGTCGCGCAGCCGGGCATTGGCGATGCCCGCTTCGTCGAGCCTCTCCATCGCCTCCTCCGCCGTCGTCTTCGAGAAAGTTTTTTCTATCTCCGCGTCGAGCGCGGCGTGGTTTTCGACGCGCCGGGAGTTCGTGGAGAAGCGTTCGTCGGTCGCCATGCCCCCGTCTTCGAGGACTTTCTCGCAGAGTTTCTTCCATTCCCTCTCGTTTTGGACGCCGAGGAAGACGACTTCGCCGTCGCCGCACGGGTACGGGCCGTACGGGGCGATGGCGGCGTGGCTCGCCCCGGTTCGCGGCGGCTGGCGGTCGTTGTACATCGTGAAGTACGCCGGGAAGCCCATCCACTCCGCGAGCGCTTCGAGCATCGAAACCTCGATGGCCGCCCCCTCGCCCGTCCTCTCGCGCCGAAACAAAGCCGAGAGGACACCGGAATATGCGTACATCCCGGCGGCGATGTCGGCAATGGAGATGCCCGCCTTCGAGGGTGTCTCCTCGGTCCCGGTCACCGAGACGAGTCCCGCCTCGCATTGCACGAGGAGGTCATACGCCTTCCGGTCGCGGTACGGCCCCGAATCCCCGTATCCCGAAACGCCGCACGTTACGAGCCGGGGATATTTTTGCCGAAGCTCCGAAGCTCCGAATCCGAGCCTCTCCGCCGCGCCGGGCGCGAGATTTTGAACAAAGACATCGGAGCTTTCGATGAGCCTCCCGAGTATCTCCCGAGACTCCTCTTCTTTCAGATCCAAAGCGAGCGACTCCTTCGAGCGGTTAAGCCACACGAAGTGGCTCGCGAGTCCCTTCACCGTCTCGTCGTATCCGCGGGCGAAGTCTCCAGTTTCGGGCCGCTCGACCTTTATGACCCTCGCCCCGAGGTCGGCGAGTTGGCGCGTCGCGAAAGGCGCGGCGACGGCCTGTTCGAGGGAGATGACCGTGATCCCTTCGAGCGGGGCGGGAAGCGTCATGTCAAAGTCCCCGATCCGACGCATGAACCCGGTTTCGCGCTTTCGCACCGTCCACCGAATCGCGCTTCTCCGTCCGCGGAGACGGTTCGCCGGGCCGCCTCCCGCCGGATCTTCTTCCTCGCCACATCGGCTTCGGGGCGAGAGGCGCAAAAACTTGTTTCGGGCCTCGCCGATGGAAACCGCCGCAAAAAGACGAATAACGGAGCCGCGAACGTCCTCGAGACACCTCGATTCCCGCTCCGACGGAGGGGGGCCGAGCCGTCTCCCATCCCGGCACGAGCGAAGCGAAGCCCCGAAGCGAGCCTCGCCGACCAACGGCGAAAAAAGCTGGAAACTGAAAGCTGAAGGCTAAATGCTTTCAAAACGACCTCGGCATCCCGAGTACCCTCTCGCCGATGTACGAGAGGATGAGGTTCGTGGAGATCGGCGCGACCTGGTAAAGCCGCGTCTCCCGGAACTTCCTCTCCACGTCGTACTCGGCGTCCACGCCGTATCCGCCGAGGGTTTGCATCGCAACGTTGCCGCACTCCCACGACGCGTCGGCGGCGAGCATCTTCGCCATGTTCGCCTCCGCGCCGCACGAGTGTCCTTCGTCGAAGAGCGAGGCCGCTTTTTCCACCATGAGGTTCGCCGCTTCGAGGTTCGCGTATGCGCGAGCGATCGGAAATTGAACGCCCTGATTTCGACCGATCCTTCGTCCAAACACCTCACGCTCGTTCGCCCGAGAGACCGCCCGGTCGAGGAAGAAGCGCCCGTCCCCGACGCACTCGGCGGCGATGAGGATGCGCTCGGCGTTCATCCCATCGAGGATGTACGAGAGGCCGCGACCCTCCTCGCCGATGCGGTTCCCCGCCGGAACCTCGACGTTCCGGAACTCGAGTTCGTTCGTGAAGTTGTTCATCATCACCCGGCGGCGCTTCACGTCGAGGTTTTCGCCCTTTATTTTTCTGAGATCCACGATGAAGACGGAGAGTCCGAGCGAACGTTTTTCGACCTCCTCGATCGGGGTCGTCCTCGCGAGAAGCACCATGAGGTCGGAATATTGAACCCGCGAGATGTATATCTTCCGCCCGTTCACGATGTATTTCTCTCCCCGGCGTTCGGCGAACGTTGTGATCGCCGTCGTCTCGGTTCCGGCCTCGGGTTCGGTGACTCCGAAGGCTTGGAGGCGAAGCTCTCCGCCCGAGATCTTCGGTAAATACTCTCGTTTTTGCTCCTCGGAGCCGTGGCGGAGGACGGTTCCCATCACGTACATTTGCGCGTGGGCGGGGTTCGCGTTCGCCCCCGAGCGGTTCGCCTCCTCCATGATGGCGCACGCGGCGGAGAGGTCGAGTCCGAGGCCGCCATACTCCTTCGGGATGAGGGCGGCGAGGTGCTTCGAGTCGGTCATCGCCCGAACCCACTCCTCCGGGTACTCGCGCTTCGCGTCGAGGTCGCGCCAGTATTCGTTCGGGAACTTTTCGCACACCCTCCGCACGCTTTCGCGGAGTTCCTCGTGGTTTCGCTTCGCCGTCATATCCTCCCTCCGGCGTTCACTTTATTTTCGGCTCGGGCCTCGACATGCCCGGCGAATGGCCTCGTTTATAGACCATGATGGTTCGTTTGAAAGTTATGACGACCGTGCCGTTCTGGTTGTATCCGATGGTCTCCACGGCGACGATGCCGACGTTTTCGCGCGACTTCGACTCCCTCTTTTCGAGGACGCGCGACTCGGAATATATCGTGTCGCCCTCGAAGACGGGGGCGGGCAATTTTATCTCATCCCACCCGAGGTTCGCGAAGACGTTTTGCGAGATGTCGGTGACGCTTTGCCCGGTGACGAGGGCGACGGTGAAGGTCGAGTCGACGAGCGGTTTCCCGAACTCGGTCTGCGAGGCGTAATGGTGGTCGAAGTGGACGGGGGCGGTGTTTTGCGTGAGGAGGGTGAACCATATGTTGTCGGTCGTCGCGACGGTCCGCCCGAGCGGGTGTTTGTATATGTCTCCCTCCTCGAAGTCCTCGAAGAAGCGTCCCCGCCAACCATCCTTCACCGATGCCATACCGTCCACCCCTCGTCGAAGAACATCGCCCGAAGAAAACTATAAACGATCAAACACCCCGCCGGGGGCGTCCGTCTCCGCCGACGACCTCGGGCGTGAGATCGAAGGCCGCTTCCCCGACCGCTTCTCCCCACAGACTTTGCTCGGAGCCGGTCGCCGAACCCTCTCTTCGTGGACGCAATCCGGCCATCTCGCCGGAAGGATGTCGAAGACTCGGAGCCGGGCCGTCGCATCCGTCGGTTCGGTTGTTTTCGCGCTCTTTCTCGGGCATCTCTCGGGGGTGCGGGAGCTTCGGCTTTACGGGACGTTTTGGGCGGGGCTTCTCGACGTATCCGCCGACGAGATGGACGCGCTCGCCTTCTCGGCTTCGCAGCGGGGCATGATGGAGTATCGCCGGATGGGGGATGTCGCGGAGTTCGGGTTCTCCGGGCTTTCGGCGCGGATGGAGGATGTCCGTGGCTAGAAGCGTGGCCGAAAACCCCAGGCTCCGAGCGCGGCGACGGAGTCGCGAACGCGCGGCGAACCACACACAAAGCGTAGACATGTATGGAGATGATCGTCCTGGGGTGGTTACGATCTCGCATGCGGCCGATCCTAGTCGCCACGAGCGTGAGATTGGCGACGGTTGCGGCCACCAGGAGCTGGAAGAGTGTCTTCGTCCGACCGAAGTAGCGGGCCTGGCGCACCCCGAGTTGCATCAGCCGCGACAGCCTGTGTTCGGCTGCTTGGCGTAGCTTGCGGTATGGAGCGAACGCCTCGCTTTGCTGGAACGCCCTCGCCTCCTGCAGCAAGGCCTCCTGCGGATGGATCATGACCAGCCGACCTTTCCCGAAGCGCGCCCGCACGCACTTGGGCCGCAACGGACATCCGTCGCAGATGGCCGCGTCGAAGCGGAACGCCCGCAAGGGGACGCCCGGAGCGCCGTAGCGGTCGCCCGAACTGATCGACGCCACCTTCCGCGTCTTTTGACCCGCGGGGCACACGCAACTCATCGCTTCCAGATCGATCCGGAAGTCCTCTTTGGGGAACTGCGCGCCCCCGCGCCTCGTGGCGACTTTCGCCACGAGCTTTCGCCCGGCCTCGGCGAAGGTCTTTCGGGTGTCGCCACTGCCGTAGGCGCAGTCGCCCACCGTCTCCTCGACCATGGCGTCGGAGTTCGCCTCCGCCTGCTCCACCAACCGAAGCGCCCTTTCGTGGTCGGGGGCGTTGCCCGCCAGAACGTCCGCCGCCGTGATCAGTTG
>JACCWD010000051.1 GCA_013697825.1 Rubrobacter sp.
CCACGGGTTCGGTGTTGGCGAGAGCTGTGAGGGTCTTGTTTCGCTCGGCTGGAAGCAGCAGGCCTTCGAGGTAACGGCGAAAGGCTCCTCGCCCGGCCAAAGTGTCGAAGAGGTCGTCGAAGCGGGCCGCATACTCTTCGAGTGGGCCGGGGGCGGGGTCGGCGGGCAAGCGTTTGGTCATGACGGCATCTCCTCCTCGCCGCCATTGGAACACGGAGACGATCCCTCGTCAACAAACTACCGATAGTGGGGGTTTTTGCGAGCCTCATGGTATACACTGCGGTCGCGACGGCTGTGGCGCAAGGAGGAGCGACGGCGGAGGCCGGGGATGCCAGGGCAACGGCGGGGGCTGTCAATATCCAGTACCAGTTCTGCCCGCAGGTCATCCAGCAATACGTCAACGCCGACCAAAGCAACTCCGGCGGTGATTTGGCGGCCGCCATCGCACAAGACCTCGATATCTCCCAGAGCGCCGTCAACGCCTGCATCCAGGCCGGCGGAAACATAAACATCGGCGGCGATGGCACCGACGGCGGCGACGGCACCGATGTTGCAAGTCTCGAGCAAGAGGTCATGCCCGGCACGTACGTTGCTGGCAAAACGCTCGCGAATACGGGTGGGTTCGCGCCTTCGGCGGCTTCGATGCTTCTTCCCGCCGGGGCTTTGCTTGTCGTCTCCGGGGCCATGGCGTTCTGGCTTGGGATACGGCGCAGGTAAATGTCTGGCCGGGATCCACTCGTGAAGGCGGGCGTGGTCGGGCTTTCCGTCGCGCTCGTCCTCGCTCTCGCTGCCGCCGCCTTCGGAGTTTTCGTATTGCGCGGCGGTTCGGACTCGGCGGTCGCCTCCCGCGACAAGGAGCCGACCTTCGAGCCGCTCACGCGCACCGACCCGCCAGGGGACGCCTGGAAGGAGGTGCGGGATGTGGAGCAGGCGCCTGCTCCCGTTGAACCCCGGTCGCAGCCGCGGCCGGAACCACAACCGGAACCACAGCCGGAAACGCAGCCGCAGCCGGAACCGGAGCCGGGACCGGAGCCGCAGCCGGAACCTCATCCCGCCGCTACGCCATTGCCCGTCGAGGTTCCGGACTGGCCCGAGCCGGACGAGGAGGAACTCGAAGAGGCGCGCGAGGAGCGCGACTTCGGAGACCTCCCTTCCGGGGCCGTGCTCGGGCTCACCATTGACGCTTTAGGCGTGAGCAACGCCCCCGTGTGGGGTTCGGACACCCCCGAATACCTCGACCGGGGCGTCGTCCATATCCCCGAGACCTCGCTCCCGTGGACCGACGCCCCGCAAAGGAACACCTTCCTCGCCGCCCACCGCATCGGGTACCCCGGAACGGAGAGCCGGCTTCTCTTCTATGAGCTCGACAAACTGAAGAACGGCGACCGCATAATCCTCGAAGACCCCGATGGCCGAACCTTCGAATACGAAGTCAGCGAGATGTTCGTCGTCGACCCCTACGACTCGTGGGTGATGGGCCAGGTCGTTGACCGCGACATGGTTACCCTCCAGACATGCACCCCCATCCCCACCTTCGAGAAGCGGCTCATAGTCCGCGCCGACAGAATCTAAACCCCTTCGGCGCGGACTGTCCCGCCTATGCCGCGTCTTCCATGCCTTTGTCATAAGAGCCCGAACGCGCCGCGCCGTTCATCTTGAGGCGGTGGGCGAAGGCTTTCTGGGCGGCGTCCACGTTCGAGTTGTCGCCGCCCCACGCCTCCATCGGGCGTTCTTGCAAAGCCCTCGCGTACGAGAACGAAAGCTCCCACGGAAGCCCGTCGTACATGGAGTTCATCGCGTTGAGGTGCGCCGTCGCCCGGAGGTCGCTCTGCCCGCCGGAGAGGAACACTATCCCCGGAACCGCCGCCGGAACGCTCCGAAGAAGGCACTCCACCGTCATGTTCGCCACTTCCTCGACGCCGGATTGCTCCGCCGCTTCCTTGCCCGAGATGACCATGTTCGGCTTCAAAAGCATCCCCGAAAGCTCGACGTTCTGCTCGTAGAGGTGGGCGAAGGTCCGGTTGAGCGTCCACAGCGACGCATCGTAGCATTGCTGTATCGAATGGTCGCCGTCTATGAGGACCTCCGGCTCGACGATGGGGACGAGGCCCGCTTCCTGGCTGTGGGCCGCGTATCTCGCGAGCGCGTGGGCGTTCGCCTCGACGCACGCCCTCGTCGGGATGCCGTCGCCGATGGTGATGACGGCACGCCACTTCGTGAAATGCGCCCCCATCTCGACGTATTCTTCGAGTCGTTCGCGGAGGCCGTCGAGACCTTGCGTGGTCTTCTCGCCGGGGGAGAGCGGGAGGTCTATCGCGCTTTTATCCACTTTTATGCCGGGGATGACGCCCGCGTCTTTGAGAAGATTCGTCATGAGTTCGCCGCCGGAGGATTCCTGGCGGATGGTTTCGTCGAAGAGTATGACGCCGGAGAGATGCTCTCCGATGCCGTTCGTCGAGAAGAGCATTTGGCGGTAGTCGCGCCGCGTCGTCTCCGTCGAGTCTATCCCGAGTCCCTCGAAGCGCTTCCCGATGGTTCCGTGGCTCTCGTCCGCGGCGAGGATGCCCTTGCCCGGCGCCACGAGCTCCTCCGCCGTCGCCTCCAGCTTGCGAAGATCCATGTCTCAAACCCCTTTCCTCTCCTTTATCGGCTCATCCCATGTTACTACGAGCCAAAACCCCGAGCGCGAGCTTGGCTCCCTCTCCACCGCTCTCGCTGACGGCTGATTGCTGAAAGCTCAAAGCGCGAGCGAAGCGAGCCTCAATACGGGTCTTCGTCGTCCTCGCGCTTCTTCTTCGCGTCCTCGGGGCCTTTCGGCTTCCCGCTCTCGTCGTCCTTCTTGAGGTTCTCCTCGAGATTCTCGCTCGCCTTCCGCTCCGCGTTCTCCTCGGTGCCTTGCTTCTCCTTCTCCTGCCGGGAGAACTTCGCCGGATCCGTCATTTCCACGCTCCTTGAAAATTCGTATGGATGGCACCACCTTCCCCCCCGCAAACGCCCGCTAAACTTTCTATGGTACGTTCTTGGGGGAGCCGAGAGACCCGTATACGCGAGGAGAATGAATCATGCCAAACAAGCTGGCCGAAGAGACAAGCCCATATCTTTTGCAACACAAGGACAACCCCGTTGACTGGTATCCATGGGGCGAGGAGGCACTCGAAAGGGCGAAGTCCGAAGATAAACCCGTGCTCCTCTCCGTCGGGTACTCCTCGTGCCATTGGTGCCACGTGATGGAGCGCGAATCCTTCGAGGACGAAGGAACGGCGCAACTTATGAACGAACACTACGTGAACATAAAGGTGGACCGCGAGGAGCGCCCGGACATAGACTCGATATACATGTCCGCCCTCCAGGCCATGACCCAGAGCGGTGGATGGCCGATGACGGTCTTCCTCACCCCCGACGGCTCCCCTTTCTACGCCGGGACATACTTCCCCCCGGCCCCGCGCCAGGGAATGCCGTCCTTCCGGCAAGTCCTCGCGAACCTCGCCGACGCATACGAGAACCGCCGCGAGGACGTCCTCAAAAGCGCCGGGAGCGTCCGCGAATTCCTCGAAGCCTCGACCTCGGCCGAGATGCCGAAGACCACCCTCCGCCCGGAACTCCTCGACGGCGCCGCGAACTCCCTCCTCTCCCAAATAGACCGTCAAAACGGAGGATTCGGCGGCGCGCCGAAGTTCCCGCAGCCTATGAATTTGGAGGTTCTCCTCCGCCACCATCATCGGACGGGCGACGAGAACGCCCTCGCCGCTGTCGAGCTTTCGCTCCGGAAGATGGCGGAGGGCGGTATATACGACCAGATCGGGGGCGGATTCGCCCGCTATACCGTGGACGCGATATGGCTCGTCCCGCACTTCGAGAAGATGCTCTACGACAACGCCCTGCTTACGCGCCTTTATTTGGAGGCGTATCAGGCGACCGGGAACGCTTTCTACGGACGCATCGCCGCGGAGACCCTCGACTATATCCTCCGCGACATGACGAATCCCGAGGGCGGTTTCTATTCCGCCGAGGACGCCGATTCCGAGGGCGTCGAAGGAAAATTCTACGTGTGGACGCCGGACGAGATAAAGGAGGTCCTCGACCCCGAGGAGGCCGACCTCGCTATCCGTTATTGGGGCGTGAGCGAGGCCGGGAACTTCGAGGGGAAGAATATCCTCAACGTGGCTGGCGGGACGGAGGAGCCGGAGGGGATCGAAGACATAAAAGCGAAGCTCCTCGAAGCGCGAAGCGAGCGCGTCCGGCCCGGCCTCGACGACAAGGCGCTCGCCGCGTGGAACGGGATGATGCTCCGCTCCCTCGCCCTCGCCGCCCGAGTCGCGGATCGCGAAGACTTCCTCGAAGCCGCTCAAAAAAATGCCGCCTTCCTCGCCGAAAAGATGAAGAGCGGCGGGAGGCTCCTTCGCTCGTACAAGGACGGCGAGGCCCGCATAAACGGATACCTCGAGGACTATGCGATGGTCGCCGACGGACTCCTCGCGGTCTATGAGGCCGACGGCGACATCCGGTGGCTTCGGGAGGCCGCCGCCCTCGCCGACGCGATGAGCGCACTATTTTGGGACGAAGAAAGGGGCGCGTTCTACGACACCCCGGAGGATCACGAAAAGCTCGTCACCCGGCCGCGGGACGTATACGACAACGCCACCCCGTCGGGCAACTCCGTCGCCGCCGAGGTTCTTCTCCGGCTCGCGCTCCTCCTCGACCGGAGCGACTACCGGGATCGGGCGGAGGCCGTCCTCGAAGGACTGAGCGGCGCGATGGAGAAGGTGCCGGGCGGCTTCGGGCGCGCCCTCTGCGCACTCGACTTCCACCTCGGGAGGCCGCGCGAAGTCGCCATCGTCGGGGAGCCGGGCGCCGATGACATGAAAGCCCTCGTGGACGCGGTGTACTCCGCGTACCTCCCGAACCGGGTGGTCGCGCTCGCGGCCCCCGGCGACGAGGAGGCCGCGAGCGTCGCGCCGCTTCTCGAAGAAAAGGCGATGCTCGATGGCCGGGCGGCGGCGTATGTTTGCGAAGGATACGTTTGCCAAAGCCCCACGTCGGAGGCGGGAGAGATGGTTCGCCAGCTACGTTGACAGCGCGGGTTTCGGCGTAGCCGAAGGCGCAACCCGCCTTCCTCGAAAATACGTAGAGTGAGTGATGCGCGGGGTTTCGGCGTCGCCTGAACGCTATATTTCGTGAGGTCGGGGGAGACATGCCTCGCGCGGAAACCCGATCGGACACTTCACCTTCCGCGAAGGTGCTCCGCGAAGGCGCTCCGCGAAGGCACGGATTGGGGAGGTATGGGCTTCCACTCCTCGCTCCCGCCATCACCCTTCGTGTCGCCGCACGACTATGTACGAGCGGCGGAAGGCGGCGATCTCGACCTCGTCGCCGGGTTCCATCGGAGGGGATTCCTTGTCTTCGGCGACCGCCGTCCATAGCTCGCCGTGGACGAAGACCGAGCCTTTTTTGGAGCCGGAGACCGTCCGCCGAACCTCTCCGACCTCCCCGACCATACCCTCGCGGCCCGTCGCGATCTTCCATCGCCTCGTCCTCACGGCGGCGATCGCGATCCCGACGACCGCGAGAACCCCGAGAACCGACGGAAGCACCACGGTCCACAATGGTATCCCGAAACGCTCCCGGAAGGTTTCGTTTTGCTGAACGAGGGCCGCGTCCGCCACATCGAGCGTTATGCCCTTCGATTCCAAACTCTCGCCGTCCGCCGCCGCGAGGGCGGATTCGAGATCCGGCTCGATGTATTCGACTATCTCCATGTCGAGCGCGTCCTCGGCGTTCTCGGAGGCGGCCTCCCTCACCGCGCTCTCGGCCCACTCCTCGTTCCGGCCGTGCGTCTCGGCGAGGCCGGTGATGAGCGCGACCGAGTCGTTCGTGACCTTCTCGCCCATCGTTCCGGGGATGTCGCTCCCGAACGCCGTGACGGGGGACGCCGCCCCGAGCCTCGTGCCGGGGGCCATCGCCGCCACATCGGAGGCCATGACGATGAACGTCCCCGCGCTGATCGCCGCCCCGCCCCGAGGCACATAAACGACGACGGGCGTCTCGCTCGCCCCGCTTATGGTCTCTATGATGCTCTCCGTCGCGGTCAAAGCGCCGCCCGGCGTGTCGAGCTCGATGGCGACCGCCGAGGCATCCGCCTCTTCGGCCTCGGAGATGACGCGCTCCACATAGTTCGCCGCCCGGTTGTTTATCTCCCCCTCGACGGTAGCCACGAAGACCTCGTTATCTTCGCCCGCCGCACCCCCGCACCCGACCGCGAGGAGCGCCGACAATACAAACAGCATGAGAAAACGCTTCATAACATGCATTTTACTATCTCGGCCGCGACAGCCTGTGCGCTCCGCTACACGCATCCGGGGGCATCATAGGCCGGACAGCATATCGTTGACCTTCCCATCCAACTGCGAACCCAACGGAAGCAATTCCTTGCCGGAGGCGAACGACTCGGCGAAATCCGTTACATGGGTTCTTATGGTGCGGCTGTGGATGAGAGGACGCATCGTCCCCTCTTGTGTTTCCGGCCCCGCATCGTTGCGAGAAGCCCTTTTATATGCTCCGCGAGAGCTTGGGCGAGCATCGGCGGGACAGCGTTTCCGACTTGGCGGTATTGGTCGGCCTTCGAGCCTGTGAACTGGAACCAGTCCGGGAAGGACTGGATCCTCGCCGTCTCCCTCACGCTTATGATGCGGTCTTGTTCGTAGTGGAACACGGTTCCCCAATGCGGGTCGCACTTCGTCATGACGGTGGGCGAGAGGTGGTCGGGGTGGAGGCGGCCATACCTCCGCGTGTGGTCGCTCCGCCTCGCCCGCTGCATCCCCTTCGGGAGAAGCTCGAAAGGAATGTCCCGCCACGACCCGCCCGGCGCGACATGCTTCATACGCTCGAGGTTCACGGCGGAAACCCCCGCGCTCTCATGGTTGTAGATTTTCTCCGACCCCGAGCGCATTTCGGCTTGATACGCGCTCTCGGCTTCCCTCGCATACTCCATCTCCGGCTCTCCGCCGCCCGATGATATGGGCGGGAGGTCGCTGATCGCTTCGCCCACGGTGGTCGGGGTGGCGAGGGGTTCGTCGAAGAGGCCGTCTTGCGAGCCTCCGACGGCGTGCCGGAAGATGTGCTCGCGCCCTCCCGTGAAGTTTGGCCGCTGGAAGCTGTAATGGGTCGGTTCGGGGAAGGAGAGTTCCACGCCCGGAAGGCGGGTTCCGAGGAAGAAGAGGCGCCACCGTTCCTGCGGGGCGCCGTAGTGCGCGGCGTTGAGGATGCGGAAGGCCACCCGGTACCCCGCCCGCCCGAAGGCCGCGACCACGCTTCGCAAGGTCTCGCCGGAGCCGAGCGACGCAAGCCCCGGAACGTTCTCGATGACGACGAACTTCGGGCGGACGCCCTCCAAAGCTATGCGGATGAAATGTCGGAAGAGGTGGTTTCGGGCGTCGGAGTCGCTCCTTATCGGAGCGTTAATGCTGAAACCCTGGCACGGAGGCCCGCCGACCATCACGTCGAGGGCGCCCCCGCCGAGGGCCGACTCGTCCCGGACGCGCCCGGCGTCAAGCTCCTCCACCGGGCCGACGAACGGGGTCGCCGCAGGGAAGTTCCGGCTGAACGTCGCCCCCGCCCGCTCGTCCATCTCGTTGAAGAACAAAGACTCGAAGCCCGCCCGATGGAAGCCGACGGAGAGGCCGCCCGCCCCCGCGAAGAGGTCGGCGGCGGTGAGGCTGGGTTCGGAAGTCTCTTTATGGTTTCGCATATGCCTTCGCAAAGTCTACGGGAGGAGCGGCTCTTGTGGAAGGCGGGTTTCAGATGGTGCTCCGGGCGCGGGGGGGGTTCGCGGACAACGCTTGCGGCACGCAAAGGTCGTTGACCGTTCGGCGAGCCGTGGTATCTCGAATCTCGGGGTGGCGGACTATGCTTTTTCCAGCGCCTGTTCGAGGTCGGCGGCGATGTCCTCGGGGTGCTCGATGCCGACGGAGAGCCGAATCATGCCCTCCGTCACCCCGAGCTGCTCGCGCCTCGATGGCGGAAGCTCCCGATGCGAAGCCGTCGCCGGATGCGTCGCGAGCGTATATATGTCCCCGAGGCTCGGAGCGCGGACGCACAATTTCAGCGCGTTCATAAACGCGAAAGCCGCCTCCTTCCCGCCCGAAGCAAGCTCGAACGACACAAGCCCGCCCATATCCGAAATCACGCGCTCCGCCACCCCCGTGTCCGGATGGACGGAAAGCCCCGGATAATGAACCCTCCCGACCTTCGGGTTCGATTCGAGGCGCGAGGCGACCTCGCGGGCGTTCCAGCATTGCTTCTCCATCCTCAGCGGGAGCGTCTTCAATCCGCGGTGGGCGAGCCACGCCTCGAACGGACCTATCGTGTACCCGACGGTCTTTCGAATTTGCTCGATGGCCGCGTCATACGGCGGACCCGCCGCCACGACCCCGGCGGTCAAATCTCCATGCCCCGCCAAATACTTCGTCGCGGAATGGACTACGATGTCCGCCCCGAGCTCGAGTGGCCGCTGCAAATACGGAGTCCCGAAAGTGTTGTCCACGATGAGGGCGGAGTTCGCGTTTTTCGTTATCTCGGCGATGGATGGGATGTCCGCGACGCGAAGGAGAGGGTTCGAGATGGACTCGATGACGACGGCCCGAGGTTTGAGCCGATTCACTTTCTCCTCGATCTCTCCGAGGTTGTATGCGTCGAAGAACTCTGTCTCGACCCCGGCGGCCCCGAAGATTTGCAAAAGAAGCACCGATGTCGAGCCGTAAAGCTGCTCGGCGGCGAGCGCCTTCGCCCCGCTTCCAAGCTCCGCCGCCGTGAGGGCGACATGCATCGCCGCCATCCCCGAGGAGACGGCGAAGGATCGCGAGCCGCCTCCCGGGTCTTCGAGGGCGGCGAGAGCCTCCTCGAAGGCCGAGACCGTCGGGTTGCCCCATCGGGCGTATCCGTAGCCCGGCTCCTCGCCGCCGAGGATTCTGTCAGTCGTCTCGATGTCGGGGTGGGCGAAGGTCGTCGAGGCGTATATCGGAGTGGAGATCGGATAAAAGTCCTTCTTGTCCGCCTCCGAGCCGACCCTTCCTTCGCCGGAGTGCACGGCCCGCGTCTCGAAACGTCTTTGCTCGCTGTCCTTGCGATTTTCCATACGGCCTATACTACATTTATAGTCGTCGGCAATCAGCCGCCAGCCAAAGACGAAAAGCTGACCGCTGAGAGCCAAAAGCTGAAAGCGCGTTCGCCGGAGGCGGAACGCTGCAAAGGAGGAGACTTTGGAAGGCCGAATCGAATACTTCGAGAAGATGCTCGCCGAAAACCCCGACAACCCCACCGGGCTTCTCGCCCTCGCCAACGAATACGGCAAGGCCGAGAGATACGAGGACGAGGCGGCGACTTTGCAAAGGTACGTCGCCAAGCACGACGACGAGGGGAACGCATACCTCCGGCTCGGCGAGGTCCTCACCCAACTCGAACGCGAGGACGAGGCGAGGATCGCGTACGAGGAAGGAATAAAGCAAGCCGGGAGGTTCGAGCACGACGGGATGGTCGAGCAAATGCGGGCCGGCCTCGAAAGTCTCGAATGATTTGGGAGGAGTGGAGGAAATAGAGGAGATGGAGGAGTCGCATACGGCTTTTCCGACTCCTCCTTCGTCGCTCCGCTCCGGTTTTTAGTTCTCGGTTCTTGGTTATTGGCTAA
>JACCWD010000076.1 GCA_013697825.1 Rubrobacter sp.
GCGGGCTGCATACTCTTCGAGAGGGCCGGGGGCGGGTTCGGCGGGCAAGCGTTTGGTCATAGCGGCATCTCCTCCTCGCCGCCATTGGAACATGGAGACGATCCCTCGTCAACAAACTACCGCTAGAAGGACATCCAACAAAAAGGTGAGGTGGTCTCAAGCTCCGGGCAGGGTATTTTCATGGAAAAGCTGGTTTAAGCAAGGGACATTCAGGAGGTATTTAGTGAAGAAATTGATGATGATGGCGGCGATGCTCGCTATGATGATGGTGGCGGCGGCTCCGGCGATGGCGCAGTCCTCGGCGACGGGCGGGAACGCCCAGTTCCAGAACCAGAACAGTTCGCAGACTATCAACCAGACCGCCAACGTGACTCAGACTAACAGCGGCGGCGGAACGGGCGCGGCGGTCGCGCAGTCCACCAACGTCTCGCAGAGCGCGTCGAACTTTAGCTTCCAGGCGGGCGGCAGCATTTTCTTCTTCCCGTTCTTCTTCTAAGAATTAGCCTGTAGGCATAGTCGCCCGGTTCTCCCGAAACGGAGGGCTGGGTTTCTTTTTGCCCCGTGATGGGGTCGGTACGTAAATCGGATGAGGCAAAAATGCGTAAATTGTGGGATTTAAGATAACCACTCTTGTGCGAACATTGTTTGACGGCCCATCCGACCCTGTGGAGAGGAGGTGGCATAGGAGATCACCCCCAAGAGCGGAGGGGGGAAACGGTCGTAAAGAACACGAGGAAGAGGAGAACGAAGTGAGGAAGTTGATGTTGGTGGCGGCGATGCTCGCCATGATGATGGTGGCGGCCTCGCCGGCGATGGCGCACTCGGTGGCGGTGGGCGGCGATGTGCAGGCCCAGTTCCAGAATAGCCCGCAGACGATCACCCAGACCGCGACCGCGACCCAGACGAACAGCGGCGGAGGCACCGGAGCGGCGGTGGCGCAGAATCTTTCTATCTCCCAGAGCGCGTCCAACGTTAGCCTCCAGGCCGGAGACGACATCTTTATCTGGTGGTTCTGGTGGTAGGCGAACTCGAACAGCGAAACCCTCGCTATCGAAGATTCAGGCCGACTCGCTCCATGCGGGCCGGCCTTCTTCTTGCCGCGAAAATACTCGCAGACGACACTCCAATAAGAGCGCCGTCAACAGCCGAAGCCGCCCCCGAACTGCGAGCTTAATCACCGGAACCTCCGACTTCGACAATACCGGAAACACTGGCGGCGGGACTGCCATAGCCTCCAATGGCTCGAGCCTCGCGTTCGCGCAGGATGGCGGCAGCTTCAACAACGACGGCATCACCGTCGCCGTCAGGTAAGCGAAGTTTTCGCAGCCGATCCGGATCGGGGAATCGAGGCCCGGCCCCTTCGGGGGTCGGATCTTTTTTTATCGCACCTTTTTCGCCTCGAATTTCTCCGGTGGATCCACGATGCTTTCCTGCGCCGAGACGAGCCGTATCTCCCTCGACCCCGCCCGGTGCGTCTCGTCGAGCACGGCATATATCGCCGACGCCGTCATCGAGAGCGATTCGGCGAGGTCGCCGCTTCTCAGCAAATGCGCGAGGAAGAGAGCCGCCGTCGCATCGCCCGCCCCGTTGACTTCGAGCGGCAGCGAAGGCGTCTCCACGAGCCACGCCCCCTCCCCCGAAACTGCGAGCATCTCGATGGCATCGTCGGAGCCGTCTTCCCTCCGCAAACTCGTCGTGAGAACCGTCCCCGGCCCGAGCCGCCTCGCCTTCTCCGACGCTTCGAGAGCATCGTCGAGCGTCGAGATCTCCACCTCGGTCAGAAATTCAAGCTCGAACTGGTTCGGCGTGATGACATCCGCCGCCGGAACCGCCACCCCTTTCATGAACTCCGGTATCCCCGGCCTCACGAAGAACCCCCGCCCGACATCGCCCATCACCGGATCGCAGCAATACAAAGCTCCGGAATTCAATTCCTTCACCCGCCCGGCCGCTCCGACGATGACCTCCCCGAGCGTCGCGTCCCCCATGTACCCCGAAAGCACCGCGTCGCACGTCGGAAGCACGCCCCGATCCTCGATGCCGCGTATCACCCCCGAAATATCCTCCGCCGGAAGCACCGGCCCCCGCCACTCCCCATACCCCGTGTGGTTCGAGAAATGAACCGTGTTCACCGGCCAAACCTCGAACCCCATACGCTGCAAAGGAAAAACAGCCGCGCTATTCCCCACATGACCATAAGCCACCGACGACTGTATCGAAAGTATGTTCATGGATCGCTCCTTTTTGTCGAGGATGGTAGCAATTCGGTTCCCAGTTTTTAGTTCCAGGTTCTCAGCCAAAAACTAAAAACTGAGAACTAAAAACCGAGAACTCCGAGCAAAGCGACCCTTGACTTTTCCCTCTCCTCCGTTAATATACAAACGGTATGTATATTAACGGAGGAAAGATGGTTGAGCGGCGGACTCAGGAAGAGAGGCGGGAGGCGACTCGGCGGGCTTTGCTCGCCTCCGGGCGCGGGTTGTTTGCGGAGCTTGGCTATCACGGGGCTTCGCAGGCGGAGATCGTGGCTCGGGCGGGGATGACTCGCGGGGCTTTGTATCACAATTTCGAGGGGGGGAAGCGGGGGCTTTTCCGGGAGGTCGCCGAGGAGATCGAGGTCGAGATAGACGAAGCCGTCATCGCCGCGTTTCGGGAAGAGTATGAGCGGGGCGGGGATATGGTCGAGGCGTGGATGGCCGGGAACCTCGCGTATCTTCGGATGTGTGCGAGGGCGGACGTGCGGAGGATCCTCTTCGGCGACGCTTCGGCGGCGCTCGGGTGGGAGGAGTGGCGTGAGATCGACATCGCCCACGGCCTCCCGCAAATCCGGGAGGGACTCGAAGCTCTCATCGAGATAGGGATTCTGGAGAAACAACCCGTCGAGCCACTCGCCCACATATGGTACGGAGCGGGCGCCGAGGCCGGTATGTACGTCGCTTCGGCGGAGGACTCAGAGGCCGCCATAAACGAAATGCAGTCCGCCCTCCGGCGAGTCTTCGATGGGATGACTCGATGACGCCCATATGCGGCCCGCCGGGATACGGACGGAAATTACCGTCGAAAGAAACGCACCGACTCATCGAAAATGGAGGAAAGAAATGACGTGGATAATACTCATAGTGGCCGGCCTCTTCGAGATCGGGATGGTGATGGGCCTCAATTTCTCGGAAGGCTTCACGAGGCTTTGGCCGAGCCTTCTCATGCTCGTCTCCGGCGGCATAAGTTTTTATCTCCTTTCCGTCGCCATGCAAAATTTGCCCGTCGGGACCGCGTACGCGGTATGGACTTCCATCGGGGCGGTCGGGGCGGTTTCGCTCGGGATACTTTTTCTCGATGAACCTGCGAACGTGCTTCGGATCGTCGGTATTCTCACCGTCCTCGGGGGTGTCGTTATGCTCCGCGTCGCCGAGGGCGGATAGCCGGGGCAGATAAAGAGGGTTCGTAATTTCGGCGGTCGTTCGCTTCGGCGGCCGCCATCGTTTGCGGAGTGTGGAGTATGTTCGCAAAATTCGGGAAGTCGAAGATGCTCTCCCCGCTTCGGGGGCGGGCGTTTCGGAGGGTGTTCGCCGGGAGCGGGCTTGCGATGCTCGCGGATCAAATGTTCTTCATCGCGCTCACGCTCCTCGTCCTCGATGTCGCGGGGCCGGGTTTGCAGCTCGGCTCGGTTCTCGCGGTCGCCGCCGTTCCCGGCGCGGCTCTCATGCTCTTCGGCGGATGGGTGAGCGACCGCGTCTCGCCCGTTCTCGTCCTCGTTTTCTCGAACGCGGGGAGGGCGATACTCACGGGAATACTCGCCGCGATCGTGGTTTCGGACTCGGTGGCGTTGTGGCATCTTTACGCGCTCGCCGGATTCCTCGGTGTCCTCGACGCTTTCCATTATCCGGCTTCGCTCTCGGTCGTCCCGAAGGTCGTGAAAAAAGAGTCGCTCGCTCCGGCGAATGCGCTCGTTCAAGGAGCGGAGCAATTCGGAGGACTCGTCGGACCCGCCCTCGCCGCCGCCGCCGTCGCCTTCGTCGGACTCGGCGCGACGTTCGGGGCGTTCGCGCTCATGTTTTTGGCGACCTCGCTCGTAGTGGCGAGCGCGGTCCGAGTGCCGCCGGAGTTTTCGGGGGGGGATGGGACGGAAGGACCGCTCGCGGTTTCCGGCTCGAAAGAGGGCGCCCGGTCATCCGGCGGGATCGTGGAGGGACTCAAATATGTGTGGCGCGATCCGGTGATACGGATGATCATGGTTCTCTTCACGGCGATGAGCTTCGCGGCCATCGGCCCGATTCTCGTCGGTGGAGCCGCCCTCGCGTCGGAGCGTCTCGGTGGCGCGGCTTCGCTCGGCATCCTTTTGTCCGCTTTCGGCGGAGGCTCTCTCGCCGGACTCGCGGTTTCCTCGTTCGGGATGCCGTCATCGGGTCGGCGCGGGCTCGTGATGCTCGCCGTGATGGGGGTGTTCGGGGTTTTCCTCGGTTCGATCGGGTTCGCATCGGGAATCGTTTCGGCCTCGATCCTCGCCGCCGGAGCCGGAGCCGCGCTCGGATATCTCGGGGTCGTCATGGTCACGTGGCTTCAAGAAAGGGCGGACGACGCATTCACCGGGCGCGTGATGAGCCTCGTCATGCTCGCCGCCGTCGCCCTCGACCCGGCCTCGTACGCCTTCGCCGGATTCCTCACCGCGCTCGGGATGGAAGTCCTTTTCGCCTCCGCCGGAGCGGTCGTCATCCTCGCCGTCATTGCCGGGGCGTCGAGCCGTGAGCTTCGGAAATTTTGACGGATGTGTATACGAAAAGATCGAAAGGAGAAACATGATCCTCGCCATAATCATCGCCTGCGAAATAGGGTTTTGGGTCTTTCTAGGAGCGGGCCTCGTTAGCCGCTATTTGCTGGATTTGCGGAAGATCGGGGCGGCGCTTCTCATATGCGTTCCTTTAGTGGATCTCGTCCTACTCGCCGCGACGGCCGTAGATCTGCAAAGCGGAGCCGAGGCGAACTTCGCGCATGGCCTCGCCGCCGTGTACCTCGGTTTCACCGTGGTGTTCGGGCATAGTGTGATCCGGTGGGCCGACGTGCGTTTCGCCCACCGCTTCGCCGGAGGCCCGCCACCCGAACCGAAACCAAAGTATGGACGCGGGAAGGTTCTCTATGAGTGGAAGGAATTTGGGAAGGCACTCCTCATGTGGGCCATAAGCTGCGGGCTTCTCGCGGGGGCCATAGTGTTCGTGAACGACCCGGCGAATACCGAGGTGTTTGTTTCGTGGATACAACGCCTAACTCTCGTCCTCGGGGTGTGGTTCGTATTCTGGCCGCTCGGATACACCGTCTTCCCGCCGAAACCGAAAGCGAACTGAGGAAAGGGAGTTTCGCATGAGCGAGCAACTCACCATCGAACGCCACGGCCACCGCATCAAAGTCGAGTTCGACGATTCGCTCGTCGTCGTCTACCGTGTCCGGCTCTTTATAAACGGCAAACTCGCCGACGAGCGAAGCACGATGTCCGATGCCCGGCTTCGCGGCGAGTTGCGCGTCGGTGGAAAGACGACCCCGGTCAAAGCGGAGATCACATTCGGTTTCCTCGGCGACATCGAAAAGTGCGTCCTCATCGAAGACGGAGTCGAACAACGAATGCGCCCGGACAAAGGAAAGCCCCGCGAATATCGCCCGGAACCCGCTCCACCCGAACCCGCTCCGCCGACCGACAAAGAGGGCGAACTCCTCGCGGCGATGGATGAGAACGGTGGCCGCGTATCCGCCATGAAGGCCGCGATGGAGACTTCCATTTCTGTCAAGGAGGCCGAAGGAATGCTCTCCGAACTCGCGTCGGACGAGCATCTTTTCGTCGAGCTGAGCGGCGGAGCGATGATATACGCGCTCCCCGGAAACGAGCCGGAAGGGGAGTGAAGGCTTCGCGTCGGGGTTCTCTCAACGGGCGGCGAAGGCGAGGCAGGCGCGGATGTCTTCGCTCGTGAGCTCCGGAAAGTCGGAGAGGATTTCGGCTTCGCTCATTCCTCCGGCGAGGTATTCGAGGATGTCCCCGACGGAGATCCTTATCCCCCGAATCGTCGGCTTGCCGCCGCGCTTTCCCGCCTCGATGGTGATGATGCCCCGATGATCCATGCCGGAATTTCATCGCTTTCCGACATGCGAGGCATATTCCACCCCCGCATCGGGAACACACGGGGAGTCCGAAACATCGAATGAAACGAGGGGATGAATTATGGCCGACAGACTCGATGGCACGGTCGCGCTCATCACGGGCGCGTCGAGCGGTATCGGGGAGGCGACCGCGAAGGCTTTCGCCGGATTCGGCGCGACGGTGTCGCTCGTCGCCCGGAGGAAGGATCGCCTCGACTCGCTCGTGAAGGAGATCGAAAACTTCGGCGGGAGAGCCCTCGCCATCGAAGCGGACGTGACGGAGCAAAAACAGGCCGTCTCCGCGGTGGAGACGACCGTCTCCGAACTCGGTCGCCTCGACACGCTTTTCAACAACGCGGGCGTGATGCTCAACGGGCCCATCGTGGACGCCCCGACGGAGGAGTGGGACCGGATGGTGGATCTCAACGTCAAGGGGCTTTTGTATGTGGCCCACGCCGCGCTCCCGCACCTCCTCTCCGCCGCCGAGAATGGCCCGCGCCGTGTCGCCGACCTCATAAACACGTCGTCGGTGGCGGGTCGTCGGGCGAGGAGCGGGTCGGGGGTTTACAACCTCACGAAGTTCGGGGTCGGGGCTTTCAGCGAGTCGCTCCGGCAGGAAGTCACCGAGCGGCACGTGCGCGTCTCGCTCGTCGAGCCGGGGGCGACGGAGTCCGAGTTGCAAACCCATTTGCGCGATGAGATCCGCGAGCAAGCCGAGAAACGCTTCGAGGGGAAGGAAATCCTCCGCGCGGAGGACATCGCCGACGCCGTCTCGTACATCGTGACCCGTCCGAGGCACATGGCGGTAAACGAGATCCTCATCCGCCCGACCGAGCAGGAAGGATAGCCGTGAAGGTCGGAATTTCCACGTTCGTCACCGACGAAGGCATTGCTCCGGCTCCGCTCGCCCGCGCCCTCGAGGAGCGGGGCTTCGAATCGGTCTTCCTCGCCGAGCATACGCATATCCCCGCCAGCCGGAAGACGCCGTATCCGGGCGGCGGCGATTTGCCGCAGAAATACTATCGGACGCTCGATCCGTTCATCACGCTCACGGCGATGGCGATGGTCACGGAGAAACTTCTTCTCGGGACGGGCGTCGCCCTCATCATCGAGCGTGACACCATCACGACCGCGAAGGAGGTGGCGAGCGTCGATGTCGTCTCGGGCGGGCGCTTCCTCTTCGGCGTCGGGGTGGGGTGGAATCGGGAAGAGATGGAAAACCACGGAGCCGACCCGAGGACGCGGGGGAGGCTCGCCGACGAGCAACTCGTCGCGATGCGCGAGATATGGACGAACGACCCGGCGGAATACCACGGCGAGTTCGTGTCCTTCGACCCCATATTCTCCCGCCCGAAGTGCGCCCAAAAACCATACGCCCCCATATACGTCGGCGGGGGCGAACCGGCATTCGACCGCGTGGCGAAACACGGCGACGCATGGCTCGCCAACGGACTCCCGCCCGAAAAGCTCGCCCCGCTCATCCCGAAAGTGAATGAAAAAGCCGGGCGCGAAGTCCCGGTGAGCGTCTTCGGGGCGATGCCGGAGAACATCGAGGGGTATGTGGAACTCGGTGTCGAGCGCGTCCTTCTCTCCCTCGAAACCGCCCCCGAAAAAGAGACGATGCGAACGCTCGACGAGTATGCGGAGGCCGTCGAGGCGGTGGGGTGAGGACAAGTTCGGTCGGAGTTTTCGGTGGGGTATACTCTCGGGGCAACCGACGGGAGGTCGAACGTGGGCGTTGTGGTGAACTTGCCGAAGGAATTGGAAGACGAGCTTTCCGAAGAGGCTTCCCGCTCGGGGATGTCCCTTTCCGAGTATATTTCGCGCATTCTCGCTTCGGGGAGGACGGTGGCGGCTCGTCCGGAAAACGGCTCACAGCTTGTGGAGTTTTGGCGGAGCGAGGATCTCATCGGCTCGCGCCCGGACATCGGCGACGGTGCGGCTCGCGCCCGCGAGCTTCGACGGGAAGTTGAACGGCGGGGGCGGAAATAAACTATCTCCTCGACACCGACATACTCATAGATATTCAGCGCGGACACGATCCCGCGCTCGCATGGTTCGCGTCGCTCTCCGATCTCCCTTCCGCTCCCGGATTCGTGGTCATGGAACTCGTGCAGGATGCGCGGAACGCGAGGGAAGTGAGGCAGGCGCTCAAGCTCGTCGCTCCCCTCCACGTGGCATGGCCGAGCGAAGCCGATTGCGAGCGCGCCCTCGCGGACTTCGCCTCGTACCACGTCTCACACGGCCTCGGCTTGCTCGACGCTTTGATCTCCGCGTGCGCCGTGGGGCGTTCCGACACGCTGTGCACGTTCAACGTGAAGCATTGCCGTGTGGTTTCCGGCCTCGAAACGGCGCAGCCATACGAACGTTGACTATGGTCGCACGCCCTCCCCCCGAAAAAAGAGACTATGCGAAAGCTCGACGGGTATGCGGAGGCCGTCGAAGCGGTGTGATCAACCTGCCGGCGAGACGATTTCGATCTCGGGGAAGTACGTGGAGAATATTCCGGCGTCGGCGGTGAGGAGGGTGTCGGCCATGGTTGGCGCGTGCGATCCGATGAGGAAGTCGGCGAGGATGCGGCGCGGCTCGGATACGCCCGGCTGCCGGACGCGAGTCCTCGCATACTCCGCGTACCGTATTCCCGCCTCGCGCCACACTTCTTTGCCGAGCCGCCAGTCGACTTCGATGCCTTTCTCGGAGAAGAAGGCGTCCACCGTCTCCGGTGTTCTTCCGGCGACGAGTTCGGCGTACACGGCGGGGGAGGCGGCGAGGGTTCCTTTGGCGTGGGCTTCTTCGAGGGCGGTTTGCATCCTTTCGACGGCTTCATCCCGGCCGGAGAGGAGGCCGGCGAAGATGTTCGTATCCACGGCGGTTCTCAATCGTAGTGTCCCCGCATCCACCGTACTTCCTCGATGATCTCCTCCATGCTCTTCCCCTCGCCCTCACGCCACGCGCCCGCGTAGTTGGCGAAGCTCATGGGGTCTTTCTCGACCCTCACTCGCGCCGCGCCGTTTTCGACCTCGAAGACGAGGTTGTCGCCCTCCTTCGCGCCGAGGGCTTCGCGGACTTCCTCGGGGATCGTTATTTTGCCTTCGCTCGTTATTTTCGCCTTCGCCGCCATCGTCTTTCCTCGCCTCGTTTTCGTCGTGTCGGGAGTATATTTCGTCGGTGGTCTCGCCGCGCCAGTTTCAAAGTAATGTGATCCGGGTCATATATAATCGAAGCAAACCACGGGCGATGAAATGAGGCTTGGAACCATGCCGGAAAATTATGCTTTCGATGCGAAACAAAAACTCTCCTCGGGCGGCGAGGAATATACGTATTTCAGCCTGAAGAAGTTGGATGAGAAGATCGAGGCGGACGTGTTCTCGCTCCCGTTCTCCATACGCATCATTTTGGAATCCCTCCTTCGGAACGTCGGCGGGAAGTTCGTGGATGAAGAGGCCATCGAATCCCTCGCCTCGTGGCCGGAGAACATCGGCGAGGAGCTCGCTTATTTGCCGGCCCGCGTCATCATGCAGGATTTCACGGGGGTTCCCGCCATCGTGGATCTCGCCGCGATGCGGAGCGCGATGCACGCCGTCGGCGGCGACCCCTCGAAGATAAATCCTCTCGTCCCGACCGATTTGGTGATAGACCACTCCGTTCAAGTGGACGCCTTCGGGAACGGCATGGCACTCCAATTCAACGCCGAGCGTGAGTTCGAGCGGAACCATGAGCGGTACGAATTTCTCAAGTGGGGCCAGCAAGCCTTCGACGACTTCACCGTCGTGCCGCCCGCCACGGGCATCGTCCATCAAGTCAATTTGGAATACCTCGCTAAAGGCGTGTGGATCAAAGACGGCGTGGTCATGCCGGACACGCTCGTGGGGACGGACTCGCACACGACCATGATCAACGGCCTCGGCGTCCTCGGATGGGGCGTCGGAGGCATCGAAGCCGAGGCCGTGACCCTCGGCCAGCCGTATTACATGCTCCAGCCGGACGTCATCGGCTTCAAACTCACGGGCGCGCTCGAAGAAGGCGTAACCGCCACCGACCTCGTCCTCACCGTCACGCAAATGCTTCGTTCCAAAGGCGTCGTCGGGAAGTTCGTCGAGTTTTACGGGGACGGACTGAGCAAACTTTCTCTCCCCGACAGAGCCACCATTGGGAACATGTCGCCGGAGTTCGGCTCGACGTGCGCGTTCTTCCCCTTCGACTTCGAGACGGTTCGCTACATGCGCGGAACCGGGCGCGACGAGGAGCTTTGCGATCTCGTCGAGGAATACGCCAAAGAACAAGGACTCTGGCGCACCGACGACACACCCGACCCGAACTTCACCGAGACCCTCGACCTCGACCTCACGACGGTCGAGGCGTCGCTCGCCGGCCCTCGCCGACCGCAGGATCGCATCTCCATCGGCGACATGAAGCCGTCCTTCCGCAAAGCCCTCTCGGAGATAACGGGTGTGGACTACGACGCGAACGGGAAACTGAACGGCCACTCCCGCAAAGACACCGAGTCAATGGAAGCGTCGGACACCCCGTCGGACTCCGCCGACGCGACCGGCGAAGGCGATCCCGACCCGTCCGCGGGCACTCGTTCCGACTCCCACGAGTCCGACCCCGGAGAGACCATCACTATCACCCTCGACGGCGAAGAAGCGTATATAAAGCACGGCTCGGCGGTCATCGCGGCGATCACGAGTTGCACGAACACCTCGAACCCCTCGGTCATGCTCGCCGCCGGACTCCTCGCGAAGAAGGCGGTCGAAAAGGGACTCGACGTCCACCCGCACGTGAAGACGAGCCTCGCGCCGGGTTCCAAAGTCGTCACCGAGTACCTCACGACTTCGGGCCTCCTCCCGTACCTCGAGAAACTCAAGTTCAACACCGTCGGGTATGGATGCACGACGTGCATCGGAAACTCCGGGCCGCTCCCCGAGGAAGTCTCCGAAGCCGTCAACGACAACGACCTTGTGGTGGCCGCCGTCCTCTCGGGCAACCGGAACTTCGAGGGTCGCATAAACCCGGACGTGAAGGCGAACTATCTCGCATCCCCGCCCCTCGTCGTGGCGTACGCGCTCGCCGGAACCGTGGACATAGATCTCTCGAACGACCCGCTCGGCTACGACAAGGAAGACAACCCGGTCTATCTCAAAGACATATGGCCGACTCAAAAAGAGGTCTCCGACGAGCTCGGCACGGCCCTCGACCCGGCGGTGTACCGCGAGCAATACGGCGACGTGTACACCGGGAACGAGCAGTGGAACGACGTGGACGTTCCCGAAGGCGACCTTTACGAATGGGACGAGGACTCCACGTACATCCAGGAACCCGCCTTCTTCAAAGACCTCTCCCCCGAGCCGGATCCATTGACCGACATCGAGGAGGCGAGGGTTCTCGTGAAAGTCGGCGACTCCATAACCACCGACCACATTTCTCCCGCCGGGGCCATCCCGTCGAAGATGCCCGCCGGGCAGTATCTCCTCGAAAAGGGTGTGGACTCCCGCGATTTCAACTCCTTCGGGAGCCGCCGCGGAAACCACGAAGTCATGGTCCGCGGAACCTTCGGGAACATTCGGCTCAAAAACCAGCTCGTGGACAAAGAGGGCGGATACACCCGCCACTTCGGCGAAGGCGACACCGAAGGCACGGAGACCACGGTTTACGAAGCCTCGATGCAATATCAGGAAGACGGAATCCCACTCGTCGTCCTCGGCGGGAAGGAGTACGGTTCCGGCTCTTCGCGCGACTGGGCCGCCAAAGGATCGTTCCTCCTCGGCGTGAAGGCCGTCATCGCCGAGAGCTTCGAGAGGATACACCGCTCGAACCTCATCGGGATGGGAGTCCTTCCCGTGCAATATTCCGACGGCGAGAACGCCGAGTCCCTCGGCCTCGACGGCACGGAGACCTTCACCATCCGCGGCCTCGACGACATCACGGCGGGCAAGGAACTCGCCGTCGAGGTAAACGGCGGCGACAAGGATTTCAAGGTCACAGCGCGAGTGGACTCCCCGGTGGAGGTCGAGTACCTTCACAATGGCGGAATTTTGCAGACCGTGCTTCGTGAGCTTTTGAAGGAAGACGATTAGGCGAGTTTGCACGAAGAAGTACGAAAGGCGATAAGCCTGCGCGAGAGCGGGGATCCGGCGGCGGCCGAATCTTCGCTCTCCACGTTTCTTCGCAAAAACCCCGGCGACGCGGAGGCTCACTATCAAATGGCGTGGTGCCTCGATGTGAGGGGCATGGAGCGCGAGGCTATTCCGCATTATCGGCGCGCCCTCGAAATCGGGTTGTCGGGAGACGACCGAAGCGGGGCGTTTCTCTCGCTCGGGAGCAGCCTCCGGGCTATCGGCGAGTACGATGAGGCGGTGAAAACTTTGCGGCGCGGAGCTTCGGAGTTCCCGGAGGATCGGGCGATGGAGGTCTTTCTCGCAATGGCGCTTTACAACGTCGGGGAGCATGCGGAGTCGGTGGGGATGCTTCTCGAAAACCTCGCGGAGGCGATTTCGGATGCGAGGATAAAGTCGTATGGGAAAGCCATCTCGTTCTACGCGGATAAGTTGGATGAGGTTTGGGAGTGATTTACGAAAGAGTCCTCATACTTTGCGGGAACCCGGAAAACAAAGTGCCGTAATGAACTGGCTCGAGTTTGACTGGGACGAGGGAAATACGGACAAAGTGCTTGTCCGAGCCTCGAAAAAGGAGCTTCGTGAGGCGTTTACTGACCCGGATCAAATAGACCGGGAAACGTATACGGTAAAAGGTGAAAAGCGGTGGACGTTCTTCGCAAAAACATGGGGTGGACGGATAATGTTCGTGGTGTATACGATGCGGGGGGATAAAGTGCGTGCGATCTCCGCTCGGGACGCAGAGGATGACGAGAAACGTATTTACCGGAGAGGGTAGAATGCGATGGCTATGAAAAAGATAAAAAGCTGGGACGAGATCCCGCATTTCGAGTCCGAAGACGAAGAGCGCGAATTCTGGGAGACGCACTCCATAAGCCCGAGCCTCGCCAACGATTTCGACCGCCCGGCGCGTGGCCCAATGGCTCGAAAGATGCGCGAGGCGCGGACGATGGCCCCGAACCTCGACGACGACACCTTCCGGCGGCTCATCGAACTCAGCGTGGTCGAGGAAGTTGACCCGAGGGATTTGATCTCCCGCTTCATCGCCGACGGACTCCGAGAGGAAGAGAAGCGTATCGGCCTCGCCGATCGCCGATGACCATGCCCCACAAGTCGAATGAAATTTGGTGATGGAAGCATGACGAAGAAGATCGGAGAACACGCGCGGGAAAAGGCCGGGAAGTCCGGGCGAGGCGGAGGGAAAACGGGCAAGGATGAGCAGCCACGCCCGCGTCTTCCGCTGCTTTCTGGCGGCAAAGACCCCACCCTCGCCGAGCGTTTCGAGGAGGAGCTTCACGGGCGACGGAGCGATTGACGCTCATACTCGACAGCGGAGGTTTGCTCGCCGCGCTTGACCCGAACCAAAACCTCCACCGGGAGTTTCGAGAGGCTTTGGAGGAAGCTCGGGAGCCGAGGATCATATCGCCTTTCGTCGTCGCCGAACTCGACTACATGATCTCACGCGACTATGGACGGGACGGCCAAATAGCGTTTCATGAGGAGGTGGATCGCGGAGCATACAGGCTGGAAACTTTCGCCGCGGAAGACTTCTCGCGAGCGCGGAGCCTCATCGAAGCGTACACATACCTTCCGGGCTTCGGGATCGCCGACGCTTCATGCGTAGTTTTGGCGGAACGATACGAAGCCTTCGACATCCTCACCACCGACCAACGCGACTTCCGCGAGGTCGCCGGTTCACGAGGACGGCGTTTCCGCATTTTGCCCTATGACTCGTGATCGAAGCGAAAAGGAACGAAGCTCATGCCACATAAAGCCCTCATAACCCGAGAAATCCCCGAAAAAGGAACGAACCTCCTCGAGAATTTCGAGATAAAGGTTCTTGGCGAAGGCGTGCCGGAACGCGCCGATCTCCTCGAAGCCGTGAGCGGAGCCTCCGCCATCCTCTCGACCGTCACCGAGACGATGGACACGGAAGTCATGGACGCGGCGGGGGAGGCTTTGAAAGTCATCGCGAACATGGCCGTCGGATACGACAACGTGGACGTGGAAGCCGCGACGGAGCGAAACATCGTCGTGACGAACACGCCCGGCGTCCTCGACGAGACGACCGCCGACACCGCGTTCATGCTCCTCCTCGCCGCCGCGCGAAGGCTCGGTGAAGGCGAGCGTATGCTCCGTGCCGGCGAATGGGACGCGTGGGGGCCGAAGCAACTCGTCGGCCCAGACGTGTTCGGGAAGAAGCTTGGCATAGTCGGCTTCGGTCGCATCGGACAGGCCGTCGCGAGAAGGGCGAAGGGCTTCGGGATGGACATTGTTTATAACGCCCGCTCCCGAAAAGAAGAGGCCGAGAACGAACTCGACGCCCGCCGCCTCGACCTCGACGATCTCCTTCGCGAGAGTGATTTCGTCTCCGTCCATACTCCTCTTTCGGAGGAGACGAAACACCTCGTCGGGGAGCGCGAACTCTCTTTGATGGGCGAATATTCCGTCCTCGTGAACACGTCGCGTGGCCCGGTCGTGGACGAGAACGCTTTGGCGGACGCACTCGCGGAGCGTCGCGTCTTCGCCGCCGGACTCGACGTTTACGAAGAAGAACCGAAAGTACACTCGAAGCTCCTCGAACTCGAAAACGTCGTTCTCGCGCCGCACATCGGGAGCGCGTCCATCGAGACGAGGGGCAAAATGGCCGAGCTCGCCGCGAAGAACATCGTCGCCGTGCTGCGTGGCGAAGAGCCGCCGAACCCGGTGAACTGATATCCTGCCTTTGCCAAACCGAGGAATGGAGGAGAAATAATGCCGGACACGAACGAGCTTCTCAGCCGCGGGAAGTTCCTCAAGCTGTGCGCCGCCGGGGCTTTCGGCCTAGCGGCGATCTTCTCGTCGGCTTGCGGCGCCGAAGATGACGAGGAGGATGAAGAGGACGAAGAGGGAGACGAGGAGGACAACGGCGGCGAAGAGGAAGAAGACGAAGGCGGGGGACTTTATTAAGGTGGTTTTCGGGGCGGGTGACGAAGGAGCGGATTGAGGGGCTGTCCGGAACCACCCCTCCGCCGAACGCCCGCCGTCGGCGAACCGGAAGCGCCGACCTCGCCAAACACCGCGAACCACCGCCGGAATGCGCCCGGCTCCGACCCGAACCCCACGCCAAACCCATCCGCAAACCTCGCCTCCAATCCCCACTTCTTCATACGGAACGCCTCCCGAAAGCGAAAGCGATGGCGGGCGACCGGATTCACCGCCGCCGCTTGATCGCTTTTTAGTTTAGAAGTAAACTTTAGATCGAAGAAGGTCGCGGGATGGTTCGCGGCTATATTGGAAAGCGTGAGAGGAGCGGAGCATGGAGCTTGGAGGGTTGCATCACGTAACGGCGGTGACGGCGGACGCGTCGGGGAACGTGGCGTTTTATACGGATGTGCTCGGGATGCGTTTGGTGAAGAAGACCGTGAATCAAGATGATGTGTCAGCGTACCATCTTTTTTACGGTGACGAGATCGGGAACGCGGGGACTGAGATGACGTTCTTCGACTGGTCGTCGGCGGGGCGGCATCGTCCGACGGCGGGCGAGGTTTCGGCGACGGCTTTCCGCGTGGCCGGGCGTGATGCTCTCGGATGGTGGGAGGCGCGCTTCGACGATCTCGGCGTTTCGCATGGCGAGGTTTACGGGCGCGGGGGCCGGGCCGTGCTTCCTTTCTCCGACCCCGAGGGGCAAAGGCTCGAGCTTGTGGACGACTCGGGCGATGGGGGAACCTCGCCCGGAGTTCCGTGGGGGAAGAGTCCCGTGGGTACGGAGAACGGCATACGCGGCCTCGAAGGGGTTTCGCTCTCGGTGGGAAGCGTCGAGCCGACCGAGGCGGTTTTGACGGGTGTGATGGGTTTTCGGAAGGTGGCCGAGTACGAGGAAGACGGGCATCGAGCCATTCTCTTCGAGGTCGGGCCGGGCGGCCCCGGCGCGGAGGTGCGGGTGTTGGAGAGGCCCGATCTCCCGTCGTCGCCGTTCTCGGGGGCGGGGGGCGTGCATCACGTCGCGTTTCGGACGCCGGACGAGGAAGAGCACGCCGCGTGGGCGGAGAGGGTGGTGGAGATCGGCATCCCGAACTCCGGCCTCGTTGAGCGATACTATTTCAAAAGCCTCTATTTCCGTGAGCCGGGCGGAGTTCTTTTCGAGATTGCCACCGACGGCCCCGGCTTCGCTACCGACGAGGATGCCGAGCATCTCGGCGAGAAGCTCGCCCTCCCGCCGTTTCTCGAGCCGCGCCGCGAGGAAATAGAGGCCGGACTCAAGCCGATATCTCGCTGACGAGTCGGGAGACGCTCGCTCGCTTCGGGAGTCGGGAAAAGCACGAGGCGGAAACCCGCGCCTCCGAAGCACCCGGTCGAGTCCGTCGGGCGAAGAGGCGGAGATATACCCGAACTCGGTGCCATGCCGAGTTCGGGTATATGGTTTCGGTGGATTCGCGGTTTCGGGAGGCGTGTCGCTTCGCGTTCCGCCGCGCGGCGTGAGATCGTATTCCTCGATCTCATGGCCCCACGGGCGGGCGGAGAGGTTCCATTCGTCGCGGTTTCGGGAGTTGCGTGGCTCCATTCGCTCCGCTTTCCGTGGGAGCGCGGCACGAAATCCGCCAACCGATCTCCATACGTGGCGGGTTCGGGAGTCGGGGGGGCGGGCGGGGAAGGCGCGATCCGGGCGATTGCCTCGCGGGTCGGGAAAATACGACTTCATACCGATTCCGGTCGGAGAGATGCGCTCCTCGGAGGGAATGCCGGAGCGATCAACGGACTCAATCCGTTTGCGTGTCGGTTTCCGGTGGGACGGCGGACATTTGCTCGGGTCTTTGGGATCTCACGGCACGGATGATCCCGAGTCCGCCGAGGACTCCGGCGACGAGGGAGATGGGCCATGCGACGGCTTTGGGGAACTTCGCGCCGAGGATGGAGGCGGCGAGGAGCGCGGCTCCGACTCCGGCGGCGATTGTGTTTTCGTGGGTGTCGAGGGGGGCGGCGCTTTTCTGGAGGGCGGAGCTTCCGAGGCGGGTGGCCGTGGCGGCGGCTCCGCTTCCGCTTCCGGCGATGGATCGGCGGGCGCGGCGGCCCCGGCGCTCGGAGCCGCTTATGCGGGTTTCGGGGCGGACTTTCGGGCGGGCTTCGGGGCGGGATTTGTCGAGACGGATCTCCCTCGCGTTCGAGAGGTCGTCCTCGAAGGCCCGCTCCATCTCCTCGCCGAACTCCTCATCCTCGGCGACGAGGTCGATCTCCCAGTTCGCCGTGAGGCTGCTCACGTTCAAATTCGTGGAGCCGACCCTCGACCACCACCCGTCCACGACGGTCGTCTTCGCGTGCATCATCGGCCCCCCGTACTCGAATATGCGGATGCCCGATTCGAGAAACTGGCGGTACCCCGTCCTCGAAACCACCCCGATCCACGGCAAATCATTCGTCGCCGGGACGAGGACGCGCACATCCACACCGTCCTTCGCCGCCGACATGAGCGCCTGCGTGAGCACGGGCATCGAGAGGAAGTACGCGTCGGCGAGCCATATCCTCCGCTCCGCCCCGGCGCATATTAGCTGCAAAACGCGGAGTATCCGCATCCTCGACGGCTCTTGTATGACGATGCGGACGTTTTTGTCCCCCGCGTTCGGAACGCTCCTCGACGGGGCGAAATCCTCTTCCGACAAGTTTCCCCCGGACTCGTTCCAGACTTCGATGAAGGCCCGGTCTATGTCGGCGACGGCGGGGCCGCGGACTCCGACGGCGGTGTCGCGGTACGGGAGGCCGGAGCCGGGAGAGGTCACGAGCCAGCCGTCGTCGATGCATATTCCCCCGGTCGAGCCGTACTCGCCGTCCACGACGAGGAGCTTCCGGTGGTCGCGCCGCGTCGCCCCGAACGGCGAGCCGAGCGTCGGCGGGTTCACCGCCCGAACCTCGACGCCGGAGCCTCGCATCCCGCGCCAGAAAGAGCGCGGCACATCGAGGCACCCGAACCAATCGTAAAGGACGCGGACGGGAACGCCTTCGGAGGCTTTCTTCGAGAGGGCTTCGGCGAAGCGGCCTCCGACGCCGTCGTTGCGGAAGATGTAGTTTTCGAGGTGGACGTACTTCTTCGCGCCGGATATCTCGGCAAGCCATTCGTCGTACGTGTTCGGCCCGTTGAGGAGGAGGCCGAGCCGGTTCCCCTCCCGAAGCGGCGCGTCGCTCGCCCGCGCGAGCGCTCGGTCGAGGCGGTCGTTTCGAGTCTCGCTCATATCATCGTCCCCTCGTTCGCTCATGGGCGTGGATTTTACCGGAAAGGCTTCGGGCATCAGGTTTCAGGCGTCAGGCGAACTGTGGACGGCACGCCGGGCATCGAATACCATACTCGCCGGGAAGGGTCGGTGTTTGGCGTGGAATGCGCGGGGCTTCGGCCACCATCACAACCTGAAGCCTGATGCCTGAAACCAACCGACCAAAGGGAGGTTCATGAAAATATACATCTCGGCGGACATGGAGGGTGTCACGGGCGTCACGCATCCGCAGGATGTGATCCCCGGCCGCGAACGCTTCGACGACTTCCGAAGGTATTTGACCGCCGACGTGAACGCCGCCATCGAAGGCGCGGCGAACGCCGGAGCCACCGGGTTCCTCGTCAACGAGGCGCACGACGGCATGAGGAACATAATCCTCGAAGACCTCGACGAGCGGGCGGAGGTCATCGTCGGGAGCCGGAAGCCGCTCTCGATGATGGAGGGCTTCGAAGACTCCGACGTCGCGTTCTTCATCGGATACCACGCGATGGCCGGTGTCGGGGGCGTTCTCAGCCACACTTTCAATTCGTCGCTCGCGGTCGTCGCCGTCGAACTCAACGGAGAGCCATGCAGCGAGGCGAGGATGAACGCGACATTGGCGGGGACGAGGAATATCCCGGTCGGCCTCGTCACCGGAGACGACCGGACGTGCGAAGAAGCGAAGTCTCTTTATTCGAGCGTGAAGACAGCGAAAGTCAAAACGGCCATCGACCGGTACACGGCGCGGTGCATCCATCCGAAGCGGGCGGTCGAGATCATTCGTGGCGCGGCGGAAGGGGCGGTGAAAGAGGTTTCGTCGCTCGAACCGTATGCCCTCGATCCCCCACACACGTTCACGGTCGAGTTTGCAACGGCGAGCACGGCGGCGGGGGTGATGTTCTTCCCGGAGATCGAGCGCGTGGGCGAACGGCGCGTCTCCATCGCCCACGACGATTTCGAGACGGCGTTCAAAATGTTCATTGGGGCGATGCGTATGGCGAGCTTCGACCCGGATTATGGATAAGGAGGCGACGATGGCCGAGCCGAGCCGCGACAAATGGTCGGAGTGGCTCCTCGCCCGCCGCGACGGAGGAGACCCCGAACAAAGAAAGAAGACCCTCGAATTCCTCGCCCCGGTGCGCGGGAGAGTCCTCGATAACGCCGACCTCTCCGGCGGCGAGACGCTCCTCGATGTCGGAGCGGGGGACGGCCTCATCGCCTTCGGCGCCCTCGATAAAGTCGGGGAGGACGGGACGGTCGTCTTCTCGGACATCTCCCGCGACCTCCTCGAACACAGCGAAAAGCTCGCGAAGGAGATGGGGGAATCCGAACGATGCCGCTTCATCGAGGCTTCGGCGGATGACCTTTCGGATGTCGAAAGCTCGTCCATGGACGTGGTGACGACGCGCTCCGTCCTCATATACGTCGAAGACAAACGGCGGGCTTTCGAGGAGTTTCACCGGGTTTTGAAGCCCGGAGGCCGACTCTCCATCTTCGAGCCGATAAACCGTTTCAATGCTCCGAGCCTCCCGTCGGATGGCCGCCTTTTCATGGGATACGACACGGCTTCGGTACGGGATCTCGCCCGGAAAGTGTGGACGATATACGACCGCCGCCAGCCGCGCGGCACCGACCCGATGCTCGATTTCGACGAGCGAGACCTCCTCGCGCTCGCCGAGGATACGGGCTTCGAGGAAATATCCCTCGAATACGAGGCGAAGGTCGCCCCGGCCTCCGTCTTCTCCGAGGAGTGGGGATGGACTCCGTCGTGGGAGAGGCTTCTCAAAAGCTCCGGCAATCCGAAAGCCCCGACCCTCGAAGAGGCGATGGACGAAGCCCTCTCGCCGGAGGAGCGCGAACGTTTCGCCGCCCATCTCCGACCGCTCGTCGAGCGCGGCGAGCGGACGATGCGCGACGCCGTCGCATACCTTCGATCCGTCAAAAACAAGGAGGCATGATGACGAACCCCGAAAACCCCGTCGCCGTCGTCACCGGAGCCGCCCGAGGCATCGGTCGCCGCGTCGCACTCGAACTCGCCGAACGCGGCTTCGCCGTCGCCGCCAACGATCTCGAAGCGCCGGAGGAGACGGTCGCGGAGATCGGGGACGGGGCCACTCCCCTCCCCGGAGACGTGTCGAACGAGGAGGCGGTTCGGGGGATGGTCGAGCGCGTGGTCGGAGAGTTCGGGCGCGTGGATGTCCTCGTGAATAACGCGGGGATAAGCTCGATCGTCGCGGCTGAGGAGACTTCGACCGAATTGTGGCGACGCACCCTCGATATAAATCTCACCGGGCCGTTTCTCATGTGCCGCGAGTTCGGGAAAGTTATGCTCGAAGAACGTTCCGGCTCCATCGTGAACATAAGCTCCGTCGCCGGGCTTCTCGGGATTTCGGATCGCGCCGCATACAACGCCTCGAAGCATGGCCTCGTCGGACTCACTCGCACGCTCGCCGGGGAGTGGGGAGGGTGTGGGGTTCGGGTGAATGCCGTGTGTCCCGGATGGGTGAAGACGGAGATGGACGATGAGGATCAAGCCGAGGGAGGCTACGTGGACTCGGACATCGAAGGCCGCACCCCGATGGCCCGCTTCGCGAGGCCGGAGGACATCGCGAACGCCGTCGCGTTCCTCGCCGACTCCGAGCAAAGCGCGTATATAAACGGGCATACATTGTCCGTGGACGGCGGGTGGTTCGGGGATGGGTCGTGGGAGAGCTTGCGGATGCGGAAGCAGGAGAGAGGATAATGTGGCGTTCGAGCGAAGGCTATAATTGATATTTGTTCGAAGCGATGGAGGTTCCATGACTCGCGTGGTTGGCGGCGCAATCGGAAGGCTCGCCAAGAGAAAGGAAATTCGAGAACGGGAAGGCGAGCCGCCGGGCGACTCCGAAGAGTGGCGCCGTCTCAAGCGCATGGAGGAGCGGGGCGAGGTGAGTCTCGGTGGCGGGAGTTTGCCGGATGAGTTTTGGTCGCTTCCCCTTCCCGAGGATTCGACGGGATCCGTCAGAAAAGCCGTGCTTGAAGACCGCGAGGAAAATTTCTAACTTTGCGTTTTTGGGACACCTCCGCCGTCGTGCCTTTGACCGTCCGGGAGTCCGAGACTCGGAGGACGCGGGAGATCCTCTCACAAGACGATGTCATGGCCGTCTTTTACGCGACGGAGGTCGAATGCGTCTCCGCGTTGTCGCGAAGGCTGCGTGAAGGGAATTTGGATCAGCCGTCTTTCGACGGGGCGATAGACATTCTGATAGTTTTGCTGGAACACTGGCTGGAGATTCTGCCGACTCACGACCTCCGGCTCGACGCGGAAGTCTTGCTGACCCTCCATCCTTTGAGGACGGCGGACGCCCTTCAACTCGCCGCCGCCCTCCTTTGGTGCGAGGGTGACACCGAAGGCCGCGAGTTCGTCTCCCTCGACAACCGCCTCCGCGAAGCCGCCGACAACGAAGGTTTCACCGTGCTTCCAAACCAAAGCCGAGCCGGAGTTTGAACGACAAATGAGGAGCCTCGACCGGAAAAGAGTCGTCGTCTTCCTCGCTTTCGCTTTCGGTGTCTCGTGGGCGACGGCGGCGGTGATCTTTTTTACGGGCGGCTTTGCGGAGAGTCCTTCGCTCGTTCCCGGAACCCCGATCACACTCGCCTTCGTCCTCCTTCCGACGGCGTATATGTTCTCTCCGGCGCTCGCCCACGTCCTCACGCGCCATCTCACCCGCGAGGGGTGGAGCGGTTTGCGGCTCGCTCCGCGTTTTCGGGAGGGGTGGCGGCTTTGGGTCGCCGCGTGGCTCGGGACGGCGTTTCTCGTCCTCGTCGGGGCGGCGGTGTTTTTCGTCGTCTTCCCCGGTGTTTTCGACCCTTCGCTCGGGACGATCCGTGAGCAAATCTCCGCCGCCGAGGCGGACATGGGGGGATCGGTGTCGCTCCCCGTCGAGGCATTGTTCGCGATTCAGGTCGCCTCGGCGATACTCGTCGCGCCGCTTGTAAACTCCCTCCTCGCTTTCGGCGAGGAGTTCGGGTGGCGGGCGTACCTCCAGCCGAAGCTCTTGCCGCTCGGGTTCCGGCGGGCGATGGTTTCGATCGGCGTGATATGGGGCGTGTGGCATTGGCCGATCATCGCGATGGGCCACAATTACGGCACGGACTATCCCGGCTCCCCGTGGCTCGGCTTCGCGGCGACATTGTGGTTCACCTTCGTCGTTGGGACTTTCCTCGGCTATTTGACGCTTTGCGCCGGGAGCGTGTGGCCCGCCGTCATCGGCCACGGCACCCTCAACGCGACCGCCGGACTCCCCATACTCCTCTCGACAGGAGAGGCGAACCCGCTCCTCGGCCCGGCCTCCGTCGGCGTCATTGGCTCCGTGGGGTTCGCCGTAGTCGCGCTTTTTATTCTTCTTCGACCGCCACAGAAATAGCCGGGCTTCGCCGAATCAGCCGATCCTCTGCGCGAACACCGATTTGACGAGCGGCCCCCCGAGGTGATGCACCTCGCCCTCCGAATCCTCGACGACGACCACGCCGTCTATCTCCCTTATCTCCCGGACGGTGAGTACCCTTCCCGGAACGAGGCCGCGCTCACCGAGGTAGTCGAGCATCGGGATGCTCTCGTCGCTGACTTTGGAGATCCTCACCCTTTGCCCGGCTTCGGCTTCCCCGAGCGGGGTCGAGTCGTCCGGCGTGAGGATGCCTTCGCTCGTTGGGATCGGATCCCCGTGCGGGTCGTGGTTCGGGTGGCCGAGGAACTCCGAAAGCCTCTCCGTGAAGGTGTCTGAGACGGCGTGCTCGAGTTTTTCGGCCTCGTCATGCACTTCTTCCCACGTGTACCCGAGGTGTTCGAGGAGGAACGTCTCGATGAGCCGATGCCGCCGCACGAGGCGAAGCGCCTCCTCGTGGCCCCGCTCGGTGAGCGAGGCGCCATGGTACCGCTCGTACTCGACGAAGCCCATCGTCCGAAGCCGCCCGAGCATGTTCGTCACCGACGCCGGAGCCACCGAGAGATGGCCGGATATGTCCTTCGTCGAGGCCGCCCCGTTCCCGGCTATCGTCCATATGGCCTTTATATAATCGCCCGTCGAGACGGAGAGGGGGTGTGCTTGCGCCGAATCAGTCATCGCACGCCAAATCTTAGCATTTGTGGGGTCTCTCGCTTCGCTCGCCGTTCTTGGTTGATGGTTCTTGGTTACTGGCAAATACAAAAACCAAGAACTAAAAACCAATAACCAATAACCGGAGCGACCGAAGGGAGCGAACCGCGTTAGTTCATCGACGTGATGTGAACCCGCGACGAGTGAGCCGCGCCCGCGAGTTGCGCCAGGCTAGCCGACACGAGCGCCGCGTCCGCCGCGTGCTTTGGATAGCTTTCCCCGTCCCCGGCCCGCTTCCCCAAAGCCTCCATGATCCTGAAAAGACGGCTCGCTCCCCATTTCAAGTCCGCGTCCATCCCGCCGTGCTTGGCGACGTTGAGTACCGCATACACGCTCTGCGGATGAAGGCCGCCACTCTCCCCATGCTCCACGAAATAGCCGTGCTTATCGAGAATTCCATCCACGACCCTCTTCGCGTCCCCCAAACCCCGCGACTCGTGCGAAGGCAAATACGCTCCGCCTATGACCTTGAGCGCCATCGCCTCACGCTCCCCTCCCTCCCTCGCATACGATTCGATCAACGCGAACAACTCCGGGAACTCCTCGCCATTCTCCTTCTTCCTCATTCCAACCTCCTTGACATTATAATTAGTTTTAGCTAAAAATATTATCAGACGATGGTATATATGTCGTTGGGAGACGACGGGAAGGATGGGATGGGATGTATGGGGATCGGGGGTTGTCATGTTGAGGGCTTCTTTGCGGGGAGAGTTGGATGAGATGAACTCTCGGGTTCTCGACCTTTTTGGGTGTGTGGAGGGGAACCTTTCGGAGATGGTCGGGTTTCTGGAAGGGGGCGGTTCGGGGAGCGGCGGGAGTCGGGACGGTCGGGCCGAGCGGCTCAAGATGCGCGGGGGGGAGATCGAGGACGATTGCCTTCTCCTTCAGGCGAGGCATGCTCCGGTGGCGTGCGACCTCCGGCTCGTCCGGGCGATTTTCGCCGTCGCGAGCCACGCCGTCCGTGCGGGCGTCCTTTGCGAACATGTCTTCCGCGCCTTCGAGTTCTCCGGCGACGGCCCGCGCCGCCGCGATCTCGACGAGAAGATAGCGAGGATGGCCCGCGAAGCCCGGGAGGTCTTTCGCGGGGGCATGGAGACATTCGAAGACCGCGACGTTCGGAAGGCGCGGAGTTTGAAGGAGATGGACGAAGTCGTGGATCTTCTTTGCGCCGAGGTGATGGGGATGGCGGCGGACGGCGGGGGGTTGTCGGTATCGCCGGGACAGATTTCGCAGGCCGCTCTCGTGGCCCATTATCTGGAGCGCATAGCGGACCACGGCGTGGACATCGGGATGCGAACCGTTTTCATGGTGGAGGGGGAGGGCGCGTGATCCTCGACGTCCCCGGCTCCGGCCCCATAGTCTCGAAGAAAGGCCACATAGACGAAGCTATCCTCCGCCGCCGACTGAGGAAGATGCGGCGCGGCGAAGTTTGCTACCTCTTCCCCGAAGCCCCCGAACTCGGCCCCGACACGAACTGGCACGGATATGTCCAAAAAGTCGAGGGCGGCGCGAGATGCAAACGTGGCTTCGCGATTCAAGGCCACCGCGGAACCTCCATCCCCGACCAAAGATACCGCGAAGTCGGCCTCGAAGCCGCCGTCTCCTGCGCCATGAAAACAAAACCGCGAGCCATGATCGTGTCATGACCAAAATATATTTTGAGCCGAAGCATCGCTTGACGCTTGACAAATATTAGTGCAAACTTTAGCCAAAACTAAAATCAATGAGTCGGAGGGATTCAGCGAGTATGGGATCTTTGAATTTCGAGAAGTCGAAAACTGTCGGTTTTGCGCGAGGAATCGGGCTTTTGCTCGGTGCGGCGCTCGCCGCGTTATTCGCGGCGGGGTGCGGAGGGAGTGGGGAGTCCGGCGAGGCCGGGGCTGTGGAAGGCACGATACAGGCGACGACGACCACGACGCACATCACGGACATGGTGGAAACCATCGGCGGTGAAGAGGTCGAGACGACGGCTTTGATGGGGCCGGGGGTTGACCCGCATCTCTACGAGGCGAGCCAGGGCGACATAAGCGCTCTTCAGGAGGCGGACGTCATTTTCTACAACGGCCTCTTCCTGGAAGGGCAATTGAACGACACCCTCATCCAGATCGGCCAGCAGACGCCGACCGTGCAGGTTACGTCGGAGATTCCGGAGGACGACCTCCTTCCGTCGGAGGATTATGAGGGACAAGCCGACCCGCACGTGTGGTTCGCGCCGGAGCTTTGGCTGACGGGCGTCGGCCCGGTCGTCGAGCAACTCTCCGAACTCAAGCCCGACGCCGCCGAGGACTTCGAGCGGCGCGGAGAGGAATATCGCGCCGAGGCGATGGAGGCGCACGAATACGTGTGCGATGAGGTCGAGACGATCCCCGAAGAGGATCGCATCCTCGTCACCTCCCACGACGCTTTCCGGTATTTCGGGGGAGCGTATGGCTTCGAGGTGCGTGGTTTGCAGGGAATTTCCACCGACGCCGAGGCCGGGGCGGGCGATGTGAGCGAGCTAGCCGACTTCCTCGTCGAGGAGGAGATACCGGCGATCTTCCCCGAGTCGAGCGTCTCTCCGAGGAGCCTCGAAGCCGTCGAGGCGGCCGCCGAGGATCGCGGCCTCGACCTCGCCGTCGGCGACGAACTCTTCGCCGACGCGATGGGCGAACCGGGCACCGAAGAGGGAACGTACGCCGGAATGCTCCGCGCCAACGCCGACACCATAGTCGCCGGACTCGGAGGGTGAGGCTCGCTCCGCTCGCGTTCTTGGTTCTTGGTTTTTAGTTTTTAGCCAAGAACCAAAAACCAAGAACTAAAAACTAAAAACCGGAAGCGAAGCGACCAAAAGGAAAGACATATGAGACAGGTGGAGATGGAAGAGCGAAAAAACCGGAAACTCGAAGCGCTTCCCGACGAGACGCCGCTCGAAGTGTCGGGGCTCACGGTGGCGTACCGTGACAAGCCCGTGCTTTGGGATGTGAGCTTCGAGGTTCCCGACGGGGAACTCGTCGCCATCGTCGGGCCGAACGGGGCGGGGAAGACGACGCTTCTCAAAGCGGTGATGGGCATGATCGAACCCGCCGCCGGACGCGCCCTCGTGTACGGGAAGCCCTTCGAGAAAGCCCGCCACCTCGTCGGATACGTCCCGCAAAGAGGCAGCGTGGACTGGGACTTCCCCACGAGCGCGCTCGACATCGTCCAAATGGGACTTTACGGAAAGCTCGGATGGTTCCGGAGACCGGGCCGCAAAGAGCGCGAGACGGCGATGGAATGCCTCGAAAAAGTCGGGATCGCCTCGTTCGCCGATCGGCAAATTTCGCAGCTTTCGGGCGGCCAGCAACAAAGAGTGTTCCTCGCCCGCGCCCTCGCGCAAGACGCGAACCTTTACCTCACCGACGAGCCGTTCGCCGCCGTCGACTACAAAACCGAACGCGCCATCGTCGAGCTTCTCCGCGAACTCAAATCACAGGGGAAGACCGTCATCGTCGTCCACCACGACCTCGGGACGGTTCCGGAATACTTCGACCGGGTCGTAATTTTGAACAAAAACCTCGTCGCCGAAGGCCCGGTCGAGAAGGTCTTCAATAAAGAGAACCTCTCCGAGGCGTACGGCGGGAACGTCTCGTACCTCGCGGGAAGCTGAGCGATGCTCGAACTGGTTGCGGCCCTCTTCACGGACTATACGCTCCGGAACGTCGCTCTCGGGTGCGCGGTTCTCGGTGTTGTGAGCGGCGCTCTCGGGTGTTTCGCGGTTCTCCGGCGGCAAGGTCTCCTCGGGGACGCGCTCGCGCACGCCACTCTCCCCGGCGTGTGCGTCGCGTTCCTCCTCTCGGGGACTCGGGCGCCGTTCGTGCTCCTTCTCGGAGCGGCGCTCACCGCGAGCCTCGGCGCGCTCCTCATAATCGCCGTCGTGAACACGACTCGCATAAAGTACGACGCCGCGCTCGGCATCGTACTCTCCGTGTTCTTCGGAGCCGGAACCGTCCTTCTCACGTACATCGCGGGTTCCGGAAACTCCGGGCAAAGCGGCCTCGACCGTTTCATCTTCGGACAAGCCGCCACCATCGTCCGGGGCGATGTCGTCACGATGGGAATATTGGCGGCCGCCGCGCTCCTCGTCGTCTTCGTGCTTTTCAAGGAGTTCAAAATCCTCTCCTTCGACCCCGAGTTCGCCGCGAGCATGGGCTTCCCGGTCGGGAAATTGAACGTTCTCCTCACCGCGCTCATCGTCGTCGCAATCGTCATCGGGATACAAACCGTCGGCGTTATTTTGATGGCCGCCATGCTCATCACGCCCGCCGCCGCCGCGAGGCAATGGACGGACAAACTTTCGGGGATGGTCTTTATATCCGGGTTTTTCGGGGCTTTGAGCGGGGTTTCGGGGGCGATGGTGAGCGCGTCCGGGTCGAACCTCCCGACGGGGCCGATCATCGTCCTCTCGGCGACGGGGATCTTCCTCCTCTCGCTCGTCTTCGGCGCGAGGCACGGGTTTTTGTGGAGTCGGATGCGGGAGAGGCGAAACCGGAGAGCGGCTCTCGGAGGTTCCACATGAGCGCGGACTTCATCGTCATAACGACGGCGATCCTCGTCGTGGTTCCGTGCGCGCTCCTCGGGACGCTCCTCGTGCTCCGGCAGATGGCGATGATCGGGGACGCGATCAGCCACGCCGTGCTTCCGGGCATCGTCTTCGCGTTCTTCATCTCGGAGTCGCTCGGCGCTCTCACCTCGCTCGTCGGGGCGGCGGTCTTCGGACTCCTTTGCGCCCTCCTCATCGAGGCGTTGAAAAACACCGGGCGGGTGAAAGAGGACTCGTCCATCGGCATCGTGTTCACCGCTCTCTTCGCGCTCGGGGTGTTCCTCATATCGCGCTTCGCCGGGAGCGTGCACCTCGATTTGCAGCATGTTCTTTACGGGGAGATCGCCTTCTCTCCGCTAAACTCGCTCATCATCGGTGGCGTGAACCTCGGGCCGATGTCGTTTTGGACGCTCGGGATCGTGACGGTCGTCGCCGTCTCTTTCGTCCTCCTTTTTTACAAGGAACTCAAAATCGCCACCTTCGACGCGGGCCTCGCCGCCGCCGTCGGGCTTTCGCCCGTCCTCGTCCATTATCTCCTCATGGGGGCGGTCTCGATCACGGTCGTCGGAGCGTTCGATTCGGTCGGGGCGATCCTCGTCGTCGCCTTCCTCATCGCCCCCGCCGCGACGGCATACCTTCTCACCGAACAACTTTGGCGGATGATGGCTCTCGCGGTCGGAGCCGGGACGCTCTCCGCCGTCTCGGGTTATTTTCTCGCCGCTTTGTTCGATGTCTCGATCTCCGGCATGATGGCGACGATGACGGGCGTTCTTTTCCTTCTCGCGCTCCTCTTCTCGCCGTCGCACGGCCTCGCCGCGGCCTTCCTCCGCCGCAGTGAGAACCGCCGCGTCTTCTCCCGCGACCTCCTCCTCTCGCGCATCGGAACCCTCGGTGAGAAAACGACCGAGGAAACCCTCGCCCGAAGCCTCGGATGGGAGGAGGGGAAGGTTTCACGCTCCCTCGAGGACGCCCTCCGCGAAGGCTTCATCGTGAGGCCGTCGAGCGGAGAAGTCGCCGTGACGAGGAAAGGCTGCGACGCCGCCCGAGAAAGAACCGAGAGCCTCGCGTGAGGCGGCCCACGAAATAACGCCGGATTCGCGTGGAGAACCTCGCCCCGCCGCCAAAGAGACGCGCCCGGTGAATGCGAGAGAGCATCCGGACTCGGCATAAACACCTCGCGGCGAGCGGTCGTCTCGCACGGAGATTTCGCGCGCCGCCCGTCGGGACGCGGCCCTTTCTCCGGTCGGCGAAGGCCGGAAATGCCGGGAGTCGGGAAAGACATGGGGCGATGACCCGCTGCGGCCATCGAACCCGGTGCATGATGTCGACTCCGCGCGAAGCCCGCCGCGACATCCGACGGCTCCGCCCCCGACGGTCGCCGGAAGTCGGGAGATCGCGTCGCTCGCTTCGGGGGTCGGGGAATATATGAAGCGACGCCCCGCTGCGGCCACCGAATCCGTCGCATGGCATCGCTTCCGTGCGAAGCCCCCTCGCACCGCGGCATCCGACGAAAGCACCGCTCCTCGGAAGCCGTGCCGCCGTGGAGAGGGAGCCGGAGGCGAACCGCACCCCCGACCCCCCGTGCGGGCGGGTTTCAAACCCGCCACTACCGCCTCCCGGCTCTGTGAAAGTGAGACTCTCCGGCAGGAGACGGTTCCCGAAAACCTCGAAGCGACCCCCCGAATTCCATGCCGTCGAACATTCGGGTTAAACATGCGGCGTCGGGTGGTAATAATTAGCGATGCCTGACAACGGATTTAATCGAGGTCAAAATATCTTTGCGAGCCGGAGTTGATGGAGTTTTTCGTCGGGCTTACCCCGGTTTTGCAGGCATTTATCGCCACGCTTTTTACGTGGGGGATGACCGCGCTCGGGGCGGCCCTTGTGTTCGGGACGAGGAATGTTCCCCGGAAGCTCCTCGACGCGATGCTCGGTTTCGCCGCCGGGGTCATGATCGCCGCGAGTTTCTGGTCGCTTCTCGCGCCCGCGATCGAGCTTTCTTCGGAAAGCTCTCTTCCCGAGTGGCTTCCGCCCGTCATCGGTTTCCTCCTCGGCGGCGTGTTTCTCCGCGCACTCGATTTGACCCTCCCGCACCTCCATCCGGGGATGAAGATGCGAGGCCGAAGGCGTCGAGACGACGTGGCGGCGGAGCGTGCTTCTCGTCTCGGCGATAACCCTCCACAACATCCCGGAGGGGCTCGCCATCGGGGTCGCTTTCGGGGCGGTCGCCTCGGGCCTCGAAGGGGCGACGCTCGGGGCCGCCGTCGCGCTCGCCATCGGCATCGGCCTCCAGAATTTCCCGGAGGGAACCGCCGTCTCCATGCCCCTCCGCCGCGACGGAATGTCCCGCCGGAGGAGCTTTTTCTACGGGCAACTCTCCGGCTCCGTCGAGCCGGCGGCCGCCGTCGTCGGAGCCGCCGTCGTTATCGTCGCGCAGCCGATACTTCCGTACGCTCTCGCGTTCGCAGCGGGGGCCATGATCTTCGTCGTCGCCGAAGAACTCATCCCCGAAGCGAAACGCGGCTCCCCCGATATCGCCGCCCTCTCCCTCATGTTCGGCTTCGCCGTCATGATGGCCCTCGACGTCGCCCTCGGCTGAGGCGGAAATTCCCCGCGAACATCTCGTAAACATCCCGCGAAAACCCCCGATGGGGCAAAACCTCTCCAAACCGTAACGAAACTATTAAGTTTTGTTAAAAAATCGTTTCGGGGTGGAAACACGGTTTTTCCGATAAATAAGCGGTTTTCGGCGGAATTTCGGTTGTTTTGCGATGTTTAGGGGTATTGCGGCGAGGTTGCGGGTTCTTTAGATTGCACGGCTGGAGGGGGGGGCGAATCCCCCGAGCAAGTTTAATAACAGACTATATGGAGGGGGTTCGGCCATGCCTCGGAGAACCGGTATCTTAACAACGCTTGCTGCGATCGTGGCGGTACTTCTGGTTGCTTTGCCAGCGGGGGCGCAGTCGTCGGGCGATGTGGCTTCGATGGAGGCTGAGGCGGCTGAGGCGCAGGAGCGATTGGCTGAGTTGCAAGGAGAAGTCGGGGCGGCGTATGAGGCTTATGATGAGGCTTTGGCGGGGCTTGAGGCTCTCAACTCGGACATAAACGCGACGAGTGGGGATCTCATGGAGGCTGAGAAGGAGCTTATCGAGGCTCAGGGGAACCTTGAGGATCAGGCATCGAGGGTTTACCGGAGCGGGAACGTCGGGTTCATAGACGTGCTTGTGGGGGTCGAGAGCTTCTCGGACTTCGCGGCGCGGATGGAGCTTTGGGTGAGGGTCCTCGGTCAGCAGCAAGCCGAGGTGAACCGCGTCAGCGATCTTCGGGACACGCTTGCCGCCGACCGCGAGGCTCTCGAGCAGCAGCGCGAGGATCGCTCCGCCGCGGTGGAGGCTGCGGCCGCGCAGCGCACCGAGGCTGCGGAGATCGAAGCCGAGACGCAGGAGTACCTCAATTCTTTGGACGGACAGATGCAGGCGACGATTCAGGCGCAGCTCTTCGCAGACGCCGAGGCGCAGGCGCAGCAGGAGCGCATCCTCGCCGCCCGCGAGCGTGAGAACGCCCTCGCCGAGGCTTTGAGGCAGCAAGCCGAAGAGGCCGCTGAGCGGGCCGCCGCGCAGCAAGCCGCCGCCGAGGAGGCCGCCGCCGCGCAGCGGGCCGCCGAGGACGAGGCGGCGGAGAGGCGCGCCGCCGCCGAGAGGGAGGCCGCCGAGAAGCAGATACAGGCCGAGCTCGCGTCCGCCGCCGAGGCCGAGAGCCAGGCCGCGCTCGCCGAGCGCCAGGCCGCCCGACAGGCGCAGATCGCCGACAACGAGGAGGCCGCCGCCCGCCAGGCCGCTGCCGAGGCCGAGCGGGCCGCCCGCCAGGCCGCTGCCGAGGCCGAGAGCCAGGCCGCCCGCCAGGCGCAGATCGCCGACAACGAGGAGGCCGCCCGCCAGGCCGAAGAGAAAGCCGCGCTTCAGGCGGAGATCGCCGCGCAGGAGCGAGCCGCCGCCGAACTCGCCGATCAGCAAGCGGCCGCCGAGGAGCAGGCAGCCCTTCAAG
>JACCWD010000108.1 GCA_013697825.1 Rubrobacter sp.
TGAGGAAGGTGCGAGCATGGCTGGAGCCCTACGTAATGCTGCGGCGTTACTGGAAAGCGTACTCGGACAAGGACCCGCCGGAGGGGCTGAGAAAGCTGCTTGAATGTTTATTCCGCGGGGAGGGACTATATCTTTATGTCCACTAACAACAAACTACCGTTAGTTCCTTCGATCCCTCGGGGCCGCGAACCCGGAGTGCGACCGGGCCGGAATTCGGACTGAAAGAGAACTCGAACGCGAGGAACGGGCAGCATTCTCGCTCGAAGAGGACGAGTTCGATGAGCTTCTCGATATTCTCCCTCCCGCCCGGAAACTCGAATTCGTAGCCGTCTTCGAGTTCGGAGTGTCCGAGGCTGTCCTCGAATACTCGCGCCAATTCCGCTTCGCGCTTTGACTGGCTCGGCTCGGAGAGTTTGCACGCGACGGGTATTTCTCTATTCATGGTCGTGGCCTTCGTGGTTCATGTCCATCGGCTCGGGGGGTTCGGCTCCCATGTCTTCGAGCATGGCCTCCATCATTTGTATCTCGGATTCTTGGGAGATGGCGATGGCTTCGGCGAGTTGGCGGACGGCGGGGTGGTCGGTGTCGTATATGGCCTCGGACATCGGGACGGCGGCTTCGTGGTGCGGGATCATGAGCCTGAGGAATATTTCGTCGGCTTCCTTCGGCGGGGCTTCGGCGAGTTCTTGAATTTCCTCGGGGCTTGCCATGCCGGGCATGCGTCCCTCGACTTCGTGTCCTATCCACGCCATTTGCGGTTCGGTTCCGGTGATGGGGAGTCCCCACACATTCAGCCAGCCTTGCATTTGTCCGATTTGCCCTTGCTGCGTTATAGCCATGTCCCCGGCGATGGCGCGTATGGTTTCGTCCTCGGTTTTGTCGCGGACGATCTCGGCCATTTGCACGGCTTGCGCGTGGTGGACCATCATGTCGCGGGCGAACCCGGCCTCGTCGGAGTCGTCTGTGGGCGGGCGGTTCGCGAGGTATCCGAGGAACGCCGCCGCGACCGCCGCCACCGCGACGACGGAGAGGAGGAGGGACGCCGCGTCGCGGTATCCGAGCTTTTCGAAGAACTCCCTCACGAGGGGCTTCCGACTCCTCCGGTGCATGCGGCTCCCGGCTCGGGGGTTTGCGGCCCCTGGCGGAAGGCCCGGATGAACTGGTCGAGGTCTTCGGAGTCCGCGCTCTCGAGCTCGAGTTGGTTTCCCCACGCCGAGGCGACTATGGGGGAGGGGAGGTCTTCGTACGGCGAGGCGAGGATGTATGTTTGCCCGTTGGCGATCTCCCGTATGGTGTCCACCTCGCCGTCGGGGAGGTCGGGGGAGTACGTGATCCAAACCGCGCCGTGCTCGAGCGAATGGACGGCGTTCTCGTTCCTCACCGGCTCTTCATAGAAACCGCAATTCTGCCACGCTGCGTCGTGCTCGCCGCCGACGGGCGGGTTTTGCTCGTAATCCACCGAATCTTGAACGTGGTCGCGGGCGAGGTTCTCGAAGGTCGCGACCCCCGCTGGCGCGCCGCCCGGCCCTTGCTGGCTGTCGAAGTACACGAGCGCGCCGAAGCCGATCAAAAACACCGCCGCCACGGCACCAATGATTATGTACAGTTTTTTGCCGCCGCCCTGGTTCTCCGATGCGCGGTGTATGCGACCTCTTCTGTTCGTTCCCAAGAAAATCCCTTCTCGTCGTTCGCCGTCTCACGAAAATCGTAGCATACGAGGTCGAAGATACTTCGACTATTCGACTTCTCGCTTTCCTCCGACCCGCCGACGGAACGAGACCCACGCGAAGGCCACCGCCGCGAGGAAGGCGAAGCTCATCACCCAGAAAGCCGTTCCGAAGACTCCATCCGCCTCTCCGAAGCGGCTCCCCGCGAAAGTGAGGAGGACGCCGAGCGGGAGTATCCCGACGGCGGTCGTCCACATGTACGTCCACAAAGGAGCGCGAACCGCCCCGGCCGCGACGCATATCGCGTTGAACGGGACGAGCGGTATGAGCCGGAGCGCGAGGAGCGGGAACGCCCCCTCCCGTTCGAGGAGGCCGTCGAGTTTTCGGCGATGCCTCTCGGCGACGACCCGCTCGAAGAGGGGCGTCCCCCACAGATAGCCCGCGCCGTAAACCACGAGCGCCGAGAGGACGCACCCGAGCCACGTCAAAAACAGCCCGCCGAAGAGCCCGAACGCGAGGCCGTTCGCGAGCGCGAGTATCTCCATCGGGAACGGGACGACGGCGTGGAGGAGCCCGACGCCGATGGAGACGAGCGGCGCGAGGAGGCCATAGCCTTGTATTTCGTCGCGTATCGCCGCCCCGTCGCCCCTCGCCGCCGCCTCGAAGAGGGCCGCGACGATCTCCCGAACCCCCGGAAGCAAAAAGAGCGAGGCGCAAAGAACGGCGACGGCTATGAGGAGCGCCCACCGCCCGGTCGGGAAAGCCGGGAACCCCTCGGCGGGCCTCGGCCTTCTCATGCGGGATCCACCCATCGGGCTCCATCGTCGGTGCTTTCGCGGGCCATGAGGCGTGTCGCCCGGCGTTCCGACGCGCGACGTTTCGCGGGATTGTGGGTCGTATGATCCGGCCCCACGAATCGGCTCGCGATTTCACGACCCATGCCGAGTCCGATGATCGCTTCGGTGTTTCCTCCGAGGCGCGCCTCTCCGCCCGGACTCGACATCACGAAGATGAAAGCCCCGAAGCAATCATCCGGTTTCCGCATCATTCGGACTTTTTGCCGAGGGGGAGGAAACGTTGTCCGTGCGGGGCGTGGTCGCCGATGTGATCCACTTGCAAAGTCGTGTGTCCGATGCCGTACCGCTCGCGGAGCATGTCCTCTACGTCCCGTCTCCGGGCGTGGCAATCCTCGTCCCCGCCGACGAGGATGTGCGCCGAGAGCGCCGGGAAGCCGGAGGTGATCGTCCATATGTGGAGGTCGTGAACCTCGGCGACTCCGGGCGACGATGCCATCCGGTTCCCGACTTCGGCGGCGTTTATGTTCGGCGGCGAGGCTTCGAGGAGGATGTTCACGGGTTCTTTGAGGAGCTTCCACGAGCTTGCGAGGACGAGGACTCCGACGCCGACGCTTATGAGCGGGTCGGCGTACGTCCATCCGGTGACGACGATGACCCCGGCGGCGAGGATCACACCGACCGAGCCGAGGAGGTCGGCGAGGACGTGGCGGAAGGCTCCCTCCATATTCAAATTCCCCCCGGCGGAGCGGGCGAGGATAACGGCTCCCGCCACGTTCACGAAAAGCCCCACGACGGCGACGGCCATCATCCACCCGCCGAGGACTTCCGGCGGCTCGGAGAAACGCCGCGCCGCCTCGAAGAAGATCCACACCGACACCGCCACGATGGCAATGCCGTTGGCGAGGGCGGCGAGTATTTCGGCCCGCTTGTATCCGAAGCTCCGGTTCGGGGTCGAGGGCTTCGAGGAGAGCCAGAAAGCGAAGAGGGCGAGCGCGATGGCGAAGTTGTCCGACGCCATGTGGGCCGCGTCGGCCAAAAGCGCGAGCGAACCCGTCAAAAGCCCGCCGACGACCTCGACGACCATGTACGTCCCCGTGAGCGCGAGCACGACCGCGAGGGCGCGTTTGTTCGCGTGTCCGTGGGAATGGTCGTGTCCGTGCGAATGGGCCACGTTTATCGGCTTTTCGGGTGGTTCGGGGGCGCGTGCTTCATACGCCGGATTTTACCGCCGTTCGGTGTCATTCACCCCGATATTGGCGCATCGCGAGCCATACTCCGAAGCCGATTTGCGAGAGGCCGAGGAGGCGCATGTATTTCGGGTTCTCGGCGAAGAAGCGGGCGACCCCCTTTCCGGGGCCGACGTGCCAAAGCAATGAGTGTTCACGCGGGGCGAGAACCTCGATCACACCGTCGCCGATGATGACGATGGCGAAGGTTTCGAGAAACCTTTTCTTCCACATATTTCCTCCTTCCAGCCTTTCGCCAAAAAGCCGCGAACCACGAATCGTGTTTTTCGATTCGCGGTTCGCGGCTCCACGATTCGCGGCTGTTATGATTGTTCGCCGAGCGTGAGGTCGAAGGTTTCTTCGCTTCCGTCGCGGACGACGGTGAGTTCGACCTCGTCGCCGGGGTCGTAGTTTCGGAGCGCGGCGAAGAGGTCGCCGGAGCTTTCGATGGGTTCGCCGTCTATGGCGGTGATGATGTCCTCGACTTCGAGGCCCGCTTCGTCGGCGGGGCTTCCGGGCTCGACCTCGGCGACGCCCGCGCCGCCGCTCTCCACGCCCGAGATGCCGAATTGCTCGGCGTCGGCGGCGCTTATGTCTATCGGGATGATCCCGATGAGCGGCCTCGACACGTCCCCGGTTTCGATGAGCTGGTCGGCGATGGTGGTCGCCGTCGTAGCCGGAATCGAGAAGCCGATGCTCTCGGCCCGCGTCTCCGGCGGGAGATACGCGACGTTTATGCCGATGATTTCTCCATCCCGGTCCGAGAGCGCGCCGCCCGATGAGCCGGGCGAGATGGCCGCGTCGGTCTGGATGAGATCCACGAGCGAGGCCGCCTGCGTCCCACCCGTCAACTCCGGCGGAACCTCCCGGTTCAATCCGCTCACAACGCCATACGTGACCGTGGACTCGAACCCGGACGGACTCCCGAGCGCGACGGCGAATTGCCCGACGTCCGGGGTCTCGTCGGCGAAGCTCGCCGCCGGAAGCCCGTCGCGATCCACGCGCACGACGGCGATGTCCGTCCGCTCGTCCGCCCCGACGACCTCTCCGACCTCCGTCGTCCCGTCGGCGAAGGCGACGTTCACCTCGCTGGCCCCCGCGACGACGTGGGCGTTCGTAATGATGTATCCGTCTTGGCGGTAAATGACGCCGCTCCCGAGACCTTCCTGTTCCTGAGTCCCGAACGGCGTTTCCTGAACCGCCTCGACGTTGACTTGGACGACGCTCGGGCTCACCTGCGAGGCGACCTGCGCGACGGGTTCCTCCTCCGGAATGTCCGACGTGACGCTCGGCGGAGCCTCCGCGACGTTCCCGCTCTTCGGCGCGGCCTCGTTCCCCGAAGAACACCCCGCCACGAAAAAGATGGTCGCCGCGACGACCACGAAAAACCTCGAAATCGAAAAACTCGGCTTCAATGCCAACTTGCGAATACCTCCAGTCGGCGCTTCGATGCTTCGGAAGGAAGCGCTTTTTTCTTGCCGGGAGTTCATACGCAACCGACCCCCCGCAGTTTCCGAATTACCCCGAAAGGCTCCCCGGAAAAACTCAGTCGGGGAGGGATTTTATTCCCGCCTTCACTTTCTCCTCCTCCGAACGAAGGTGCGAAAACACATCCTGCGCGAAGCGGAGCGCGTGCTCCTCGGGCAAATTAACCCGTCGATTTTGCAAAACCGACTCGAGTTCCCGAACCGCCGCATCCGCCATCCCGACCATCATCTCCGCCTCTTTGAGAGTTTCCCTTCGCTCGTCTTCCGAGAGAGAAGAAACCTTCTCCATACGCTCCCGGTGCGCCGTCAAATACTCGATGAAGTCTCTAATTCCCATATGGCGGGGATTATACTTTTTTAGGCTTCAGGCATCGGGCTTCAGGAAATACAGAATTCCGACGATGCCTCTGGCGGGGACGATGCCCGCATTCCATACGAAACCGCACGCCCCTCCGCGACGCGGCGATCCCCACGCGAAGCCCCTCCAAAACCACCTGAAACCTGATGCCTGAAGCCTGAAGCCTTCACTTCAAAGCCTCGACTCCAAAAAGATCTCCCGCGTAACCTCCGGCTCGTCGAGGTCTTTCGCCCGATCCTCGGCGAGTCTCTTCGCCCTTCCGCGCAGAAAAGTCGGGATTCCTTCGAGCTCCTCCATCGCCTCCTCCGACCACGGCATCTCCGGCTCCTCGGACGCCTCCGTCTTCTCCTCGAAGCGGCGGAGCGAGTTTTCGAGGGCGTCGGCGAGGAAGCTCGACCCGGCGTACCCCATGAGCGGCTGCTCGATGAAGGCGTGATCCACGCTCGGCGGACAGAATTGCAAAAAAGGTATGCCGAGCGAGTCGGCCACGTCCTCTTCGAGGTGCGTCCCGATTACGAGGTCGGGCCTCGCGCGCTCGATGCGCGAGGCGACGTCGTCGGGGTCGTCGGAGACGAAGGCGTCGTCGGTGAAGGTGTCGGCGTGGAAGAGGAAGTCGCGCCCGAGATGCCTCATATACGTCCCGCACGCCGCGACCGAAAGCCCGACCTCGCGGGAGATCGTATGCCCGAGGCCGAGAGTGTACGTGAAGTCGCCGAAGATGAACGCCTTCCGTCCCTCGAACGCCTCCGGCGGCGCGAGGCGGGCGTACCACGGGAGCTTCGCGTTCCGGGAGAGTTCGCCCCACACCGCCCTTTGCACGGCGGTTCGCTCGAGGCCGCATAAAGTGCTTATGCCTTTGAGGGCCGCGTCCGTTCCGACCGTCCCGATCATGGGCGTCGTTACGCGCCCCATTCCGAACTCGTCTTGCAAATACAAAGTCGCGGACTCCCCGATCTCCCGGTACAAAAGCAAGTTCGCCCACCCTCGGGTGAGCTTCGCGAGATCGTCGGGACTCGATCCGAGCGGGACGCGGATGTTTACCTCGACCCCGATGAGCGCGAGGAGCCGCTCGACCTCGTCGTACTCGGCCTGTGCGCCGGGGCCGAATATCGGCGGCCCGAAGAGGTTCACCGAGGGCTTCGCGCTCTTCTCGACATTGTCGGGTTTCTCGACGTTCGCCCTCACGAGGTCTTCGAGGGCGAGTTCCGCCGCCTCGGTCTCGATGATGTCGGGGGCTTCCCATTCGCAAAGCACGAGCTTCGGAGCGTTTTCCTCCGGGAGCGATATTTCCGGCGGCTCTTCGCCCGAAAGAAGCGCGGCCTCCGAGCGGGTGAGGACGACGGTTCGTGCTTCGGGGTTCCGCCGTATGGCGCCCGCGATGTCGCGGGGGAGATCCCCCGGCGAGTTCGTGTCCTCGGGGCGCTTCCACACCGGGCTGAGCGTGACGGGAGGCGGGAACCCGTCGCGCTCCCATTTCCCGTAAAGCGCGGGGAAATATCCTTCGCCGGGGAGGGCGCGGTGTACGGCGTGGACGTTGTCCATGCTCGCGGCGACGCGGAGAACCCCGTAGCTTCCCGGCCCCTCGTATACTCCGCGAAGTATCCTCATGGCGAATCCGGGCGGATGGTTCCATCGCTTCCGGCTTCGCAAGTTCGCGGGACGCTCGTTCGGTGAGGTCGAGTACGAAGCGACCCCACGAAGCGGAGGGATCCCACCGCGGAGTTCATGGATGTGAACCCTCCCAACCGCGAGGCTCCGGTCGGCGAGCACGCTCCTTCTGGCGGAGTATCTCCCGAACCCCGGCTCGTGGAAGGGTCGAGCTTTCGGCAATCCACTCTCACGGCCTCACGAAGCGGTGCGATCCCACCGGGAGCGAAGCGGCCACGCGAAGTGATCTCACCCGGATTCCGTATCATGCCCTCACGTTCTCCATAACTTCATAACCCGATCGAGTGGTCGAGCCTCTCGGCCCGCTCGAAGGCTCGATCGAAGGACTCCAAAATCCGCCTCGCCCCGGCGTATCCGTGCGGCCCCATCCGGGCGAAGTCGCTCGCGAGGCGGCAAAGGTGGCCCCTCGCGACGAGCGGCGCGAAGAGGCCCGCGCTGGCGACGACGCAATCCGGCCTCGTGTCTTCGATCCTCTCCATTTGCCCCCGCCAGTCCGGCGACTCGACCACATCCACGTCCGGCCCGAGGGCGTGTATCTCCTCGGAGAGCAAAGTCCGGTCGAGCCTCGGAACCCCGACTTCGAGAACCACCGCCCCCGCGTCGGCGAGAAACCTCGCGAGCGGAAGCTCCATCCCCGTGTCCCCGGCGAAGAAGAGCCTCTTTCCGCGCATCCGGTTCCGAAGGTCGTGGAAACCCTCCCACACCGACCTCGCTTTCGAAAGCTCGCTCGCGTTCGCGCCCGCCGCCTCGGCGACTTCTTGAATGAACCTCGCCGTCCCGTCCACCCCGACGGGCATGAGGGTTTGAACGACCTTCGACCCGCGCTCCCGGGCGGCCTTCACGGTCTCGGAGAGGTTCGCGTCCATGAGGGCGACGACGGTGTTCTCGCCCATGTCCGGGAGGTCGCGCAGCCGGGCGGACGGCACGCTCCCCGCGAATTTCAGCCCGACCCGCCGCATCTCCGAGGCGAGTTCCCGCCCCGAAGCCGCCGAGCCGAAAGCCCCGGCGAGGACGACGGGGGATGTCCCGTCGTCCTCGTCGTCTTCGCGGCCCCGCCCGAGGAAATTGCCGAAGAGCGAGGATCGGCTTTGCTTCTCCGGGTTCGTCCTCTCTATGAGTTCCGAGGAGTCTTGTTCGGGACACATCGCGAGCAGCGCGGCGACCGTCCGGTCTTCGAGGTCGGTGGAGAGGACACCGGGGGATTCATGGGGCGCGTCCGGGTCAATGGCCTCCACCGGAAGCTCGAGCCTCCTTTCGGCGAGCCGGGCCTCGAACTCCGCCTCGATGCCGAGCTTCCGCGCCGAGAGGCCCGCGACGACGAACACCGCTTCGAGTCGTCGGAAACCCGCCGCCGCCTCGACGACGCGCGAGGCTATATATCCTTGCTCCGGAGCCTCGCCCTCCCCGAGAACCATGAAGACGACCCTCGGGCTGCGCGGAGCCGAACTATATCCGGGGGCGGGCGGAGCCGGGAGCGACTGCGCGACGAACGCCTCCGAGCGGGTTCCGAGGACGACGACGAGGGCGGAGGGGAGCCTTTCGGCAAGGCTATTCGCCGCATGCAACGGCGGAAGAACGTCCGGTATCCCCGATTCGTTGAGGATCGTCAAAGTCCGGCCCCTCCTCGGCCCCGAGCGCGTCTCCGCCCGTCCCGCGCTGCTCCACAATGTTAAGGCTCACTTTAGTCCAACGAGGCGAGGGTGTCCAGCGCGAGCTCCATCATGTTGTCCACCCCGCGCTTCAATTCGTCGTCCGAGATGCGGACGACCTCTTCCTTCCCGATCGTGTCCGAGACGGTGAGGAGGCACCCCGCCTTCACGCCCTTCATAGCCGCGATCGTGAATATCGCCGCCGCCTCCATCTCGACCGCGAGAACCCCGAGGCCGCCCCACAACTTCGCCGGGTCGTCCGTCGGGTCGTAAAAGAGGTCGGAACTCACGATCGGCCCGAGGAACGACCGCCTCCCCGCCGCCTCCGCCGCATGGAATGCCGCATGCACAAGCTCGAAGCTCGCCGCCGGAGCATACGGAACGCCTTGAGTTATGGAAGAAACCGTCCCGTCCTGCGCGGTCGCCGCCGTCGCTATGACGAGGTCGCCGAGCGACATTTCCTGGTTATACCCGCCGCACGACCCGACTCGGAGGAGATTTTTCGCCCCGAGTTGCACGAGTTCCTCGGTGATGATGGACGCGCTCGGGCATCCCATCCCCGTGGTTTGCACGGACACCGGCTTCCCCTTGTAAGTCCCGGTGAACCCGAGCATCCCGCGCTCCTCGGAGACGAGACGCGGATCGTCGAAGAAATTCTCGGCGATGTACTTCGCTCGTTTCGGGTCTCCGGGCATGAGAACGTTCTCGGCGAAATCGCCCTCGTTGGCTCGAATATGTACGGGCATGGAAGCTCCCTTCGGTCGCTTGGCTTCGGGTTTCGGGCATCAGGTTTCAGGCATGGTGGACGAACTCATGTTCGCTCGCGCCGCGCACGGTTCGACTCACGTTTGCCGCGCTTCGTCGCATCCGCAAAGTCTCGCCGATGGGGGTCTTTGCCTGAAGCCTGAAACCCGAAGCCTGAAACCTCCTTTTTCACAAGCTATCCAGAATAGCAGGGGGAGCATCCGTCGGCTCGCCCGAGACTTCGAGCGATTCTTCGGCGAGCTTCTTCGCCCGCTCGATGTTTCGGGAGCCGAATAAAAGCGCGACTCTTTGACCGGCCTCGACTGCGTCGCCGACCCTCGCGAATACTTCGACGCCCGCTCCGAAGTCGAGGGGGTCGCCTTTCTTCTCCCGGCCCGCCCCGAGCGCGAGCGCCGCACGCCCGAGGCCGAGCGCGTCGAAGCGGGAGACGAACCCCGAGCGCGGAGCCTTTATTTCGTGGGTTTCGCTCGACACTTCGAGGTCGGGGAGTTTGTCCGCTTCTCCGCCTTGCGCGGCGACGAATTCTTCGAGCTTCTCGTACGCCGCGCCGGAGGATATGGCTCTTTCGACGGCTTCGTCCGGCTCGGACACGCCTTTCAGTTCGAGGAGTCGGACGGCGACCCTTCGGGCCATGTGCGCGAGATCGCCCGGAGTATCCTCGTCCTTCAAAAACGCGACGCTCTCGCGGACTTCGAGGGCGTTTCCGATGGCTCGCCCGAGCGGGGCGTCCATGCCGGTGATGAAGGCCGACGCCCTAACGCCGAGGTCTTCGCTGAGCCGGACGAGGAGGTCGGCGAGTTCCCGCGCTTCTTCCGGGGTCTTCATGAACGCGCCCGAGCCGCGCTTCACGTCGTAGAGGAGGTGGCCCGCCCCGGTCGCCGCTTTCTTCGAGACGATGGACGAGCCGATGAGGGGGAGGGAGTCCACCGTTCCCGTCGTGTCGCGCAGCGCGTATATCGCTTTGTCGGCGGGGGCGAGGCTCCCGGCCTCGGTGATCGCCATCCCGACCGTCTCGACTTGTTTCTTGAAACGCTCCTCCGAGAGATCCACGGAGAAGCCCGGTATCGCTTCGAGCTTGTCTATAGTCCCGCCCGTTATCCCGAGGCCGCGCCCGGAGAGCTTCGCCACCGGAGCGCCGCACGCCGCCGCGATGGGCAGTGCGGTCAGGCTCACTTTGTCCCCGACCCCGCCCGTCGAATGTTTGTCCACCGAGTCCGGGAAAGAGTATGAATCTCCCGATTCGGCCATCGTCTTCGTGAGAGAGAGGGTTTCCTCGTACGACATTCCTTTGATAAAGATCGCCATGAGGAGGGCGGACATTTGGTAGTCGGGAATCTTTTCGGAGGTATACCCCGTGACGGCGTCGCGCACCTCCGCCTCCGAGAGGCTCCCTCCGAGCTTCTTTTTTTCGATGATGTCGATTATATGGTGCGCCACGGATCCCCCTTCGTACGTCTCGCCGTCCATCATAGCGGGGTTGGTCGCTTCGCGACCGTTCTCAGTTCTTGGTTTTTGCTAAAAACCGAGAACTAAAAACCAAGAACGGCGAGCGACAGCGAGCCTCACGACTCCCGGTCTTTATCGAGCTTCTCGGACACTTCCCGGACGGCTTTCACGAGGTCGTCCATGCTCGCCTGGCGGACGTGATGGCTGTCTTCATAGAGGAGTGGATCGAAGGTCCATCGGTCGGCGTATATTCTTTCGTTGAGGTCTTTGTAGTGGGCGGTGACGGAGATGCCGTCCTCGAAGCCCTTTTCTTCGAGCATCGCCACGACGTTTTCGAGGATGTCCCAGTATGCCCGGATCTCGGCGTTCGGGGCGAGGAAGCCGATGCCGCGCCTGAAATACGGGAGGTCGGTGAGGACGAAGCCTTCGGAATCCTCGACGTGGGAGGAGAACTCGAAGGAGATGTTCTTCGCCGCGCCGCGGCCGATGTTCCGTATCACGAGATCCACGCTCGGAAGGCGGGTATAGTCGGCCTCGACGAGGATCTGCGGTCGTTCTTGCTCCAGCCGCCCGGCCCGCGTCTCTTCGAGCACCTCCCGGTAAAGGCGCACGAGCAAATAATAAAGTATGCCGAAGACGACGAGGTACGCCAGCGTCCCGGCGGCGGAGACGATCTGTGCGATGGTCGCGGTGTCCATGACGCGCTACGTACCCCCGCGGGGTGTCGTCCACACGCCTCGATGAATATACCGTCGGTGTGTCGGGTAAGGCGGAGAGATGAGTCCGTCCGGCTTCGATGGCGAGAGGCGAGCATTGGGCATGAGGGTACAAATGGATCTCCCACCCGTGCCGGAGTCCGCGCAAAAGGCCCGCGACTCCCTCGAACGCTTCGCGGAGGTCGTCCCCTCCCACAAGCTCGACGACGCCCGCCTCGCCGTCAGCGAGATAATAACGAACTCGATCCGCCACGCGAACCTCTCCCCGGAGAACGGGAGGATCCACATCCACATCGAGGTCGAAAGCGGGCTTCTCTCGGGGGAGATATGCGACACGGGGGACGGCTTCGACCTCCCGCCGCCGCCCACGCCGGGAGCCTTCGAAGGCGGATGGGGACTTTATCTCGTGGATGCCGTGTGCGAAAGGTGGGGTGTGGAGAAAGGAAAGATGTTTTGCGTATGGTTCGAGATTCAGGCGGCTTCGCTGCCTAAATCTCGTCCGCGTCTTCGACGAGGGTGAGGCGTTTGTCGAGGAGGGTGTGGCGGAAGACGCGCCTCACGGCCTCCCGCCCCTCGACCACGACGACGCGCCCCCCGGCGCGGCGGGCTTCGGTGTCGGCTGCGACGATGATTCGGAGTCCGCTCGAGTCTATGAAATCCAGTTCCGTGAGGTCGAAGACGATCGTGCGCGTCTCTTTGCTTTCGACTTCCGAGAGGCTCCTCGCGAGCTTGCCGATCGTGACGATGTCGAGTTCGCCACGAAGAAGAAGGGTCGAAACCCCGTTCCTCTCCTCGACGGCTATTTGAAGGGAGCTCATGCGAACCCCGGATTTTCGCCTTCGCGGCCTTCCTCGAAAAACCCGTCCATATAAAGCATTGGTATCCTTCTAGCCGACTCCGGATTCTCCATCCACCTTTACAACGAGTATAGCCGCATCGTCGCCGAGCGCGCCACCCGAGAACTCTTCGAGCCTTTCTTCGAGGTGGTCGGCGACGCCCCGCGCATCGGATCCGGCGCATGAGGAGATGCTCTCCATCACCCGCTCCTCGCCGAAGAGTTCGCCGTCCTTTCGGGCCTCCGTCACGCCATCGGTATAGAAAACGACCGCGTCTCCCGGAGCGAGCTTGATATTCGAGTCGGAGATTTCGGGGTCGTGGTACACGCCGAGAAGCGTCCCGTGCCTGCCGACCTCCTCGACGGAGCCGTCGGAGCGGAGGACGACGGGGAGTGGATGGCCCCCGCTCGCGAAATCGAGCGTGAAGCCGCCGTCGTTTTGGCGGATGTTTCCGAAGAGGACGGTGCAAAATCTGTCGTCTTCGCCGCGTTGCTCGATCATCGCCGCGTTCAGCGATTCGAGGGCGCGCGACGGAACCCCCTCGCTCCGGGCGACGCTTCGGAGGGTGTACCGGGCGAGCGACGTGGACGCCGCCGCCTCCGGCCCCTTGCCGAGGACGTCCCCGATCACCACCGACCACCGACCTTCGGAGGCTTCGAAGAGGTCGTAGAAATCCCCGCCCATTTCGATGCCTTCGCCGAGCGGACGGAGGCGGGCGGCGATGTCGAGGCCGGGAACCTCGGGGAGGTCGGTGGGAAGGAGGCTCCGCTGGAGGACTTTGGCGGTGTGCCTTTGCCTCTCGTAGAGGCGGGAGTTGTCGAGCGCGAGCGACGCCCGATCCGTGAAGTCCCCGAGGAGCGAGAGGCTTTCGCGGTCGTACCGCTTCGACGGGTCGTTGCGCGCGAACGTGATCGTCCCGAATGTCCTCCCCCTCGCCTGGAGCGGCACGATCGCATACGAGTCGAGGCCGAAGCCCCGGAGCCTTTCGAGATGCTCCTCGTCCGTCGCGATGCCTTCGAGGTGCGTCTCGTCCACCCTCTCCACGAGGCGAGGCTCCCCGCTCCGAATGACCTCGCGCACGGGTTCGGGAGCCTCGTCGTCGGGGCGTTCTTCGAGGCGGGTTTCCGTCTCCCCGCCGTTTTGGAAGGAGATCGCCAACCTATGTTTGTTCCCGCCGTCTTCGAGAACGTCCACGACGCACCACTCGGCGACGCGAGGGACGGCGAGTCGGGCGGCTTTGGCGAGCGTGCCGTCGAGGTCGAGGAAGCTCGCAAGCCCCCGGCTCGCCTCGCCGAGGAAGGCGATCTTCTCCGACGCCCGCCTCTCGCGGTCGAGGGCGGCCTCCCGCTCCTCCTCGGCCTTTTTGCGCTCCGCCACATCGCGGGCGAGGGCGAGTATGGAAGGCTCGCCCTCGCCCTCGAAGCGACCGATGCTCACCTCGACGGGGAACGTCGAGCCGTCCTTCCGGCGGTTCACGCCCTCCACGACGACCGGGTCCCCGGTTCGCAAAACCTCGCGCCATATCTCCTCGAAACCGTCGGTCGAGACGTTCATCTCGATGTCGGAGACGTTCATCCCGCGAAGCTCCTCGCCCGGGTACCCGAGGGATTCGCGCGCCAGTTCGTTGGCTTGCGTGATGATCCCGTCGAGGCCGTGGACGAAGACCGCCTCGTTGGCTTGCTCGAAGAGGAGGCGGAACCTCTCCTCGCTGCGATGGATCCTCTCCTCGGCGCGCTTCCTCTCGGTGATGTCGCCCACGAGGCCGAACATGCGCGTCGGCTCGCCGCCGTCGAGGAGAAGCACGCTCCCGAGCGCCCATATCCACCGCTCCTCCCCGTCCGCCCGGATGATGCGGCACTCGAATTCCCAGTCTTCCCCGGTGTTTTGCGAACGCTCGAACTCCCCGGCCACGAAGCCCCGGTCTTCCTCGTGGACGTATTCGAGGAACCTCTCGTAGCTCCAATGCGGGAGCATCTCCTCGTGGCCGAAGATCCGGTCGTGGCGCGTCGAGCGGGTGGCTTCGTGGGTCGAGAGATCGAGGCTCCAATATCCCATCCGGGCCGCGTCGAGCGTGAGTCGGAGCCGCTCCTCGCTCTCGCGAAGCGCCTCCCCGGCCTCCCACCTCCCGGTCACCTCGACCATGACGCCCCGAACTCGACCGCCGCCGTTCTCGACGGGCTGTACGAGATCCTCGATCCACAACGTCCCCCCGTCGGCGGCGAAGACCCGGAACTCGACCCGCTTCTCCACACCTTCGCGGACGGCGCTCCCGTACGCTTCCCGGACGCGATCTCGGTCTTCGGGATGGACCGCCTCCATCCAAAACCCCGCCGAGCGGAACCATCGAGAGCGCGGGTATCCGAGAACCTCCTCGCAATGCTTCCCGACGAGGATGAAGCGCTCGACTCCGCCACTCTCGGAAACCTCCGCCTCCCATATGATGACGCCGAGGCGGTCCACGAGCGTCTCCATCCGCCGAAGCGACTCCTCGGCCTCGCCGCGGCCCGCCCTTTCGCGCGCCAGCCCCTCGCGCAATTCGCCCTCGAGTTCGTACTGTCCGCCCATCGTCGCCCGCGCCGACTTCGTGAAATCCCGGCTCGCCCTCGTGACGGCCTCGAGTCTCCGCCGAGCCGCCCTCGTCTCCCGGCGGGCGTCTTCATAGCGGGACTTCATCGTGTCGCGCTCGCCCTCCGCCTCCTCGGCGCGGGCGGCAAGCCGACGCAAATCCTCGCGCTGAACCTCATCCGATCCGTGACCCACGCTCACATTCCCATCCTGAAACAGAAAGACGATCCAAAGCCTGAAAGGTCGCCGAAAAGGCGACGCATCGCCGATAGACTTTCCATGTACATCACGCTTCCCGAATCTCTCGGGACGTTATTTTACAAGAAGTCGCTTCGCTCCGGTTCTTAGTTCTTGGTTTTCAGCCAAGAACTAAGCTGGACTTTAGCCGTTACGCCGCATAGCAAACCGCCTCGGTCAGCCTTTCCACGAACTCCCTCGGGACTTTCACCGTGTCGTCCTCCGAGATCGACCCGCGAAAACCCTCCTCTTGATGCGCCC
>JACCWD010000118.1 GCA_013697825.1 Rubrobacter sp.
GGCTCGGGGGCGGGTTCGGGCTGGCTTTGCTGGTTCGGCTGGTCGTCCGCGTTGTCCCGGTTTCCGTCCCCGCCGCCTGTGTTTCCTTCCGGCGCTTCTTCCTTCGGTTCCGTTTGTTCGATATCCACTTCGACTATGTCTCCGCGGGGACGGATCTCGACGAAGACCTCCCGCTCGTCCTTGACGATGAAGAAGACCCAGGCGTTCTGGGCGAAGCCCACGTCGTTGACGGACCAGTCTTCGCTCCTGAAGGAGTCCCGGTAGAATTCCCTGACTTGACTCAGGCCCGCGTCGGTGAGGTACTCGGTCTCGGTCCAGATCATGCTCCCCTGATCTTCCCTTATGTACTCGATCCTGACCGAACCCGGATAACGGCTGAGGCCCGATATGTCGGATCCCGCAACGTCCTCTCTCGGTATGGAGGGGCTTTGAGCCAGAGGCGTTTCTTCGGGCGTGGCGTCGTCGACCTGTTCTCGGGATGCGAGCAACTGCCCATCGTCGCCCGCCAGAATCACGCCGACTATGAATCCGGCGAGAGAGAGCATCAAAGCTACTACCGCCACCGCGAGAAGTGGAACCCTCAGAGCTGCCTCCTGACAATTGCCGATGTCGAGCGGCTTTCAGCCACTTTCGATGATATTCGTCCATCGCTGTTAAAAAGAGGTTATGGAAAGATTAGAAAACTCTAATCTGCCATCCGGTTTCGTACGAACTTCCAGCCGAACATCGGATCGAAGATGCTTCGAGCGAAGAAGAGGCCGGGCCTCTGCCTTGTGAACCCCATGGTAAACGGGGTCAGGCGTAGAGGAGTGAAGAAAGGGAAGGAGGCACCGGCGCTCGAAATGAATGTGGGGCATGGACGGCGAGACGGGCAGGCAGGGCAAGGAGCGGAGTGTGGGTGCCCAGTGAAGCGGCGGGGGAAGTCCCGAAACCGATGCGGCGGTGGGTGATCCACGCCGTCGGAGAACGGGGTTCCGCGCGCCTCAAGCAGTCCGCGCCTCTTGTCCATTTCTGCCCCACGCCACATAATGTACAGGCGAAAGATTAAAAAGTGCTGAGGAAAAGATTAAAAACTTCTGAAGATTCGGAGCGCCACCCCGCGCTCACCGGAAGTTCGGCATGACCCCCTCGGCGAACATTTCGAGCTGCGAGTGGTCGTAGGCGATGCGCGGAAGGTACGTTATGAAGTAGTCAACCCCCGCCTCCTCGCGAGCTTTGAGAAGTTCCGTTATCTCCTCCGCCGTCCCGACCTTGTTCGAGTTCGCGTACTCCTCGAACGAATGATCGCCCCTCGACTCCCTCGCTTCCCTCGTCGCCTCCTCCGGGTCGGCGCCGTCCTCGATGAGGTGGATGTTCACGAGGTTCGAGCGTGTGATCTCATCATAGTCGCGCCCCACGTCGTCGCAATGCTTCTTCAAAACGTCGAACTTGTGGCGGAGCATGTCCGGCTCGCCGAAGACATTGCATGCGTCCCCCCACTGGGCGACGAGTTTGAGCGTAACTTTCTCTCCGCCGCCCCCGATCCAGAACGGGGCGTGCGGATGCTTCGCGCTCCCCGAACTCGCCGCCGCCTTCGGCTCGTTGATCGGCTTGTCCACCCCATAGTATTTCCCGTCGAAGACGACATCGTCCTCGGTGAACATGCGGTGAATGATCTCGCACGCCTCCTTGAACGACTGTATCCTCTCCCCCGTCTCCGGGAACCCGTACCCGTAAGCGAGCCATTCATGCTCGTACCATCCCGCGCCAAGCCCGAAAAGGAGCCGCCCGTCACTCATCACATCCACCGTCGAAGCCATCTTCGCGAGAAGCGCCGGATTCCGGTACCCGTTGCACGAGACCATTTGCCCGACCTTCGCCTTCTTCAAATCGCGCACAAGCCCGGCGGTTATGGACCAACATTCGAAGACCGTATTCTTCGTCGGCTCCGGAACCGTGTGGAAGTGGTCGAAGACCCACACCGAATCGAAGCCGAGATCCTCGGCCTTTTTGCCGGAGTCCGTCATCGCCTCGTATTGCTCGACGGGATCTTTTATCTCCGTCAAATCCATCTTCCATCCTTGCGGAACGAAAACCCCGAAATCCGTCGCCACGAAAACCCTCCTCCTTTGCGTACGATACTCGCTTTATCTTATATGAATTCCGGGGAGAATCGTCCGAGCACCGCCGAAAGCGTCCCCGTTCGGCGGCTCACGAGCCTCGGGAGAAGGTTCTCTTCTTGTCGGCGTTTCGGGCCACGATAAAAAGGAGGTCGGAGAGGCGGTTCACGGCCCGGATCGTATCGGGATGCCCTTTGGCGTATCCGGCGGCGACGAGCGTCCTCTCGGCGCGGCGAACCACCGAACGGGACACGTCGAGGAGCGAGCCGAGCCGCGTCTCCCCCGGAATGACGAACTCCTTCGGAAGCTCGGTCTTCGCCCGCCATTTCTCGAGTTCGTCCTCGACGAACTTCACGTCGTCCTCGCCGACGAAGTTGTCCTCCTTCGGCATGGCGACATCGCCCATGATCCGGTAAAGGAGCCTTTGGGAGGCGATGAGAAGCTCGGCAAGCTCGCCGTCGGCCTCGGCCCTCGCCACCCCGATGAACGATGTGGCCTCGTCGATGTCGCCGAGAACCCCGATCTCCGGGCCGTCCTTCCCGAGGCGGCCCGCCCCGAGGAGCGTCGTGGTTCCATCGTCGCCGCGCCTCGTCGAGACCGGGGGGTTGTCATTCGCCATGAAGTGCCTCCTTTTCGCCGGAGCTTTCATGGTACGACAAGCTCCCTCCGGTCGCCGTTCTCGGTTCTTAGTTTTCAGTCTTTAGCCAAGAACCAAAACCAAAGAACCAAAAACCGGAGCGAAGCGACCATGAAACATGCCGGGCTTCGATCCGTATCGAGGGGGCGTGTGCGTCAATGAAAATTTCGTGGGTTAGAATCTGGCGATGAATTTGCAGTTGAGTTTCCCCCTCGCCTCGAATGGCCCGCTCGGACGGGCGGCGTCGGTCGCTTCGAGCCATCCTTCTTATGAGGTGGATGGTTCGGGCGGGAATGTGAGCGTCTCCCTCGAACTTCCGAAGGATTGGCGCTCGGCGGACGAGCTTTCCTCGCTCCTCCGATCCGAGAGGCTGGCGAGCTTCGTCGTGAACGGCGAGGAGGTTCCGCATGGCGAACTCGCCGGGGGGATTCGGTGCTTTTTCAGGAAGCAGCGTTCCGGGAAGGCGGCCAAAGATTGGTGCACGCCGAGGAACATCGAGGATCGCCAGCTTTTCCCGTGCCGACAGATTCGGGTCTACGACAACGACCATCTCACCGAGAACTCGTGGTACTCGTTCGGGGAGATGGGCGAGGGCGGCGTCTTCGAGGTGGACAAGGAAGCCATAACCGAGCGCGTCCTCTCCGACCTCGGGCCGTGCGTCCGGTGTCCGATCCTCGACCTTGATGCGAACGCCGAACTCGTCGTGCGCCTCCCGGAGAAGATCGACCCCGGACGCGACGATGCGTGGAGGTACCGCGAGAACGGCTCCGAGCTTGGAAATTGGAAGGTTACGCGGGCGAGGCCGGGAGAGAGGGAGAGGGAGAAGTCGCCTCGGGAGGAGAAGGAAACTCTCATCGAGAGGTTGGCGAAGAGCGTGAGGAGTGGTGGCGCGGGTGTGGCGGCTGTGAGCGGGACGGCGGCGGGGAGCCGGAACGTCCCGGCGACGAAGTACGAGGACGTCGGCGGAATGCGCGAGACGATCGCCATGATCCGCGAGGCGGTGGAGCTCCCGATCACGCACGCGGAAATCTTCCAGAAATTGAACATCCGGCCCCATAAGGGCATCCTTTTCTACGGGCCTCCGGGAACCGGGAAGACGCTCCTCGCCCGTGCGGTCGCGCATGAAAGCGGGGCGCATTTCATCGCGGTATCGGGGCCGGAGATCCTCAATAAATACTGGGGGCAGAGCGAGGCGAAGCTCCGGAGCATCTTCACCGAGGCGAGGGCGAAGGCTCCGTCGGTGATCCTCTTCGACGAGATCGACTCCTTCGCCTCCTCGCGCGACTCGATGAGCGAGAGCTTCGAGGCGACGCTCGTCTCGCAGCTTCTTTCTCTCATGGATGGGATGAACAACGTCGGGCAAGTTTGCGTCATCGCGACGACGAACCGACCGTCGGCGCTCGACTCCGCGCTCCGGCGACCGGGCCGCTTCGACCATGAGATCGAGATCGGGCTGCCGGACGCCGAGGCCCGCCTCCACATCCTCGGCATCCACACGAAGGAGATGCCGACGGACGACGCTTTGAATCTGGAGCAAATCGCGCAAATAACGGGCGGGTATTCGGGCGCGGATCTCGAATCCCTCTGCCGCGAGGCCGCCCTCGTGTGCATGCGGCGCACCATAAACCTCCGCGACTTCGACAAACGGATCTCACCCCATCAACTTTCCACCCTCTCGGTGACGACGTACGACTTCCGCACGGCGATGAAGCGGGTGGGGGCGAGCATACGGCGGTGAAGACGGCTCGGGATAGAATGTCTTTGTGTTTCGCTGGAAGACGGAGGTGAAATGATGGCGGAGAGGAAGACGAAGTTGAGGCCAACGAGGGTACCGAAGCTGGAGGACATTCGGGAGGCGAGTCGCCGTGCGAAGGAGATTTCGGAGAAATTGGCCGCCGGTGGGCGGGCTTTCTCGGACTCGACCGAGATAGTCCGGGCCGACCGCGACTCCCGGTGACAGAGGGGGGCGCGGGTCGCTCGCTTGTGTTCGACACGAGCGTCGCGGTCAAGTTTTACGTGCCGGAGGAAGGCAAGGAAAGGGCCGAAAAGCTCCTTGCCTCGGCCACCGCTGGGGAGGTCGAATTGCTTGCCCCCGCCACGCTCATGCCCAAGGGATACAATGCGGTCTGGCAACAACATCGTCGTGGCGAGATGTCGCTCGGGGAGGTGCGCGAGACATGGGCGAGATTCGACGGGGTTCCCGCCGCTCTGTACGCGACCGAAGATCTCATCTCGCGGTGGGGAGAGATCACCGCCGATACCGGCGTTATCGTTTACGATGCTCTGTTTCTGGCTCTCGCGGAAGACGAGAACATCGTCATGGTCACGGCGGACGGCAAACTCCTCCAAAGGCTCGAAGGAACGGACTTCGCGAGCCTCGCCGTGCATCTGACCTCCGTCGAGAGCTTACTGTAATGTTCGAAGCGTAGCTACGAAGCGAGAGCCTCGCGGGTCTCTTCCCGCACAACGCCCCGCGCCCCCGCCAACGCCTCCCCGGCGAGATGTGGAAACTCCTCGGAAAGCTCCGCGCAGTATGAAGGATCATGCGGGAAGTCCATCCTCTCGAAGAGTTTTACGAGCGGTATGGTTCCGCTTCCCGGCGGAAGGTGGAGGTCGCCGAGTCCGAAGGCGCGGTGTTCGGAGACGGGCGGGTCGTCGGTGAAGTTCACCCGCTGGAAATTGTCTTGAATGTGGACGTGGTGGACGAGCGGGGCCGCAATTTCGCACTCCTCGAAGAGATCGAAGCCGAACGCCGCCGCCGAGAGCGCGGCGTGTCCGGTGTCGAGGCACACCCCGACGGAGGGATGGTTCACTTCGGAGACCATCTCGGCGAGTTCCGAGGGGCGCGTCGAGGTATCGTATACTTCCCCGCCCACGATCCTCGCGTCGGGATAATAATTTTCGACGGCGATGGTGACGCCAAGTTCTTCGGCGAGGTCTCCGGCTTCGCGGAGGGCTTCGCGTTGCGAGGCGATTTGCTCTTTGAAACTTACGAGTGCGTCGCGCCTCGCGAGGCGTTGCCCGGAGTGGCATACGACGGTCGGGGCTTCGATCTCCGCCGCGAAGCGTATGCTCGCGGCGAGCATCCCCCGGTGCGGAAGCCCGGAGGTCGTGTCCATCAAATTTATATCGAACGGCGCATGGACGGTGTATGAATGTCCGGTGTCGAGGAGGATGTCCTTCACGCGGTTCGTCCGGTTTCGGTCGAGTCCTCCGGCGGCTATGATGCCGAGGAACTCCGGCCACACTTCGACGAAGTCCGGGGCGAGAGTTTCGAGGTGAGCGAGTTCAGGCGGGAGGCCGTCGAGGCCGTTTTGGTACACGCCCGTGAGGTTCGTGCCGACGCTTGTGGCGAGCATACGCTCCTTTTGCGAACGGTTGCATAAAACGGGGGCAGTATATGCGCGAAGCTCCGGCTTCGAGTAAAAAGATCGTTAACGGCGGGTAAAAGTTTCACTAAATCGGGAGGACGGAGGCGGAGCGTGAGCAGTTATGAGGATTATGGGCGGGCGTCGAGGAACTACGACAAGACCCGAAGGCCGGTCGGCTCGGAGATCATCGCCGGGTGCATGGCGATGGGGGGCACTTCGCTCTCGGAGATGGTCGTCCTCGACGCCGGGTGCGGGACGGGGAACTATTCGGTCGCGCTCCTTCCGCGCGTCGGGCGCATCGAGGCCGTGGATATGAACCCGGCCATGATCTCGGTCGCGTCCGAGAAGCTCTCCGGCGAAAACGTCTCCTTCCATGAGGCCCCGATCGACGCCCTCCCCTTCGACGACTTTTCCTTTGACGGCGTGATGGTCAACCAGGTTCTCCACCACCTCCCCGAAAACGGCGGCGACTTCTCCGCCCATCGCCGCGTCATCGGGGAACTCGCGAGGGTCATAAAGCCCGGCGGAGTACTTACCATAAACACATGCTCGCAGACACAACTCGAACATGGCTATTGGTACTATTCGCTCATCCCCGAAGCCATCCGCTCACTCCGAAGCCGATACGCCCCGCCCGAGATGCTCGCCGAGTTCATGGAGGATGCCGGACTCGAATACCGGGGCCGAATCGCTCCGGTCGACGCGATCGTTCAGGGAGACGCATACTTCGACCTTCGCGGCCCCCTCGATGAAGAATGGCGCGACGGGGACTCGATATGGTCGCTCGCGTCGGGTGAGGAGAGATCCAAAGCCATCTCGAAGATCGAGGAGATGGACGAAAGCGGAAAGCTCGAAGAATACGTCGCCGCCCGCGACTCCCGCCGGACGGAGATCGGGCAGATTTCGATACTTTACGGGGTGAAGTCGCTTGGCGATCCGAGCGAAGCGGCCCCTTTTTAACGCGAATTTCACATTTCGTTTACAATACGGGCCGTTACCCCGAGGTTGTGGAAAAGGAATCATGCTTTCGGATCGGTCGTGCGCCAGAGGTGTGGGCGGAGCCTTCGCGGCTCTCGGAAGCATACCCATGTTCCGCGGCGCGTCCCGGAGGGATGTCCGGATCGAAGCCCTCTCGAACTCTTTCACGAACTCGAGCTTCCGCGTGGACTTCGGCGGCGACTCGTTCCTCCTCCGCCTCTCGGGCATGGGGACGTCGGGCTATATTGACCGGGCCGCCGAGGAGCATAACGCGAGGATCGCCGCGAGATCCGGCGTGAACGCCGAGATTTTGTTCTCCGACGCGAAGAGCGGCACGATGGTCTGCCGCTTCATCGAGGGTGTCGGAATGGATGTGGAGGGTTTCGCCTCCGACCCGACTTCTCCGGCGAGGGCCGCCGCCGCGCTTCGGCGGGTGCATCGGTGCGGGGAGGGTTTCGCTTCCCGCTTCGACCCCTTCGCGAGGATCGAGGCTTATGCGCGGACACTCCGCCGCTCGCGTGTCCCGCTTCCCGGGGATCTCGATCGCACCCTCGAAGCGGCTCGTCTTATGAGACGGAGGCTCCCCCCGCCGCCTCTCGCCCCGTGCCACAACGATCCGTGGCCGGGGAACTTCGTGGACGGCGGGCTTCGGATGTATCTCGTTGACTGGGAATACTCCGGGATGAACGACCCGATGTGGGATCTCGCCGACCTCTCGGTGGAGGCGGACTTCGACGTATCGAAAGACCGGACATTCCTCGAAGCGTACTTCGGAGGCCCGATACCGCACGATGCCCGCCGCCGCTTCGAGATGCAAAAACCGGTGTGCGACCTCTTTTGGTCGCTGTGGGGCTTCCTGCAAACCGTCAACGGCAATGCGAGGCCGGGCGAGGACTTCCTCGCATACGCTAATGATCGGCACGAGCGATGCAAAGCCCGCCTCTCCGCCCCCGAATTCTCCGCGCTCTTCGCAGGCTCGGAGAACTCGAAGATCACGGTCGGTTAGCCGACCTCCCCGACAGATTCGGGGACGAGCGTTTCGGAGCCGGGTTCCCCACCCGCCTCGACCGTCCCGCTCCGAATTCTTCGGCGGCGACGCGTCTCTTTTCCGCCGAAGGCCGGGATGTGCTTCGTCGCCCTCGCAAGCCCGGAGACGGGAACGTCTGCGTACACGGCCTCATAACACCCCGGCCCGACGAGGTACGCCTCGTGCCACAGCCCGACCGCGCCGCCCTTCCTCACCCTCCGGTTGAATTTCTGCCATCCGGGCATGTGCGCCTCGTTCGGGTTCCTCGAATAATTTTCGAGGTCTTCATAAGATCTCCAATATTGAAAGAGCGTGACACCCCGCCAGCAAAAGTGCGTATGTCCGCCGAGGAAGCCCGTCCCCGGCCTCTCGCGAAGCTCCCGAAGCATCGAGCGCAGCGACGACATCACCCCGACCCACTCCCGGAAGGCGAACACCCGATTTACCCTCACCCCCATCACGAACACCGCGAAAGACTCGTCCGTCCGGGCCGTGAACCTCCCGCCCATAACCTCCTCCGCCACCGAAACCTCCCCGCCCGCCGACAACGCCTCCAAACTTCCACACGGAATTGTAGCGGTTTATTGGGAATGTTTCTCAGTTCGGTCGCGAAGCGGCCTATTCGCGCATGAGTCTCTTTCGGGCGGTCTTTTGCCGCCCGACTGCCGGGACGTGTTCGGTGGCTTTGGCGAGGCCGAGGGGGGGCATGTTCACGTATATGGCTTCGAATGTTCCGGGTTTAATGGTGTATGTCTCGTGCCATACGCCGACGGAACCGTCGGAGCCGACTTTCTGGTTGAAGCGCCGCCACGCTGGAAGATGCGGATCGTCGGGGTTTTTGGCGAAGCGTTCGAGGTCTTCGAAGGAGTGCCAGTATTGGACGAGCATCGGGCCTCGGAGGTGGAGGAAGAAGTCCGCGCCGAGGAAGCCTTTTTCGGGGTGCTTGTAAAGCTCGCGGAGCATCGGCCCCATCGCTCGGACGGTGGGGAGCCATTTGCCGACGGCGAGGAAGTTGTTTATTCGCATCCCGATCATGAAGACCGCGAACGGCTCGTCCATGTTCGCGGTGAAGCGTCCGTTCATCACTTTCGCCATGTTCGTTCACCTTTCCCTTTGTATGAGGTTTCCCCGGATTAGTCCGACACCGAGGATGAAAAGTCCGACTCCCAACGAGATCGCCCCGATGTACGCGAGGTTTATGAGCGCGTTCGGCTCGGTCGCGTCGGGGGAGAAGAGTACCGAGAGGAAGAACGCCGCCGGGAGGAGGATCGCCGTCGCGGGGATCGAATGCCGGACCACTTTTTCGAGCGTTTCCGGGAGGTTCGCATCGTCCACGTAGCGGAGCGTCACGAGCGAGAGGATGAGAAGCGATCCGGCGTGGGCGTGTCCGGCTCGCCATAAATCCTGGCGGAGCGCGTTCTCCGAATATGCCGGGTCTCCGACGAGGAGCGAGGGTATTCCCGCCGTCGTTCTCGACTCGCGGCTCATCGCGGCTCCGAACTCCACAGCGCGTAGAAAACGCCGCCGTCCTTCACCCGGACTTCGAGATGCCCGTCCCGGACGAGCTCCCCGAGCATTTTGTCCGCCTCGTCGACCGAGAGCGAAGTCTCCATCGCCGCCCGCGCCGGGGTGAGTTCGCCGTGGGCGCGAAGCGCTTCGAGAAGCTCCCTCTCCGGGGAGATGGCGGGAACCGACGAAGGCCGCGAACCCCGCCCGGTAGAGCCGGAAACCTCCGAAACTCCCCTCATAAACAAGCCGAGGGCCGGAAAGACGACCCACCCGTATATGGTGAGGAGCCACCACATATTCGGAAGGAACGCGAAGAGGAACACCCCCGACAATGCCACCGGAACGATGACCGAGAGAGACGCCCCGATCCTCGCCCCACGGCTCATGCCCTCGACGTCCGCCCCGAAAAACTCGCCCCGCCGACCACACCCCCCGGATCGAAGCCCCCGCGCCGCCAAATGCCCGCCGCCCATGCCGCCTCCTTCCCAATGAACCATCGTTATGTAAATACTGACATATGAAGTGTACGGTCGGGCGGTTTATATGTCAAGATATACATATGAAAATTTCGAGACGCGGCGTGGATCGGGTGTGAGGCGTATGGGACGGGCGGGGGATTCGGTTTTGGGGTTTGCGATCCTCGGTTTGCTGGCGGAGGCTTCGCTTTCAGGGTATGACGTGAAATTGCGGATGGCGGAGCCGGTTGGGTTTTTCTGGCGGGCGAGCCACAGCCAGATTTATCCGGAGCTCGCGAAATTGGAGGCGGGGGGGATGGTCGTCCATAAAGCGGTTCCTCAGAGTGGGAAGCCGGACAAGAAAGTGTATGAGATCACGGCGGACGGGCTATTGGCGGTGAGGGAGTGGGTTTCGCTTCCGGCGAGGCTCGGGCCGACGCGTGACGAGGCGACTTTGAAAGCGTACCTCTCGTGGCTCGGGGAGCGGGGCGAGATGGCGGAGATGTTCCGGGAACTCGGGCGGAAGCATGAGGGGCAATTGGAAAAGTACGAAGAAACCGAACGGTGGATGCTTCGGGAGTGGGGCGAGCCGGAGGAGTTCGGTGCGAGGAGGTTCGCGAATTATGCCGCGCTGAGGCGAGGCATCGGCTTCGAGCGCGAGTATGCCGAATGGTGTCGATGGGTCGCCGAAAAGCTCGAAGGGCGATAAAAACCGGGAGTGGGGGGCGCTCGCTGTCGCTCGCCGTTCTCAGTTCTCAGTTCTCAGTTTTCAGCCGAGAACCGAGAACTAAAGACTGGGAACCGGGGGGCGCGTCGCTCGCTTCGGGAGTCGGGAAGGCGGCGAAGCGCATCCCCGCCGACGCATCGTTCGAGTCCGTCGGGCGGAGAGGCGAGGGTGTCTCGGAAAAGTCAGTCGAGAACCACCCGACTCCCGGCGTTTCAGAGGGAAGCGGGGATGGACTAAAATTCCGCCCGGCGAAGGTTCGAGACGGGGAGGGAAAGTGGAAACGCGAAAGTACGAAGACCGGGACATCGAGGCGCTTTCGCGGGCGGCTTCGCTCGCCTTCGGGGGGAGCGTGGAGGATTGGAAGGAATACTACGACCCCGGCAAAAGCCCGAGCATGAACCTCGAAGGAGTATTCGTCATCGAGGACGACGGCGAGGCTCGGGCGAGCGCGACCGTGCTTCCCCTCGAAGCCTTCGTGGACGGGGAGGCGTTTCCGATGGACGGCGTGGCGGCGGTCTTCGCCCATCCGGCGTACCGTAGGCGCGGATATGCCGGGGAACTCATGCGGACGCTCCTTTCGGATATGCGCGGGCGGGGCGTGCATCTCTCGATGTTGTGGCCGTTCAACCACTCGTTTTACCGGGCGCACGGATACGAACTCGCCGGGGAGTCCATACGGTACAAACTCAACCCGAGGGAACTCGAAACGTCCGACGAGCAAAGAAACGTGAGGGCGTTTCGGGACGGGGATCTTCCCGGCCTCATCTCCGTTTTCGAAGAGGGGGCGGCGTGGCATCAATTGTGCGTGAAGCGGAAGCGGAAGGTGTGGGAGAAAATCCCCGAAAGGAAGGAATGGAACCTCGCCGTCCACGAGCGGGAGGGGAGCGTCGAGGGGTACATCCTCTTTCGGATGGTGGATGGGGACGAAGAGAAACGTTCCGTCAAAATCCTCAATCTCGTCGCCGCGACGAATGAGGCGCGGGCCGGGATTCTCTCGTTCCTCGCGGCTTATGACCCGATGGACTATGTCATAACGTATGACGCGCCGCGGGGAGCTCCGCTCCACCCGTACCTTGCGAGTTCGCACGTCGAGATGAAGATCGAGACCGAGTTCATGCTCCGCCTCGTGGACGTGGAGGGCGCGCTCGGACACCTCCGGCGCGAGGCGAAGTCCCCGCTCGTCCTCGAAGTCTCCGACTACGGAATCCCGGAAAACAATGGCGAATACACCGTCGGGAGCGGGAAAGCGTATCGGGGAAATGGAGCGAAGCATCGGGTGCGGCTCGACGTTCGGCGGCTCGCGCAGCTTTACGCCGGGTATCTCCCGGCCCGGAAGCTCGCCGAGCATGGGATGATACGGCCCGATTCGGAGAAAGCCCTCGAACTCCTCGAAGAGTATTTTCCCGTCGGCGACCCGTGGGTGTATCCGACGGATCACTTTTAGGGAGGGGGCGTGTCGCCCGCGGGTCCGCTGGCTGTATAATTAGGTGATTCGAAGAAAATAAGGCGGAGAAATGGCTACGAAAAAGCGGGACATTGTTCAGACGAAAAATCCGAAGACGGGTCGGTACGTGAAGATAGACCGCTCCGTCGGAAGGATCCTCGACACGAAGAAAAGCCCCGGAAAATACAAGGGTATCCCGGTGGCACGCAAACGCGATAAATGATTCTGTACAGGCTCAATGAAGGGCTTGCCTACCAAGAAAAGATTCTTTATCGTCCCCGAACATGCTTCCTCATGACCCAGTTGGGGGATCCCGTCCCCCCGGAAGTCGATTCTATTCGGGAGAAGCTGAAGAGCGCTTTGGAAGAGCATGATGTCGCGCTTATCGACGCCGACAGCGAAGTTACGGGCGGAGACTTTCTGTTCAAGATTTGGCAAATGATCGTGGCCGTCCCGCTTGCGGTGGCGGTAGTCCATGAAGAAATGCCCACCACAACGCAGTGCAATGTTTTCTATGAGGTCGGATTGGCTCACGCGCTCGGCAAGGAATCCATCGTGATAAAAACGCCGAAAGCACGAATCCCCTCCGATTTCGTACGCACCGAGTACATAAAGTACGATCCAAACTTCGAACAAAGGATGAAGAAGTACCTCGACAACTTTTTTAAGCAAGGGGAATGGTATGAACTCGTAGCCGAGCAAGTGGAGCGAAATCCGCTGCTCGCCATAGATTATTTGCGAAGAGCTTTTTTGATCTCTGGAGACACCCGGATCAAGGCCGAGGTCGCGAATATCCGGGGGGACTTTGTCCCTCCACGAAAGAGCGAAAAACAGCGTCGAGATCCTTTTGGCCGAGTTCTAAATTAAGGAGCGTTTATGAAAACCACCGGAACCGTCGGATACGCCGCGATGTTCGAGCAATTCCATCCCACCGATCTCTTGAAATGGTCGAAGGTCGCCGAAGACTCGGGCTTCACCTCGGTGATGGCCTCCGACCACTTCCATCCGTGGACGCCCGAGCAAGGCGAGAGCGCGTTCGTGTGGGCGTGGCTCGGCGCTTTGGGTGCGACCACGAACATGCGTTTCGGGACGGGTGTCACGCCGCCGGGATTCCGGTACCATCCGGCGATCATCGCTCAAGCCGCCGCGACCCTCGAAGCGATGTATCCGGGGCGTTTCTGGCTCGGCCTCGGAGCCGGGGAAGCCCTCAATGAACACGTCGTCGGGGAATATTGGCCGGAGGCTCCGACCCGGCTCCGCATCCTCATGGAGTCCATCGAGGTCATACGGAAGCTGTTTTCCGGGAAGAAAGTGAAGTACGCCGGGGATCACATAAAGCTCGAGAGCGCGCAGCTTTATACGATGCCCGACGCGCCGCCCCCGATATACGTGGCGACGGCGGGGCCGATCATGAGCAAAAGGACGGGTCGCCTGTGCGACGGCATCATCACCGTCGGAGCGCCGGACGAAAAGATAAACATGCTCATGAAGAAGTTCGAGGAGGGCGCGAAGGAGGAGGATAAAGACCCCTCGCAAATGCCGCGCATGATTCAGCTTCACGTCTCGTGGGCCGAGAGTCAAAGCGAGGCCGAGGAAAACGCCGTCAAAGAATGGCCGAACGGCGGGATGCCCTTCCCGAAGGCCGACATTCGAAACCCCGAGGACTTTCAGGCGATGGCGAAACAAGTGAGTATCGAGAACTTCGCGAACCGGGTTCTCACGTCGGCGGATCTCGACGAGCATCTCGAACATATCCAGAAATACGTGGATCTCGGCTTCGATGAAGTGTACGTCCACAATTGCGGACGAAATCAGGAGGAGTTCATAAAGGCGTACGGCGAGCGGGTCATCCCGAAGCTCCGGTGGCGGAAGGAAAGTTAAATCACGGCTGTGGGAGGCACATCGCGAGTCGCAGTCATAGGCGCGGGCATCGTCGGCGCCTCGGTTGCTTATTCCCTCTCGAAACGCGGTGCGGAGGTCGTCCTCCTCGACGCTTCGGAACCCGCCTCCGGGACGACCTCGGCGAGCTTCGCGTGGGTGAACGCGAATAACAAAACGCCGAAGCCATACTTCGATCTTAATCTCGCCGGGACGGAGGAACATCGCCGACTCTCCGGCGAACTCGGAGGAGGATGGCTCCACGAAACGGGGAACATCATCCTTGCCCCCGAAAGCGAGAGCGGACACCGAACCCTCGCCGAGCGCGTGGAACGCCTCCGCTCGTGGGGATACGCCGCCGAGATGAAGACCGCCGCCGAAGCATCCGCCGAACTCGAACCCGAAACGGTGTTTCCGAACCCCGACGATCCGGTCGCCCACTTCCCCGAAGAAACATGGGCTGACGCCCCGACCCTCGCGCGAATTCTCGTAAAGTCGGCGCGGGAAAACGGGGCGGACGCTCGGTTCGGGATCGCCGTGAAGGGTATCGAGCCGGAGGACGGGAAGCTCGCCGTCCGGCTCGAAGGCGGCGAAACCATCGAAACGGAAGCCGTCGTGAACGCGGCGGGGCCGGATGCCGCCTCCGTCGCCGCGATGGTCGGAAGGAGATTGCCGCTCGACGTGTTTCGCGGTCTTCTCGTTCGAGTGTCCTCGCCGGAAAACCCCATACGCTGTCTCATCCACACCCCGACGGTGAACCTCCGCCCGGACGGCGAAGGTTTCATCCTTCTCCACCACGACTCCGTAGACGAACGTCTCACGGACGATTTCTCCGGCATCGAAGACCCGCTTTGCGCCGAGCTTCTCGAACGGGCGCGGCGGCTCGTCCCGGCCTTCGAAAACTCCTCCGTCGTCGAGGCCCGGTTCGGGTGGCGGCCCGTGCCGGGCGACGGGTATTCGTGCGTCGGGGCGGTTCCGAATGTCCCCGGATACTTCGAGGCCGTCACGCACAGCGGCGTTACGCTCGGGCCGCTCATCGGGAGGCTCCTCGCCGATGAAATACTCGATGGGAAAGTGGATTCGCTCCTCGCCCCGTACCGTCCGGGGCGTTTTTGAGGGCGGCTTCGCCTTCGTCGGCTTTTCGCCGGAAGGCGGACTTCGCGGAGAATGCGTGCGCGGCTTTCGGAAGTGGCATCGGTTTCCGGCTCTCGCCGTCCCGGAAAGCCGACGGGCTGAGAAGCTGATCGGCTGACAGGCTAAAATGCCCCGAAGCTACCGGGGGAGATGAATATGTCCGAGGACGGAGCGGCGCGGCGGGGGTTTCTCGAAAGGTTCCTCGACTTTGTGGAGAGGGCCGGGAACCGGCTTCCGCATCCGTTCATGATCTTCGTGTACCTCGCCCTCATCACCGTCCTTCTCTCGTGGATCGTGAGCCTCTTCGGAGTGTCCTTCACCGACCCGGCCTCCGGCGACACCCTCGAAATACAAAGCCTCGTCTCCGGCGCCGGGGTCGAGTACATACTCACTTCGACGGTCACGAACTTCGTCGAGTTTCCGCCGCTCGGGACGGTTTTGATCATCATCCTCGGCATCGGGGTCGCGCAAAGGGTCGGCCTCATCGAAGCCGTGATGAAGAAGACCATTATGAACGCCCCGCCGTCGCTCATAACGTACGCGGTCGTCCTCTCGGGCATCCTCGGCAACCTCGCCTCGGACGCGGCGTTCATCGTGATTCCGCCCCTCGCCGCGCTCGTATTCCTCGGCGTGGGACGCCATCCGCTCGCCGGACTCGCAGCCGGGTTCGCCGCCGCCGGGGCCGGGTTCTCGGCGAACTTTTTTATAACGAGCACGGACGCGCTTTTGTCCGGGATCTCGACAAGCGTCGTTCAGTCGGTGGCGGAGGATGTCGTCGTGACTCCGGTGAGCAACTGGTTTTTCATGATCGCCTCGGTCCCCGTCCTCGTCATCGCCGGGGTCTTCATAACCGAGCGCATCGTCGAGCCTCGCCTCGGAGCATACGATCCCGAGGCGGGTGACGGGAGCGAGATCGAGACGATGGAGGAACTCTCCCCCGCCGAGAACCGCGGCCTCCGAAACACCCTCATCGCCACCGTGGTTTACGTAGTCCTCCTCGCGGCGGCGGTCTTCCCGTCCGGCTCGCCGTTCCGGAACGAGGACGGCGGACTCGTCCCCTCGCCGCTCCTCGACGGGGTCGTGCCGATCATATTCGTCTTCTTCATCGCCGTCGCGCTCGCGTACGGCGTCACGGTCGGGGAAATAGAAACTCCGGCGGATATTCCGAGGCTCATGGGGGAGACGATCGCCTCGATGGCGGGGTTCATCGTGCTCATCTTCGCGGCGGCGCAGTTCCTCGCGTACTTCGAGTACTCGAACCTCTCGACGTGGATCGCCGTGAGCGGCGCGGGCTTCCTCGAAAGCATAAACCTCACCGGGCTGCCGATTCTCTTCGGCTTCATCTTCGTCACCGCGATTTTGAGCTTCGTGATATACAGCGGCTCGGCGTTGTGGGCGATACTCGCCCCGATCTTCATCCCGCTCTTCTTCCTCCTCGACTACAACCCGGCATACGTGCAGGCCGCATACCGAATCGCCGACTCCTCGACGAACGTTCTCACGCCACTCAATCCATACGTCCCGCTCGTCCTCGCCTTCATCCAGCAATACGACCGACGCGCGGGCTTCGGAACCCTCTTCTCGATGATGCTCCCATACACGGTGGTTTTCCTCGTTTTGTGGACGCTCCTCTTCGCCATATGGGCCATCCTCGGCCTCCCCGTCGGGCCGGGCGAAGGACTCCGCGTGGAGGGATGAGGCCGCTTCGCTCTTTTTAGTTCTCGGTTCTCGGCTAAAAACTAAAAACCGAGAACCGAGAACTAAAAACTGAGAACGGCGAGCGAAGCGAGCTCCTCGCTATTTTCGAGCCTTCCGCCGCCACTTCTCCCGTCCTTCCACATAAAGGTCTCCGCCGTATAAATCGTTCACCACGACGGCGGGGAAGTCCTCGACGGCGAGCTTTCTTATGGCCTCGGAGCCGAGGTCTTCGTATGCGATTATTTCCACTTCCTTGACGCATCGGGCGAGGAGGGCGGCGGTGCCTTCGACGGCTCCGAAGTATACGCATCCGTGTTCCTTCATGGAGTTTTTTACTTCATCGGAGCGGAGTCCTTTCCCGATCATGGCCCGAAGGCCGCGCTCTATGAGGAGCGGCGAATACGCATCCATGCGCGAGGAGGTCGTCGGCCCCGCCGGACCGAGGACGTGTCCGGGACTCGCCGGGGCCGGCCCCGTGAAGTATATGGTCTGCCCCTCCACGTCGAAGGGGAGGGGGTCGCCGTTCTCGATGGACTCCTTCATCCTCGCGTGGGCGGCGTCGCGGGCGGTGAAGATGGCGCCGGATATGCGGACGATGTCCCCGGTTCGGAGGGCTTCGACGTCCTCGGAGGTGAACGGGGTCTCGAGTCGTTTCGGTTCCTCGGCCATCGTTAAAGCACCGCCTTGCGGGTGCGGTGGGAGTGGCAGTCGAGGTTCACGGCGACGGGGAAGGCGGCTATGTGGGTCGGGAAGCTCTCGATGTGGACGCACAAAGCGGTCTCGGTTCCGCCGTACCCCGCCGGGCCGATGCCGGTGGCGTTTATCTCTTCGAGGAGTTCGCGTTCGAGGGCGGCGATCCCCGGTTCGTGGCTCGGCTCGCCGGACGTGCGCGTGAGCGCCTTCTTCGCGAGCATCGCCGCCTTCTCGAACGGCCCGCCCATCCCGATGCCGACGGTGAGCGGCGGGCTCGCGTTCGGCCCGGCCTTCTCGATTGTTTCGACTATGAACTTCTTCATCCCCTCGACGCCCTCGGCGGGGGTGAGCATTTTTAGCGCGCTCATGTTGTCGCATCCCGCCCCCTTCACGAGGGCCGTTATTTCGAGGCTTTCGCCCGGCACGATGTCGTAATACACGATGGCCGGGGTATTGTCGCCGGTGTTCGTCCGCTCGACGGGGCTTTTTATTATGGACTTCCGTAAATAGCCTTCGTCGTATCCGCGGCGGACGCCCTCGTTTATGGCCTCTCCGATCTCGCCTCCGGTGAAGCGGACTTCCTGTCCGAGTTCGACGAAGAAGACGGCGTATCCGGTGTCCTGGCAGAAGGCGACGCCCTCGGCGCACGAGACGTCGGCGTTCTCCAAAAGGCGTTCGAGGACTTCGCGCCCCAAAGGGGATTCCTCGGACTCTCGGGCTTTACGGAGAGCGGATAAATGGTCGTCACGGAGGCATGTGTTTGTTTCGATGCAAAGGTCGCGGATGGTTTGCGCGACTTCGGATACCGGGATCTCCCTCATGTCGTCCTTTCTCGGTGTGCGGCGGCGATCTTCGAATCCCCAGTTTATAGCCGATCGGGTGGAGCGGAGGTCGTGCGTTATGTCATAATGGCCGAGGTCGCGGAGTTTTATGTGAAGGAGAGGGACGGATTATGGGTCGCATGTTTCGTTTGCTGGCGCTGGCGGCGGCATTGACTTTCGCCGCATCCTCGACGGCTCTCGCGCAGGCGACGGCGACGGGCGGCACCGTGAACTTCAACGCGCAAATCTGTCCGCAAGTCACAAACCAGGCGGCCGCGGCGGATCAATACAACGGCGGCGACCTCGCCGCGGCCATCGCGCAAAACCTCGATATCTCCCAGAGCGCGGTGAACCACTGCCTTCAAGGCGACGGCGGAGGCTCCGAGATTTCCGGGGCGACCGCTTCGGCGGGGGGCGAGGACGGCGCGACGGCGACGGGCGGGAACGTCACGATAAACGTCCAGATTTGCCCGCAAGTCATAAATCAGTACGCGAACGCCGTACAGTCGAACTCCGGGGGCGGCGTCGCGGCGGGGATCGCACAGGATCTCGGCATATCGCAATCGGCGGTCAACGAGTGCATTCAAGACGACGGGGAAACCTCCGGCGGCCCCGCCGCGACGCAATATGACACGGGTGGCTCCGACGACCTCGCGAGGTTCCGCACCGGCGTCCTTTCCGAGACCGTCCCGAACAAAGTCCTCGCCGCGACGGGCGGCCCCTCCTTCCTTCTCCCGCTCTCCGCGCTCATGCTCGCCGCCGGGCTGACGGGCTTCGCGGTACTCCGAAGGAGATAAGCGGCGGCCCGGTTCGCCGAAGTCGGTGATGTCGGCGTGGGGAATTCGCCCCGTCCGTCGTGCTTCGTGAACAACGAGCCGAGAAAGAAAGATCGTGTTCGGCGCCCCGCCTCTCACGGATCACGCCGGACTCGAAAGACGTGAAGGCGGATATGGCCTTCGCCTTCGCGCCTTTCCCGACTCCCGGTATTCGAGGAGTCTCGCGAACAACCCGGGTCGACCAAGTTTTGTATCAGCCGCCTCGTATGGAAGGCTTCCCGGCGAACCTCGCCTCGTGGACGAGGAGTCTTTCTTTCAAGTGGACGCCCCCGGCGAAGCCCGTGAGGGAGCCGTCCGAGCCGACGAGGCGGTGGCACGGCACGACGAGCGGAAGCCGATTCGCCGCGTTCGCGTTCCCGACCGCCCTCGCCGCCGAGGTTCCGCGTCCGCACGCCGCCGCGACTTCGGAGTATGTGCGCGTCTCCCCGAAGGGGATGCGCGTGAGGGCGATCCACACCTCCCTTTGCCACGCCGATCCGGTCGTCGCGAGCGGCGTGTCGAACTTCTTTCGCTCTCCGACGGCGTATTCGAGGAGTTCCGCGCGGGCTTTCGCGGTTTTGTCCGGGTCTTTCGCGAGTATGTACCCCGTGCTTTCGAGGGACTCTTCCATCCCCGTCTCGTAATCGCCTTCCTCGAATCGGAGACGTATGAAGGCTCCCGCTTCGTCCACGGCGAAGGCGACCTTCCCGGCGGGGGAGTCGGCGGTGTCGAGGTATGCTCGGCGGGCTTTCATGGTTCGATTATCCCACGTTCGGTCGGGTCGCTCCGCTTCGCCGCGGTGTTTACAATTCGCTTTGCCACGCCTTATACTGACACGCGGAAAGGGAGGAAATGCCGGAGAGGAGTGTTCGTGGAGGCGGGTGGTCCATGCATCGCCCGTTCGCGCCCGATGGACAAAACGCGGGCGCTTCGCGTCCCGGACTTCTCTCCGCGAGGCCGATGCGAGGCCGGGCATTTCGGTTCATAGTGAGAAGCGCGGAGCGAAGAGGGGAGAAACTTTGAGCAGGAAGATCATCACCGGGGGAACGGTCGTGACCGCCGACGGAAGCTACGAGGCCGACATCCTCATAGAGGACGAGAAGGTCGTCGCCGTCGGGAGAAATTTGCCCCACGACGACGCCGAGACGGTGGACGCTTCGGGCAAGCTCGTCATGCCCGGCTTCATCGACGGACACACCCACATGGACATGCCCTTCGGCGGAACCATGACCGCCGACGACTGGGCGACCGGGACGGCGGCGGCTCTCGCGGGAGGAACCACGACCATCGTTGACTTTTCTTTGCAGGACGTGGAGGGAACCCTCGCCGGGGCCATCGAGACGTGGCACGGTAAGGCGGCGGGGAAGGCGCTCATAGACTACGGCTTCCACGTCGCCATCACGAATTTGACCGAGGAGATAAAGGCGGAGATCCCGAGCCTCGCCGAGCGCGGCGTCTCGTCCATAAAAATCTTCATGGCGTATAAAGGCACCCCGCTTTATACCGAGGACGACGACCTCTTCGAGGCGATGCAAATCGCGAAGGAGGCCGGGGTCCTCGTCATGGTCCACGCCGAGAACGGGGACGTCATCGCGAAATTGCAGGAACAAGCCCTCGCCCGAGGCGACACCGCCCCGAAGTTCCACGCATTGACGAGGCCGGAAGAAGTCGAGGCCGAGGCGACGAACCGGGCGATTCAGTTGGCGGAGGTCGCCGAGGCTCCGCTCCTCGTCGTCCACGTCTCGTGCGCCGCCGCCCTCGAACCCATCCACCGCGCCCACGAACTCGGGCAAACGGTTTATGCTGAGACGTGCCCGCAATATTTCGTGTTCTCCGTTGCCGACCTCGCAAAGGACGGCTTCGAAGGGGCGAAGTACGTATGTTCGCCGCCGCTTCGCGAGAAGTGGAATCGGGAGCCGTTGTGGCGAGGTTTGCAAATCGGGGATCTCCACATCTTCGGCTCGGATCATTGCTCGTTCAATTACGAGGGGCAAAAGGAACTCGGCGCGGACGACTTCACGAAGATCCCGAACGGATGCCCCGGAGCCGAGGAGCGGGCGATGACGTTGTGGACGCACGGTGTCGGTCGAGGAAAAGTTTCGGAAAACCAATTCGTCGCGCTCCTCTCGACGAATCAGGCGAAGGTGCATGGAGTGTACCCGAGGAAGGGCGCGCTCATCCCCGGAGCCGACGCCGATATCGTTTTGTGGGATCCCGCGCTGGAGACGACCGCCTCCGTCGCGAACCGCCACGGCAACGTGGACTATACGCCGTACGAGGGCATGAGCTTCACGGGCGGGCCGTCGGAGGTGTACGTCCGGGGGAACCTCGCGTACAAAAACGGCGAAATAATCGCCGAGCATGGTTCGGGGCGTTTCATCGAGAGGAAGTTCGACCATCCGACAATATGAGGGGGATGAGCATATGAACCCCGAGGAATTGCGCGAGCGGCAAAGAGTGGTTCTCCCGGCTTGGATCTCACTAAATTACGAGCGTCCGATGGAACTCGTCGGCGGCGAGGGATTCAAAGTGTGGGATTCCGAAGGAAACGAATATTTGGATCTCTTCGGGGGCATCGTGACGACTATATCGGGACACAACGTGCCGGAGATCGTGGAGGCCGTTCAAAAACAGGCGTCGAAGATAATGCACTCCTCGACGCTTTATATGATCGAAAAACAGGTGAAGCTCGCGGAGAAACTCGTTTCCCTCTCCCCGATCTCCGGCGATCAAAAAGTGTTCTTCGTCGGGAGCGGGTCGGAGGCGAACGAGGCCGCGCTTCTCTTCGCCACGAACTTCCGCGCTTCGAGCGAGATCATCGCTTTGCGAGGCTCGTACCATGGCGGGTCTTTCGGGACGATGAGCGTCACGGGGCAGTCTTCGTGGCGTTCGACGTCGCGCTCCGCGCTCGACGTGTCGTACGCGATGAACCCGCACCGGAGTTATAGCCCGCTTAACCGGGGCGGGGATTTCGCAACCGCCGCCGCCGAGGATGTGCGCGACGTGATCGAGACGACGACCACCGGACACGTCGCGGCGTTCATCGCCGAGCCGATTCAAGGAGTCGGGGGCTTCATCGAACCCCCGAAGGGATACTTCGAGCGGGTGAAGAACATTCTCGACGAGTCGGGAATCCTCTTCATCTCCGACGAGGTTCAAACCGCGTTCGGGAGGACGGGATCGCATTTCTGGGGCATCGAGGCGCACGGGGTCGTGCCGGATCTCATAACGATGGCGAAGGGGCTCGGGAACGGACTCGCCATCGGGGCGGTGATGGGACGCTCGGAGATCATCGACTCGATCTCTCCGAAGCTCCATATTTCGACGTTCGGCGGAAACCATGTCTCCTCGGCGGGAGCATTGGCGAACATCGAGTTCATCCTCGAAAACGGCCTCCAGAAAAACGCCGACGAGGTCGGAGGGTATTTGAAAGACCGCCTCGCCAAGATGGCGGAGAACCACGCCATTGTCGGGGAGATCCGGGGCCGGGGTCTCATGCTCGGCATCGAGATGATCGAAGCGGACGGGGAGCCGAACCCGAAGGCCGCCGCCGCTTTCCTCGAAGCGTGCCGCGAGCGCGGCGTACTCGTCGGGAAGGGTGGGCTCCGGAGCAACGCCATCCGCATATCCCCGCCGCTCACGCTCACTAAAGAGGCCGCGAAAGAGGCCGCCGACATCTTCGAGGACGTTCTCTCGAAGGTCGGGGCGGGGGAGAAGGTGGTGTGATGCCGAACGGCGGAGTGGACGCGAAACGAGCCGTCGAGGAACTCAAGGAACTCGCCGAACTCACGGGCGGGAAGGACGACGGCGGTTCTCGCCGCGTCGCGTGGACGGACGAGTGGGTGAAGGCGAGGGAGTGGCTCGAAGGCAAACTCTCCGAAATAGAGAACGTCGAGGTCGAGCGCGACGAGGCCGGGAACTTGTGGGCGACGCTCCGGGGAGCATCGGAGAAAGCCGTCCTCCTCGGGGGGCATATCGACTCCGTACCGAACGGGGGATGGCTCGACGGGTGTTTGAACACCATCGCCGCGATGGAGACGATTCGGGCTTTGTCGGGGCGGGATCTCCCCGTCACCGTCCGGCTCGTGGATTGGGCGGACGAGGAGGGGGCGCGCTTCGGGCGGAGCCTCCTCGGTTCGTCGGCGTGCGCGAACGCGCTCGACCCGGAGGAAGTTCGCGGCCTCACGGATAAAGACGGCATTTCGCTCCCGGACGCATTGCGCGAGCATAGCGTGGATCTCGACCGGATGAACGAGTCGCATAAACAACTCGAAAACGCGGCGGCGTACCTCGAACTCCACATCGAACAAGGCCCGGTTCTCGAACGGATGAATCTCCCGCTCGGGGTCGTCCTCGGGACGTTCGGAGTCGAGCGGCACGTCGTGAAGTTCATCGGACAACACGCCCATTCCGGCTCGACGCCGATGGATGTGAGGCGCGACGCCTTCATCGCGGCGGCTCGTTCGGCCATCGCGTTCCGGGACGACGCGGCGGCCCGCGACGACGTGCGGGCGACGACGGGGTTTGTGAACGTGAGTCCGGCCATTGTCACGGCATTCAATGGGGTGTGCGAGATGTCCCTCGATCAACGCGCCCTCGACGCCGACGTTCTCGCGGACATGCTTCGGGGAGCGAAGGAGAACGGCGAGTTGATCTCCGATGAAGAAAATGTCTCCGTCGAATGGGAAAAGGTGTGGGAAATAGAGCCTCGGCCCTTCGACGAAAAGCTCGTCGAGCTCGCCGACGAGGCGATATCGGAGGTCGCCGGAACATCGCACCGCCTCCCGAGCGGGCCATTGCATGACGCGGCGGAGATGGCCCCGCTCATGCCGACGGTGATGCTCTTCGTGAAGAGCCTTCGCGGCCTCAGCCACACGAAAGAGGAGGACACGCCGGAGAAGGACATCGAGGCGAGCGTGGCGGCGTTTCATCGTCTCGCGGAGAAGACGGTGGGATGGATGTCGGGCCGGGCGTAAACGAGAGAGGTCGAGAGGAGGTTTTCGGGATGGAGGATGAGAGGCGGAGTTTTATCGGGGCGGGTGAGGGGGCGTCGGTATACGTGGGTGGTCTGTGGGCCGTTCACAAGCTCTTCGGAGAGGACACGAACGGGGCTTTCTCGGTAGTCGAGCATCCGGTGGAGCCGGGGGTTTTGGCGGCACCTCCGCACACGCACGAGAGGGAGGACGAGTTCTCGATCGTGGTGGAGGGTGAGATCGGGGTGTGGATGGACGGTGAGGAGTTCGCGGCGGGGCCGGGAGATTACGTCATAAAACCTTGCGGCGCGCCTCACGCTTTCTGGAATGCGGGGCCGGGAAAGGCGAGGCTCATCGAAATAATTTCACCTCCCGGCTTCGAGAAATACTTCGACGAGATGGCCGATCTCGTATACTCCACCGACGGGGAGCCGGATTTCGAGGAGGCCGTGGAACTCGGGGAGAAATACGGCCTGACTTTCCACATGGAGGTCGTGCCGGAACTTTTGGAACGTCACGGCCTGACTTTCGAATGAAGTCCGAAGGGAGAACCGGATGGAGCGAAACGAATTTCGAGACCTCGCTATAAACGATCAGGCGGAACTCGGTCGTATCAAAGCCGAAGTCAGCGCGTCGTCGCTTTATAACAACGACCTCGCCCCGACCGGGCCGGAGGAGCGGACGTGGACGACGTATAACCTCATCGCTTTGTGGGTTGGGATCTCCATTGTCATCACGACGTACACGCTCGCCTCGGGCCTCATCGCCGCCGGGATGACATGGTGGCAAGGACTCCTCACCGTCTCCCTCGGGAACTTCATCGTCCTCATTCCGCTTCTCATGAACGCGCACGCGGGGACGAAGTATGGGGTTCCGTTTCCGGTGTTTGTTCGTTCGTCCTTCGGGGTTCGGGGGGCTAATTTCGCGGCTATGGCGCGGGCGCTCGTGGCTTGCGGGTGGTTCGGTATTCAAACGTGGATCGGGGGCCTCGCCCTCGACGCGCTCCTCACGGCGGTGTGGGGCGGGTGGGCGAACGTCGCCGGACACGCCTTCATAACCTTCTTCATTTTCTGGGCGATACAACTCGCCATTATTTTGCGCGGCATCGAGGGCGTGAAGGTGTTCGAGTCTCTCGCCGCTCCGCTTCTCATCGTGGGCGGCGTGGCTCTCCTCGCGTGGGGTTTCGTGGCGGGAGGGGGGATCGGGAACGTGTTCTCGCAATCCGCCGCGCTTCAGGAAGGGAACACGTCGTTCTGGATCCTCTTCTGGCCCGGCCTCGCCGCGAACGTCGGATACTGGGTCACGCTCTCTTTGAACATCCCGGACTTCACGAGGTACGCGAAGAGCCAGAAATCCCAGATTATCGGGCAGTCCATCGGATTGCCATTGACCATGACGGCGTTCTCGTTCGTCGGCATCGCGGTCACAGCGGCGACGGTGGTGGTGTACGGCGAAGCGATTTGGAACCCGGTCGAGCTCATTACCCGGGTCGCGGCGGATCTCCCGATCGTCCTCATCATCGCGATGGTCGTTATAGTGATCGCGCAGATTTCGACGAACATGGCGGCGAACGTCGTTTCGCCCTCGAACGATTTCTCGAACCTCGCCCCGAAGTACATCTCGTTCCGGATGGGGGGCATCATCACCGCGCTCATCGGGATCGTCTCTTTCCCGTGGGTTCTCTTCGACAACGTCGGGGCGTACATCTTCACATGGCTCGTGGGGTACGGAAGCCTCCTCGGCGCGATAGCCGCCGTGATGATCGTGGATTATTGGATCGTCCGAAAACGAACCCTCGACCTCTCGGAGCTTTACAAGATGGAGGGCGAGTATTCATACTCGAAGGGATGGAACATAAAGGCTCTCGTCGCGGTGTTCGTCGGCGTGCTTCCGGTTTTGCCCGGCTTTTTCAAGGCCGCGACCACGCCGGGTTTCGCGGGGGTCTTCGTGGAGCCGACGTTCATAGAGAGCTTGTATAACTACGGCCTCTTCCTCACCTTCGCGGTGGCGGGGCTTGTGTACCTCGGGCTTTCGATGCTCGGGGGCCGTGCCCCGGAGCCGGTTCCCGAGCGGAGTGCCGAGCGCGAAGCGGTGGCGGAGTAGTTATGCCCGAGCTTTCGACTTTCGGGCTTTTCGTCGTGGCGGCGCTGGCGCTTTTGATCGTGCCGGGACCGGCGGTCGTGTACATTGTGGCCCGAAGCGTGGATCAGGGGCGGTCGGCGGGGCTTGCGTCTGTGTTCGGAATCGAGGTCGGCACCCTGGCGCACGTCGCGTTCGCGGCGGTCGGACTCTCGGCGATAGTGGCCTCGTCGGCGACGGCCTTCTCGGTCGTGAAGTGGCTCGGGGTGGTGTACCTTCTCTGGCTGGGGATTTCTCGCCTGTTGTCCCGCGAGGATAAAGAGGAAGAGGTTTCCGTGGAACCGGCGCGGCTCTCGCGGGTGTTCTGGCAGGGCGCGCTGGTACAGGTTTTGAACCCGAAGGTCGCGCTGTTCTTCCTCGCGTTCTTGCCGCAGTTCGTGGATCCGTCGCGGGGTTCGGCGTGGTTGCAGATCGTGATCCTCGGCGCGACGCTCGCCGTGATCGGACTCCTCACCGACGGCCTCTACGCCCTCCTCGGCGGCGCGGCGAGGGGACTGCTCGGAAAGAGCCGCCGCGCCGGACGGTACTTCACTGGCGGCGTCTATCTCGCCCTCGGCGCCGCTGCCGCCGAGTCCGGCTCGGGAAAGGAATGACCTCATGGACTTCGGCGTGACTTTTCAAACGAACCCGCCCGCAAAGCGCGTCATCGAACTCACGAAGATGGCGGAATCGCTCGGCTTTTCCCATGCGTGGACCTTCGACTCGCACATTTTGTGGCAGGAGCCGTACGTCATATATTCGCAAATGCTCGCCGCGACGGAGAGGATCACCGTCGGCCCTTTTGTGACGAACCCGGCCACCCGAGACCCTTCGGTGACGGCTTCGACGTTCGCCACATTGAACGAGATGTACGGCAACCGGACGATATGCGGCATCGGGCGCGGCGACTCCGCTCAAAGAGTCCTCGGCAAGAAGCCGACGACTTTGAAACAGGTCGAGGAGGCGATGTTCGTCATAAAAGAACTCGCCGAAGGAAGAAGCATCGAGGTGAACGGAAACGAAGTCCATATACCGTGGATAGAAAACGGGAAGCTCGACGTGTGGCTCGCGGGGTACGGGCCGAAGGCTCTCTCGCTCGTTGGGCGGAAGGCGGACGGGTTTATCCTCCAGCTCGCCGATCCGGTCATACTCGAATGGACGATGAAGCACGTACACGACGCCGCTGTGGGGGCGGGACGCGACCCGAGGGATGTGAAAGTATGCGTCGCGGCTCCGGCTTACGTGGGGGACGACCTCGCCCACCAGCGGGATCAATGCCGATGGTTCGGCGGCATGGTCGGCAACCACGTCGCCGACCTCGTGAAACGATACGGCGAAGGCGGCGATGTCCCGCTCGCATTGACGGAATACATAAAGGCGCGCGAAGGTTATGACTATTCGCATCATGGGAAGGCGGGGAATCCCTCGACGGACTTCGTGCCGGACGAGATCGTGGATCGGTTTTGCGTCCTCGGGACGGTCGAGGATCACGTCTCGAAACTACGCGCCCTCAAAGACCTCGGCGTGGATCAATTCAATATCTATCTCATGCACGACGCGATGGAGGAGACGTTGCGGGCTTATGGGGAGGAGATTATGGCGGGGGTGGGTGAGAGGAGGCCCGCCGATTTCGCGCCGGAGTGAAAGGGTTTATTCGGCCACGTCCACGACGTATCCGAGGTTGCTCGGGGGACTGTATAGAAAGCCCATGTAGTACGAGCCTTCGGGAGTGTTGAAAATCAGGATGGCTCCGTTGTAGTCGAAGCCTCGGGAGGTGTCGGTGACTTCGGCGGAGACGGCGTCGTATGAGGCGTATTCGGCTTTTATGTCCCGTGCTATGAGTTCGTATTCGGCTTCGCTTTCGGCCTTCGTGTCTATGAGGAGCCTCGATGCCTTCACGCCGTCGCGGCGGATCTCCCGCCGCTCGATGATGGAGTATTCCGGCGCTCTCTCCGGCCTCTCGAAGCCGCCTATTTTCATGCCCTCGGGGGCGGATGGATCTCCGGCGCGAACGGTTATAACCTCCGGCGCGGCGCGAATCTCGGGCCGCTCGACCGTCGCGACCGTTCCTCCACCGCACGACACTGCGGCGAGGAGGACACCCACAAGCAATGCGAATCCCGAAGCTCGGCGCATGGTGGGAGTTTACTCGCTTTGCTGGTTTGATTATTGGCAGAAACTAAAAACCAATAACCGGAGCGACCGAAGGGAGCGACCCGAGCGAAGCGGCACACAAAAGAGAGCCTTTCGTAAGGCTCGTGTAATTGAGCGGCTCGCCAGACGTAATAGAATAGACGGGTTGGAAATATCGTATGGGATACGCGAGAGGAGAATTCGGATGTCGGATACGTATGATGTCGTGATCGTCGGGAGCGGCCCTTCGGGGTATACGGCGGCCCTTTACGCTTCGCGGGCCAATTTGAAGACGCTTCTTTTCAAGGGGTTCGAGTCGGGCGGGCAGCTTATGCTCACCACGGACGTCGAAAACTATCCCGGCTATCGCGACGGCGTGATGGGGCCGGACATGATGGACGACTTCGAGGCGCAGGCTTCACGCTTCGGGGCGGAGATGCGGCCCGATGAAATAGAGCGCGTGGACTTCTCCGAGCGGCCCTTCAAGCTGTGGCCCGAAGGCGAGGACGACCCGGTTCTCGCGAAATCCGTCGTCATCTCGACGGGGGCGAAGGCGAAGTGGCTCGGCCTCGAAGGCGAGAAGCGCCTCATGGGCCGCGGCGTGAGCGGGTGCGCCACATGCGACGGCTTCTTCTTCAAAGACCGGAAGGTCGCCGTCGTCGGCGGCGGGGACACGGCGATGGAGGAGGCCCTCTTCCTCACTAAGTTCGCTTCGGAGGTGAACATCATCCACCGCCGCGACGAGTTCCGCGCCTCCAAAATAATGCTCGACCGGGCGAAGAACAACGAGAAGACGAACTTCCTCACGAACACGACCGTCGAAGACATCCTCGGCGAGGACGCGGTGACGGGGGCGCGTCTGAAAGACGTTCAGACGGGCGAGGTTCGCGACATCGAGCTCGGCGGTTTCTTCACGGCCATCGGGCATGAGCCGGCGACGAGGCTGTTCAGCGGGCAGGTCGAGATGGACGGGGGCGGATACATCCTCCAGAAAGAGCATACGATGACGAGCGTTCCGGGCGTGTTCGCCGCCGGGGACGTTTCGGATACGCGGTATCGCCAGGCGGTCACTGCGGCGGGCGACGGATGTCGGGCGGCGATAGACGCGGAGCGTTGGCTCGAGGATCAAGGCGAGGCCGAGGACGCCGAAGACCCCGGAGTATGGGTCGCCGAGAAGGACGAGAGCGCCGTGAATTAGGGGGTCGGGGGGAAGGCGACTCTCGTTCGTGTGAATGGCATCGGTTCAAAAAGGAGGCTCTGGAGAGATTCGGAGCCTCCTTCGTTGCGTGCTTCGCATGGGGATGCCTATCCGTTGCTATTTACTGCTTGACCGCGCCGACGCGCAGCCCTAAAACCAACAAGAGGGCGAGAACGGCGAGGATGCCTCCGAAGAAGCACCGTTCTCGGCGGCTCTCGTCGTGGAGGACAACGACCTCCGGGGAACCATGCGCCTCGACGAGCAGCGGGCCATAATCGGGCTGCCCGCCGCCGCGTTCGAGTCCGCAGAGGAGCAAAGACGACAGTTCGAAGAGGATACAGAGGCTTTCGAGGAAGAGCTTCGGGAACTCAAAGAGCAAGAAGGCGAAGCCCCAGAGGGCGAAGCCGCACCCGAGCAATAAAGCGAAGCGTCGGGGCGGAAATTTCTCTGGCCCGACGCTTCGCTTTGAAAACCGCGCAGTTAGCGGGCGGCTTTTTGTTTTGCCAATCGCTAAAAGCTAATGGCTGAGAGTTCTCTATTTCCCGCTCTTCAAATACTCCTCGAACTCTTCCCGCGGAAGGCAGTTTATGACGCTCCCCTTCCCGGCCCACGCCCGCTGCGCCTGCGTCACGCCGAACTTCATGAACGAGAGCGCGCTCTCGTCGTGGGCATCGGTGTCTATGGTGATCTTCACGCCCGCTTTTATGGCCTCCCGCACGTATGGCACCGATAAATCGAGGCGGTCGGGGTACGAATTCAATTCGAGGGCCGTGTTCGTCGCGGCGGCTTCTTTTATGAGGCGCGAGACGTCCACTTCATACGGCTCGCGGCGATTTAGGACGCGCCCCGTCGGATGGGCGATGGTTCGGACGTGCGGATGGTTTATGGCACGGAGCATCCGGTCGGTCATCGCCTTCTCGCCTATTTGGAACGAGGTGTGTATGGAGGCGACGACGAAGTCGAGGTCGGCGAGGAGCGAGTCCTCATAATCGAGGGCGCCGTCCTTGAGAATATCCACCTCCGACCCGCAAAGAAGGCGTATCCCGCCGTATTTCTCGTCCGCCTTTCGGACGGCTTCGTTCTTCTCGACGAGCTTCTTTGGCGAAAGCCCGTTCGCCACGCGGAGGCTTTGCGAGTGGTCGCAAAACACGAGGTACTCGTATCCGAGTTCGATGGCGGCTTCGGCCATGCTCTCGATGGTTCCCTTCCCGTCCGAATAGTTCGTGTGGACGTGGAGGTCGCCCCGAATATCCCTGACCTCGACGAGATCCGGCAATTCGCCCTTCTCCGCCGCTTCGAGTTCCCCGGAGTCCTCCCGGAGTTCGGGCGGGATGTACGCGAGGCCGAGCTTTTCGTATATCTCATTTTCCGTCTCGGCGGGGATGTAATTTCTCTCGGGTTCGTCCGCCTTTGCGAGGCCGTATTCGGAGATGTTTATGTCCATCTTCACGGCTCGTTCGCGGAGGACGATATTGTGCGCCTGGCTTCCCGTGAAGTGGTGGAGGAGCGAGCCGTATGCGTCGGGAGCGACGATGCGGAGATCCACATCCACACCCCCGTCCGACCCCACGACGACCACCGAAACCTTCGTCTCCCCGTGCGCCACGACCTCGGTGACGAACTCCGCCTCGGCGAAGTCGGCGGCGAGGGACTTCGCGTCCGAACTCGCCGCCACGATGTCGAGGTCGCCGATGGTCTCCTTCCCGCGCCGGAGCGAACCCGCGAGGTCGGCCTTTTCGGTCGCCGGATGGTTTCGGACGAAATCGAGGAGGCGATCGCCGAGGGCGGTCGCGGTGTGGAGGAGCATGCGCCGCTCCTCCGAGTTGTATTTCTCCGCCGAGGCCACGATCTTCTCCGCGCTCTTCTTCCCGAACCCTTTCAAAGAAGAAATTTGCGACGCTTCGAGATTCGCCACCTCCTCCACGCTCGTCGCGTCGAGTTCCTTCCAAAGCCGCCCGGCGGTCCGAGGCCCGACGCCGGGGAGCCGCGTCACTTCCACGAGTCCCTTCGGAACCTCCGCCATAAGCTCGTCGAGAACTTCGGGCATCTCGTCCGCGACGAGGTTCCGGATGACCTCCGCCGTCGTATCGCCGACGTGCGGAAGCTCCTTCGGGTCGTCGAGGGAGGACACCGGGCTTCCGGCGGCGGCGACCGACTCGGCGGCTCTTTGGTACGCGAGGACGCGGTAATGCTCGTCGCCCCGGATCTCCATGAGCGTCACGATGGTTTCCAGCGCGCGAGAAATCTCCTCGTTCGATGGCAAGTCTGTGGCCTCCTCGTATGGCGTACCCGGAGGATTATACGTGAGGTCGCTCCGCTCGCGGTTCTTAGTTCTTGGCTAAAAACTAAGAACTAAGAACCGCGAGCGGAGCCGAAGGCGAAGCGACCTCACTTCCCCCTTCTCGGGGCGGCCGCCGTCGGCTGGCTCGCGCCCCCGACCGGGGCTTCCTCGGCGGCTTCGCTCGTCTCCGGCCCGCTCGGTTCGGCGGGGGTTTCATCGAACTCGGCTCGGAGGGATTTCATGAGGGATACGCATATGCACATCATGACTATGGAGAACGGGACGGCGGCGGTGATCGTGGCGGTTTGGAGGGCGTTGAGCCCCCCCGCGTAGAGTAGCACCGAGGCGAAGAGGGCGATTATGAGACCCCATGTGAGCTTCACCGCCGGGGCCGGGTTCTCCGAGCCGTCGGTGGACATGCTCCCGAGGACGAACGTCGCCGAGTCGGCGGACGTAACGAAGAAGATGCTCACGAGCACGATCGCCACTATGGAAACCACCGCCCCAAGCGGGAGCGAGGAGAGCGTGTCGAAGAGAGCGGTCGGGAGGTCGGTGGCGGCGGTCTCGGCGATGTTCCCGCCCTCGAAGAGGTCGAGGTATATGGCCGTGCCGCCGAAGATCGTGAACCATATGAAACTGAGGATGGTCGGGGCGAAGATCACACCGAGGACGAACTCTTTTATGGTGCGCCCTTTGGAAATCCGGGCTATGAACGTCCCGACGAACGGCGCCCACGAGACCCACCACGCCCAGTAAAAGAGCGTCCATCCTTCCGCCCACGCGCCGTTCGCCTCGAAGACGGGGGTTTGGAAGCTCATCGGGACTATGTTCCCGAGGTACGTCCCGATCGTCTTCGTGAACGTCTCGACGAGGAAGACCGTCGGCCCCGCGAAAAGCACGAAAAGCATGAGGCACAATGCGATCACCATGTTTATGAGGCTGAGTATGAGTATGCCTTTGTCCACCCCGGTTGCCGCCGATATGAGATACGCGACCGTGAGGACGGAGATGATGATGAGTTGCGTGGTGAATCCGCTCGGCGCGTCGAAGACGTATGTGAGGCCACCATTCAATTGCAAAGCGCCGAGGCCGAGCGCGGTCGCCACTCCCGCCGAGGCCGAGCGCGGTCGCCACTCCGAAGAGGACGGCGACGATCGCGAGTATGTCCACCGTCTTCCCGAGCGGCCCGTCCACGCGGTTTCCGAAGAGCGGACGAAGTGTCGCGCTCACGAGGTTTCCGCCGCCTTTTCGGAAGCCGAAGTACGCGATCGCCATGGCGACGACGGCGTACACGGCCCACGGGTGGAGTCCCCAGTGGAAGAAGGTGTATTGCAAACTCGTTTCCGCCGCTTGCGGAGTATTCGGTTCGGCCATGCCGTATGGGGTCGTGCCTAGGTGGGAGGCGGGTTCGCCGACGCCCCAGAAAAGGAAGCTAAGGCCGACTCCGGCGGCGAAGAGCATCGAGATCCAGCTAATCGTGGAGAATTCCGGGCGGTCGGAGTCCCGCCCGAGGCGTATCTTCCCGTACTTCGAGAAAGCCAAATATCCGACGAAGAGGAGGAAGCCGGTGACTGCGAGGAGGTACACCCATCCGAAGCTCGAAATGACGTAGTCGAGGACAGTGTCGAAGGTGGTTCCGAGGCTCGACGGGGAGCTTGCGCCCCAAACGACGAAAGCCGCCGAAAGCACGACGGAGATCCAGAAAACCGGCCCGATCTGGCGCCTCAAATTCCGTACCACGAACATCTCCCTTCCCGATCTATGCTCGAACGCGAGACGGGACTTTTCGAGTCGTTTCATCGCGCCGTCTCACGAGAAGCATGCCTTTTGGCTTGTGGTTGCTCGTTACATTACTCGACTTCCCCGGAATGTAAAGCCGGGGCCGAAGCCATGCGGTGATCGAATCGCCTCCATACATAACCTGAGTTGCCCCCTACAGGCATTGGATGGAAAAAGCCAGAAGGAAGCAGACTATCTTTAGCTCGAAGCCCCTCGCCGTCACCGCGTGGATCTTTCTTGAGAACATGCGGCTCAATTCGCCGAA
>JACCWD010000139.1 GCA_013697825.1 Rubrobacter sp.
CCACCCAACGGGCGAGATCCCGGTCGGCGAGTACGGTCTGTGAGGCGGAGTATTTCCTGAAGCCTGAAACCTGATGCCTGAAGCCCGGTTTGAAGGAGGCTCAAGTCTCCTGAAAGCCGCTGTGAGAACCCGAAGCCTCCCTTCAAGCCACCCATCGCCACGTCACGAAGAGGGCGGTGAGGGCGATTCCGAGCGGGATGCATACCGCGAACCACACGGCGGAGCCGACTTTGCTTCGGGAGAGCAAAAATCCCATCACGAGGAATATCGGGAACGCGCCGAGGGCGAAGCGGGGCATGCTCATGAGCGGGAACGAAGGCGACGGCGTGAGGACGGGAAGGAGGGTTATGATGGCCGTGTACACCGAGAGGCCGGGGGGAAGGATGAAGAACGCGACCCACACCGCCGCGAGGACGAGAACGAAAAAGACGAGGTTGAGCGTGTTCGAGGCTTCGAGGGACGGCGCGGCGGACTCGCCGAGGAAGAGTGAGGAAGGGTCGAGCCACCACCCCGCGCCCTCGGCGGCGGAGGCGGAGGCGTTCTCGTACGTCGCGAGGGGGTTCGTCAAAGTCCGCCCCCAATATTCTCCTTGCTGGCGAGCGGAGATGAGCGGGTCTCCGAAGTGCATCCACAAATACGCCGTATACACTCCGACGCTGAGCGGGACGAGCGCGAGCGGCGCGAGGCCGCGCATCCCCCCGAACTCCTCCCGGTTTCGCCACCACTCGTAGGCGAGCGGGATGAGAAGGAGTATTCCGAGGTTCCGCGTCGCGGCGGCGAAGGCGGCGAGGATTCCGGCGAGGAGGAGGTCGCGGCGGACCATCGCCGCCCACATCGCCCCCGTCGTCAATGCGAGGAACGGAGCCTCCGTGTACACCGCGTTCAGGAAGAAGGCTGTCGGGAAGAAGGCCATAGCGAGCGTCGCGTACCTCGCGGCGCGCTCGTCAAAGAGCTTTTCCGCGATGCCGTACAAAAAGTAAAGCGTGAAGAGCGTCGAGGCGAGCGAGATGAATATCCCCCATATGGCCGGGCCTCCTACGATACTCGCGCCGAGGCCGATGAGCATAGGGTAAAGCGGGAAGAAGGCGGTGCTTTCGGGGGCGCGGTTCGCGTATCCCTCGGTGGCGACCTCCGAGTACCATGCTCCGTCCCAGAGCGCCCAGTAATTGAGGAAGCCCGCCGGCTCGAGCGGGTCGCCGATGGGGTTCGCGCCCGGCAATAAAAAGACCGCCAAAGCCCCGACTACGAAGAAGAAGAGCCGCGACGCTCCGAAGACGGTGAGGACGAAAGGCCACGCGGAGGCGGAGGTTTTCGTGGTCGGCGCGGAGCCTTCCGTTCCTTCGTATGTTTCAGAGGCGGAGATGGGGGCCTTTGCTTATGGCGAGCCACGCCCCGGAGAAGGCGAGTCCGGCCATCACGAACACGATGCCAACCGCCGGGTACGGGTTGAGATCCGAGACCCCGAGAGCGGCGAAGCGGGCCGCGTCCACGGTGTGGAAGATCGGGTTGAAAAACGTCGCGACGCGAAGCCCCGACGGAAGCATGTCCACCGAATAAAAAACGCCCCCGAGGAACGCGAGCGGCTGAATCACCACGTTCGTCATGAGCGAGATGTGGTCTATCCGGTTCGACAAAGCCCCCACCGCGACCCCGAGCGCCGAGAATATGAACGCCGAAAGAACCCCGATGAGAACGAGAAGAGCCGGGTTTTGTATGCTCACCCCGACGAACGGAATCCCGACGAGGAAGACGCCGAAGCCCACGATCACACCGCGTAAAGTCCCCCCGAGCGTGTACGCGAGCGTGATCTGCATGTCGCTCATCGGGGAGATGAGAACCTCGTCTATGTACCGCTCCCGCTTCGCGTCGAAGACCGAGGACGACGTGTTCATGTACGAGCCAGTCACAACGTTCATGAGCGCGATGCCCGGCAAAATATACTCGAGGTACGGGACGCCGTTTATCTCCTCGATGCGCGTCCCGAGCGCGATGCCGAAGACCGTGAGATAAAGGAGCGCGGTTCCGAGCGTCGGGGCGATGGTTTGCATCCACACCCGCATGAAGCGGAGGATCTCGCGCTTCAATAAAGTCTGGAATGGCCTTTCAGCGAGCATCGTGGATCACCCTCAAATACACGTCCTCGATGCTCGAGACGCCATAATGCTCTTTCAGATCCCGGCTCGAACCCTGCGCGGCGATACTCCCGGCGTTTATTAACGCGATCTCCTCGCAAAGCTCTTCGGCTTCTTCGAGATAGTGAGTCGTGAGGAGGATCGTCAACCCGCCTTGATTGAGTTCCCGAACATACTGCCACAAAGAGTGCCGAAGCTCGATGTCCACCCCCGCCGTCGGCTCGTCGAGGAAAAGCAATTCCGGGTCGTGCATGAGGGCGCGGGCGAAGAGGACGCGACGCTTCATCCCGCCCGAAAGCGTGTTCACCCGCGACTTCCGCTTGTCGGCGAGCGCGAAGCGTTCGAGAAGCTCCTCGGCCCGCGCCTTCGCCTTTTTCTTCGGCACCCCGTAATATCCGGCGTGGTACGTGAGGGCCTCGGAGACGGTGAGGAATTTATCGAGGTTTATTTCCTGCGGGGACACCCCGATCATGCGCCGCGCCTCTTTGTATTCGGCGTGCGCGTCCTTCCCAAAAACCTCGACTTTGCCGGAGTCGGGCCTCGCGAGGCTCACGATGGAGTTTATGAGCGTCGTCTTCCCCGCCCCGTTCGGCCCGAGAAGCCCGAAGAATTTCCCCGCCCCGACTTCGAGCGACACCCCGTCGAGCGCGACGAAACCATCACGATACGTCTTCCGGAGATCCTCGACCATGAGCGCCGGAGTTCCGTTCGACCCGTTCGAACTCCCGTTCATCCTCGCATCGCGGCCTTCTCGCCCGAGAGCATCGAGCCGTTTATGGACGAGTCCTCAGTGTACTCCCCGGCGAGGAGGAGGCCGGGGGTTTTCGTCCGGTTTTCCGGCAAAGTTTCGTGAACGCCGGGCGGCTGCGCGAATTGGCAATATGGAATTCGATATATGGCGAGCGGCCGGAAATCCGCGTTCGGGTGCCAGTCCGAGAGTTCGGCGATTCCTTTTCGATATATCTCTTCGTCCGAGAAATCGAAGGCGTCGAGCGCGACCGCGCTCATGAGCTTCCGTCCCGACGGGGCGTACTCGTCCGAAACCGCGCTCATTTCCTGCGCGTTGTTGAAAAAGGAGCCGTCGTCCGCTCCGAGGCCGATCTTCCCCCCGTCCCCCGCCCCACTCATCTCATAATAAACGCACACCTCGCCGACGGCGCCTTCCGGGACTTTCGCTCCGGCGAGCTTCGCCGCCGCCGGAGCCTCGGTCGCGATTATGACGGCATCGGCTTCGTGTTCCCCGCCGTTCGCCTTCACCCCGACGACTCGCCCGCCATCGCGCAAAAGCTCCTCGACGGGCGTTTCGAGGTGGATGGAGCCGTACGGGAGGTGCGCGGCGAGTTGTTTCGGAATTTCGCCGATACCCTTCGCCGGGACGGTCGTCTCGCCCTTCGCCATCATCGAGAAGGTGAAGCGGAAGACGCGCGAAGAAGTTCCGAGGGAGCGATCCAAAAAGATGCCGCCATAAAACGGACGGAAGAAGTTTTCGACGATCCCATCCGAGAAGCCCGTGGCGCGAAGGTGGTCGAAGGTCGAGGTTCGCTCCTCGCCCACGCCCCCGACGGACCCCGCCGCCTCCTCTCCGGCGGCGACGGAGCGGGAGAGGGTTTTCGTTTTATCGCCGAACGTCGCCGCGTCCGAAAGAAGCCCCGAAATCGCGGAGCCGGGGTCTCGGACGGGGTCGGAAAGGACATCCCGCTTCCGACCTCGATGCACGACCGCTCCGGGGTCGAAGCGCCGGAGGTCGAGCCGTTCGTGGTCGAGGTGCCTCCTCGCAGCCGGATACGCGGTGAAATAAACTTGGAAACCCCGGTCGAGGAGGAAGCCACCCCTCTCGTCCGTGCGGACGCGCCCGCCGACACCGTCCGAAGCCTCGAAGACGGAGACATCGACGTTCTTCTCATTCAAAACCTTCGCGCATGTGAGTCCGGCAAGCCCGGCTCCGACAATCATCACTCTCATAACCGGGGAGTGAGTTTATCCAACGAGCGATGAATTGCCACCGGGGGATGAAATCGAATCAACGAAACCTCCGGTGGAACGCCTTCGGACTTCCGGGGGTCGAAGCCACTCGGAGGAACGGCCTGACGGACGGCATTCCTCGCCGATTCCTCTCGTCGCGGGTGGCCGCCGCTCGGCACGGAGACATTCCACCGGAACGTCTCTGCGAGTCAAAGGGGCCGGGCGTAAAACTACTTTGCCGAACTCGGAGTCAATTTCCGTCCCCGAAATCGAGCTTCACTTTGTATTCCTCGTCGAGTTTGAGCGCGGCTGCGAAGGGCTTTCCGGCCCGGCTTTTGAATCCTTTTAATTGCTTCGTCTCGCCTTTGGCGAGGAGTTCTTTCGCTTGCGACTCGCTTATTCGCTTTCCGGCGACGGTCTTCCATATGGCGAATTTGCATCCCTTTTCTTTCCACGCCGAACACCCGTACGCCTTTTTCGTCTCGACGACGGTGGAGCCGCACTTCGGGCATTCTCCGAGCGGCTCGCCGGAGGGTTTGCCGGAGGAGCGTCCGCGTTTTCCGCCGCCGTTTTTCGGGGCGGCGAGTTTCTCGCCCTCCATGCCTCCGACTTCCTCGACGAGGGATGAGACGAAGCGTTTTATGCCGTTCATGAAGTCCTCGCGCCTGTCCTCGCCGCGCTCCATGCGGGCGAGCCGCTCCTCCCACCGGGCGGTGAGTTCGGGGGAGGCGAGCGAGTTCTCTCCGAGGAGGGATATGAGGGAGCGTCCTTTTTCGGTGGGATGGAGAGCTTTCTTTTGCCGTTCGAGGTATCCGACTTTTATGAGTCGCTCGATGGTCGCCGCCCTCGTCGCAGGGGTTCCGAGGCCGGAGTCCTTCATCGCCTGGCGCAGCTCCTCGTCCTCGACGAACTTGCCCGCCGTCTCCATCGCCCCGAGGAGCGCGGACTCGGAGTATCGCGGCGGGGGCTTCGTCTCGCCTTCTTTCACCCCGGTCTTTACGACGGGCCATTCTTGTCCGGATTCGATGGGCGGGAGGACGGGCGGCTCTTTTTCTTTCCTTCCGCTGAGTCCGTCGGGGTAAAGTTCGCGCCATCCGGCTTCGAGTACGACGCGGCCTTTGCTGAGGAAGGTCTCCTCGCGGACTTCGGTTATGACGGTCGTGTTCTCGAAGCGGGCATCCGGGAAGAAGGCGGCTAAGAAACGCCGGGCGATGAGATCATAGACCTTCGCTTCATCCGGCGGAAGGCTTCCCGAGGACTTTTTGTTCGTCGGGATGATGGCGTGGTGGTCGGTGACCTTCGAGTCGTCCACGATGCGTTTGTTTATCGGAAGCTCGTCTGCGGCGAGGAGCTTTTCCGCGAACGGTGAGAGTTCCGGCGACGCCCCGGCGGCCTCGACTCGCTTTTTCAAGGTTCCGGCCATGTCCTTCGAGAGGTATCGGCTGGAAGTTCGGGGGTATGTTATGAGCTTCCGCTCTTCGTAAAGGGCTTGCGCGGCTTTCAATGTTCGGTCGGCGGTGAAGCCGAAGTTCGCGTTCGCGTTTCGCTGGAGTTCGGTGAGGTCGTGGAGGAGGGGCGGTTTCTCGGTGGCGGTTTTCTTCTCGGCCTTTTTTACAAGGCCCGTTCCGCCACGCACCTTTTCGGCGATGGTCTCGGCTTTCTCTTTGTCGTCGAGGCGGTTCTCTTTGTTTTTGAACCATACGCCGTCGTACGTGGATTTCTCTTTTCGGAACCTCGCGTGGACGGTCCAGAATTTCTCGGGTTTGAAGTTTTCTATTTCCTTCTCGCGCTCAACTATGAGTTTGAGGGTGGGGGTTTGGACGCGGCCGACGGAGAGGACGTTTCCGGGACGGGAGAACTTTATGGAGTATGCTCTCGTCGCGTTCATGCCGACGATCCAGTCGGCTTCGCCCCGGCTTCTGGCGGCGTCTTCGAGGGGGCGCATGGCGTTTCCGTCGCGGAGGTTCGAAAAGCCGTCGCGGATCGCCTCCGATGTGAGGGAGGAGATCCAAAGCCGCTTCACGGGCTTTTTGCATTTGGAAAGCCCGTACACGTACGCGAAGATGAGCTCGCCCTCGCGCCCGGCGTCGCATGCGTTCACGATTTCCGTGACGGAGGAATCCCCCATGAGTTTTTTGACGACGTTGAATTGGTCGCGGGTTCTCGGGTTGACGCGGACTTTGAAGCGTTCGGGGAGTATGGGCAAATTCTCCACGCGCCATTTTTTGTATTCTTCGCCGTATGCGTCGGGGGGCGCGAGTTCGGCGAGGTGGCCGATGGCCCACGTTACGGCCCATCCGTCTCCGGCGAGGGAGCCGTTTTGGCGGGAGTGGCTTCCGAGGACTCCCGCTATGTCGCGGGCGACGGAGGGTTTTTCGGCGACGATGAGGCGCATGGCGTGAGTATACGGGAGAGTGGGAGCGTCGCAGCGGGAGTGCCGGGGTGAAACGAAACCGGGTGCCGGGCTGTCTGACCTTAAGGAGGGTTTCGCGCGGAGAGTACATGCGATCGCGGTTAGAATAGCTTTATGAGTCAGAGGAGGCACGATGGTGTCCGAGATGAATGAGTCGGAGATGAAGTCCGTGGCGAGGCGTCCGGTGAGGGGGTCAATCGCGGGTTTTTGGCGGGATGTGAAGGCACTCGCGAGGGTGAAGACGTTGAAGGCGACCGGTCGGGAATTCATGCGCGACGACGCGCTCGGGATGGCGGCGCAGCTCGCTTATTATCTCGTCCTCGCGCTCTTCCCGTTCATCCTCGTGCTCGTGTCGCTTCTCGGGACTTTCGGGAACCCGGAGCTCGCCTCGACTATTTTGGCGTATTTCCGTCAAGTCATGCCGACCGAGGTTTACGAGCTCTTCAATACGTTCCTCGGCCCGATCATAAGCGGGGAGAATCCGGCTCCGGGGCTTCTCTCCTTCGGTATCCTCTTCACGATATGGTCGGCGTCGGGGGCGTTCTCGGCGATGATAAACGCGCTCAACCGGGCCTATGACGTGGAGGAGACGCGACCGTTCTGGAAGGTGAAGGGAATCGCCATCCTCATGACGCTCGGGCTTTCGGTTTTGATCGTGAGCGGGGTGCTTCTCCTCGTACTCGGGCCGAGCATCGGCTCGGGGCTTGCGGGGATATTCGGGCTGAGCGGGACGTTCGAGTTCGTGTGGAACATCGCTCGGTGGCCGATCGCGCTCTCTCTCATGGTTTTGGCGGTCGCGCTTATGTTCTATTTCGCGCCGGACGCGAAGCAGCCGTTTCGCTGGATCACACCGGGCGGCCTGGTCGGGGTTCTTTTGTGGGTTTTGGCGAGTCTCGCGTTCAGTTTGTACGTGAACAACTTCGGCTCGTACGATCAGACGTACGGCTCGATCGGGGTGGTCATCGTACTTCTTCTCTATTTGTACATCGCGTCGCTGACCATCCTTTTCGGGGCGACGCTCAATTCGACGCTTGTGCGGATGAAGGAGGAGATCTCCGGCAAGCAGATCCTCGACGCGAAGCCGGCCCACGACAAGCCGGAGATAATGTCGAGTGGAGAGAAGGGCGGGGACCCTTCATAGAAACACCGACTTCCGCCTTTTTGCAGCCTTCCGACGCCCTTTGATATACTCCCCCGCGGAGGAGTGGCCGAGCGGCCGAAGGCGGCACCCTGCTAAGGTGTTATACCTCTAACGGGGTATCGAGGGTTCGAATCCCTCCTCCTCCGCTCCGAGCGTTCCGCCTCCGGCGGAACGCGCAGTCAGCCGTTAGCTTTCAGCCTCATTCCCACGAAGGCATCTTTTTTGAAGAATTCGTTTCGCCCCGTGTCCGCCGAGTCGTTGTCGGGAAGGGGCTTCGCGAAGCGAGCAAAACGAAAGGGACCGGATTTTCTCCGATCCCTTCGCAGCCTAGTTGAAGGGGGATGGACAGCCCTTCGGGTTTTGTCCCTTCACCTTCGGGGTGCCGTGTTACTGTGCATCCCCCTTCACAGGCTTCCGTGTGCCGCTGTCCGCCGCGCCATTACATCATGCCGCGGAGTTCGGCCACCATGTCGAGCCCTTGCTGCTTGCACAGATCCTTGGGGCGCATGATCGCCTGCTCGTCCAGCAGGTTGCGGGTTCTGGCTTCCTTCTCCAGATGACGCTCGATGACGTCTATCGCCTTGTCCACATCCTCGCGGGTAACCTCGCGGGTCTTTTCGTGGTCTATGGTCATCGTCATTGTCCTTCCACCTCCTTTCGCAGCCGGATTGACGGAACTCTTTGCTACACGCTTGTAACATTTGCTCCGCTCGACCTGACTTCAGGTTAATCGCGGCCTCTTCCGCTGTCAAGGAGAAAATACCCGCTTTCGACAAGCGGCCAAAGCGTCACGGGCGATGGCCCTCGACGAATGCTCCGTCGGCCAAAACCGGCACGATCGGCACGGTGTCCTCGGCGAGACAGAATTCGAGGTCGTCCTCGTAGCCGAGCCTTTTCAATCTCCTGGCAGCGATGTTCTCGGTGAGGGATTTCGCGGGCCTTCTCCGACTTTCTTCCATAATCCGCAACGCCCGCCCGTCGAGTTCCGCCCCGAGTTTTCGGAGGCGTTCGAGGATCGCGGCGGCGGCCGCCTCGTCCTCGGACGCCCGATGCCCCCGCCATCCGCACCCGACGACCACGACCTCCCCGAAGCCGGACTCCGTGAGATGCGCGGCGATGGACGAGGCGTTCACGAAGGAGCCGACGACGACCGCGGGCGAGCCTTCCGCCGCCTCGACGACGCGGGTGCCGTTCGTGGTCGTCATGGCGACGGTGGAGTTCGGCGGGAGTCCGGCGGCCCGTATGGCGGTCGGCGAGTTCCCGAAGTCGAAGCCCGCGACTTGCTCCCCGCCCCTCTCGCCAACCCGGAAGTCCGCCGGGACGCCCGCAGCATCCTCGACGGACGCGAGAGGCACGACCCTCGCGCCTTCGGAGACGAGGACGCATATGGTTGCGCTCGCGCGGAAAGCGTCCACCACGACGACGGCGGCCCCGGCGCGGGCAGCCTCCCTCGCGCCTTTCGCGCCGCCCGCGTATCGGGCTATCAACGGGTCTTTCGAAGAACTCGCATCCGCGGGATTATACGCGGCGCGGCAAACGCCCGGCGAAAGAAGAGGGCGGCCCCCGCGAACGGGAACCGCCCTCAAAATCTCCTCCGGGGTTTTCAGCGGCGGAAGACCCTCACGCCGACGAGCATGAGGCACGCGAGGAGCGCGGCGGCCCCCGCGAGCGGCGCGAGCGGGAGTCCGCCCGTGTCCGGGAGAACCGTAAGGCCCGCGACGGCGGCTACGGAACCGGAGGGCGGGTTGGCGGGAGCGTCCCCATCGGGAGCGTCCCCGGCGGCAGCGTCCCCATCGGGAGCGTCCCCGGCCGGAGCCTCTTCGGCGGGCGCCTCATTCTGTGCGATGGAGGCCGTCTCCGAGGGATCCGGGAGCGCGCCCGCATAGTTCTCGGGCGGCGCGGCGAGGGCGAGGACTATCCTCCGCTCGACCGTGGATCCGGGCGTCGCCAACTCGAGCGGCGCGACCTCGACGGCGGCCGGCTCCGGCGGAGCGAGCGGCGCGAGAGCCTCCGCGACCGGGGCGGACTGGGCCACCGTCGGCTGCGAATACTGATCGTCGGCGGCCGCATACTGGTCGTCGTCGGCGGCGGTCGCATACTGATCCTCGGCGGCGGTGCCGTCGTCGTACTGATCGTCGGCGGCGGCGTACTGTCCGTCGGCGGCACTCTCGGCCTGTGTGATGTTGCTTGTCTGGCTCTGCTCAGGCTCGGCGACAAGAGCCTCGGGCTGCGCGGCGGGGGCCTCGGGCTGCGTGGCGGGGGCCTCGGACTCCGCAGCCGGGGCCACCGTCTGCTCAGCCGTCTCGCCGGACGGGCCAGCCGGGGCGGAACCATCGGTGTACGTGACGTTCACCACGGCATGCCCGACCGCTGTGAGGCCGATGGCATCGGCGGCTCCTTGCGCGAGGTCGAGGTCGCGCCCCTCTATGAACGGCCCGCGGTCGTTTATGCGGACGTTCACGCAACCCTCATAGCAAACTTCGAGGGTCGTGCCGAAAGGAAGCGTCTTATGGGCCGCCGTGAAGCCGGATGGATCAAACACCTCTCCGTTCGCCGTCGTCAGCCCCTCGAAGCCGGGGCCGTACCACGAAGCGTTCATCGTCTCCGTTTGCTGCGCCCCGACCACGCCGGAAACCGCCAGCGAAGTGCCGAGGAAAAAACCGGTAGCCAGAACCGAAACCAAAAACCTGCGCGACAGTGGCACGCCAACCAAACCAGACAACGAATCCCCCCTCCGAGATCGTCTTTCTATATTCCTATCTCAACAAACTTGAATGGGCAGCCTAACAGCATAACTGCCACCATTCAAGACTAAACTGAAACATTTCTCTAACATTTGTTAATAGGCCTCAGGCCTCAGGCCTCAGGTTTCGGGTTCGGCCCGCTACGGCGAACCGCTTCCTCGGCCTCGCATCCGCCATCAACGAGAAGCACGGGGAGTCGCGGCCTTCCGGAGCGGTCGCGTAGCGGAATATGAGGCCTCGCCCCGGCGGGTTTTTCCCGGAACCTGAAACCCGTTGCCTGAAACCTGAAAACAAAGCGATCTTTTCTACATGCCTCCGTGGGGCTCGACGCTACAATGTGTAACTATCTTGATGAAGCTGCTACGAACCGAGGGGAGCGTGTATGAGATATAGAAATCTCGCGGGAACCGATGTCGCCGTGTCCGAGGTCGGGTTCGGGGTGTGGACCATCTCGACCGGATGGTGGGGCGAGGTGGACGACGAGAAATCCGTGAAGCTCCTTCGAAGCGCTTTTGAGAAGGGCATAAACTACTTCGATACCGCCGACACGTATGGATCGGGGAAGGGCGAGACGATTTTGGCGGACGCCTTCGGCGGGATGCGCGACGAGGTCGTGGTCTCGACGAAGATCGGCTACGACTTCTATAACCACACCGCCCGCCGCGGCCAGCAAGAACGCCCGCAAGTATGGTCCGAGGAATTCCTCCGCTTCGCGCTCGATGAAAGTTTGAAAAGGCTCGACACCGACTACATAGACTTCCTCCAACTCCACAACGTCAAGATGGACGCCGTCGAGGACGACGGACTTTTCCAGCTCATGGACGAGATAAAGAGCGAAGGGAAGATACGAAGCTACGGCATCGCGCTCGGGCCGAAGATCGGCTGGAAGGAAGAGGGGATCAAAGCGATGCGCGAGCGCGGCCTCGCGGGCGTGCAGATGATCCACAATATTCTGGAGCAAAATCCGGGCCGCGACCTCATCGAAGCCGCCAGCGAGACGGCCACCTCCCTCGTAGTCCGCGTCCCCCACTCCTCCGGGATGCTCGAAGGGAAGTACGACGAAAACACGACCTTCGGCGAGAACGACCACCGGAGGCATCGTCCCAAAGAATGGCTCATAGACGGCCTCAAGAAAGTCGAGCAACTCCGCTTCCTCACCGAGTCCGGCGAACGGACCCTCGGACAGGCCGCCCTCAAATTCTGCCTCGCCGACGATGCGGTCGCCTCGACCCTCCCGAACATATATGACGAGGAGCAGCTCGAAGAGTTCGCCGCCGCGCCGGACGTCCCGGATCTCACCGAAGAAGAACTCTCGCGCATCGCCGAACTATACGAAAGCAACTTCGGGATTTCGGAGGCATCAGGCCACAGGCTTCAGGCTTCAGGAAAAAACGAGTAGCGGCCACGTCGGGAGACTGATCGACTTGACGAGATTCGTATCCACGCCGTATGGGCCGCGGCGCAATCGAACGGAAGCGTGCCACCGCCAGACCTGAAACCCGCCGACGAAGGAGGCGCAAAGTGACGGAAACACAGACGCAAAGCCAACCCGACATCGAGGAGAAAGCCCCCTCGCAGTACATAAACTACGTCTTCTTCAAACTCGATCCCCTTTGGAGGAGACTCCCGGGCGAGGAACGCGAACGCGGCAAAAAGGAACTCCTCGAAGCCGTCGAAGGAAGCTCCTCGGAGATGCTCCTCCGCTCGTACTCGATGATGGGGCTTCGCTCCGACGCGGATTTCATGCTCTGGCGCATCGGCTACGACCTCGACGCCTTCGAGAACATGCAATCCGCCATCATGAAGAGCGGCCTCGGAAAATACCTCACGGTGGCGTACTCGTACTTCGCCATCGCCCGCCGCTCGGTGTATGTCGGGGAGCATACCCCCGGCTTCGAGAACCGCCGCTTCATCATCCCCGGCGAGGGGAATTATATTTTCGTATACCCGTTCGTGAAGACCCGCGAGTGGTACCGCCTCCCCCTCGACGAGCGCCAGCGAATGATGAACGAGCATATGCAAATCGGAAGGAAACACTATCCGACCAAAAACAACACCGCGTACTCCTTCGGGATAGATGACTACGAGTTCATCCTCGGCTTCGAGTCCGAGTCGCCGGAGAAGTTCCAAAACCTCATGATGGAACTCCGCGAGTCCGAAGCGTCCTCGTATACCGAACTCGACACCCCCATCTTCACCTGCCGGAGACGGGAGCTTCCCGAGATCCTGGAAATTTTAGGTTAAATTTTTCGAAGATCGCGGATGTTAACGTTTTCACCGTAGCGTCCGTAAAATAGGCTCGTTACAATACCCTCCACGCACCAACCCGTGGCCGGAAGACGATCTTAGGGGACGCCTTCCGGCTATCGCTTTTGAGAGATACTTCTCTTCCTTCCCCAAAGCGGCATGGACGCGAAAGCTCCACTCTGTATAATTAATCCCGACATGATTACTCGGATTAAGACGGGCCAAAGGATAACGGAGTTGGTTGGAGACACGCCGCTGTTGGAATTCCCGAGCATTTCGGCGGAGGTTCCGGGAGCCACGATCCTCGGAAAGGCGGAGATGCAAAACCCCGGCGGCTCGGTGAAAGACCGTCCCGCCCTGTGGATGATTCGCGACGGAGAAAGAACCGGAAAACTCACCCCCGAAAAGACGATTTTAGACGCGACGAGCGGAAACACCGGAATCGCATATGCGTGGATCGGAGCCGCCCTCGGCTACAAAGTCAAGCTGTGCATGCCAAAAAACGCGAGCGAGGAAAGAAAGAAAATCCTGAAAGCGTACGGCGTGGACTTCGTTCTCACCGACCCCGGAGAGGGTTCGGACGGTGCGATCCGGGAGGCGAGGAAACTATACGCCGAGGAGCCGGACAAATATTTCTATCCCGACCAGTATTCCAACCCAGCGAACCCGAGGTCGCACTATGAGTCCACCGGACCGGAGATATGGGAGCAAACCGACGGGGAGATAACCCACTTCGTCGCGGGCCTCGGGACGAGCGGAACCTTCGTCGGCACCGCGACGCGCCTCAAAGAATACAACCCCGACATAAAGGTCATCTCCTTCGAGCCGGAGTCCGCCTTCCACGGCCTCGAAGGCATGAAGCACATGGAGAGCGCGATCGTCCCGGAGATATACGACCCCTCCATCGCCGACGAGAACCTCGGGGCTTCGACCGAGGAGGCGTACGAGATGGTGAAGAGGGTGGCTCGGGAAGAGGGCGTCCTCATCGGCATCTCCGCCGGAGCCGCGATCGCGACATCGCTCCGGGTGGCGCGGGAGGTCGGTTCGGGTACAATCGCGACCATTCTGTGCGACGGCGCGGATAAGTACCTGTCCGAGAGCTTCTGGGAGGAATAGTTGGCGCTCAAAATAGGCCACGGGGACGTGAAGCACATCCACGACCACGCCAAAGGAACGTACCCGGAGGAATGCTCGGGCGTGATGGTCGGGATGGACACGGGCGGCATGAAGGTCGTCGTGGACGTGTGGCGGGCCGAGAACACGCACGAGGATGAGCGTTCGCGCCGCTTCCTCATAGACCCGAAGGAGTACATCGCCTTCGAGAAGCGTGCCGACGAGAGGGACATGGAGATCCTCGGGGTGTACCATTCGCACCCCGACCACCCGGCGGAGCCTTCGGAGTACGACCGCGACCATGCGTGGCCCGGATGGTCGTACATCATAGCTTCGGTGAGCGGTGACGAGATAAACGACATGCGGTCGTGGCTGCTTAAGGACGACCGATCCGGGTACGACGAAGAGAAGATCGCAAACTAGGAAAGGACGTTTGATATGCCGAAAGTCAGGATACCGACACCGCTCCGCCAGTATGCGAGCGGCGAGAGCGAAGTCGAGGTCGGCGGGGGGACGGCGGGTGAGGCGCTCGGGAACCTCGTCGAGACGCACCCGGATCTCAAACAGCATTTGTATACCGGAGACAGCAAGCTCCGCTCGTTCGTCAACGTATACAAAGGCGACGAGGATATTCGCTATCTCGACGGGCAAGACACGGACGTGGCGGACGGGGACGAGCTTTCGATCATCCCGTCCATCGCCGGAGGATCGGTCGGGCGATGTCGGTAAGTTTTCTAGAACGGGAAGTAATTTAGCCACCAACATTTAAGAGGTTTTGCAATGCAGATAGATTCAGTGGTCGGAACGCCGAACGGCGAGGTCACTCTCTCGAACGAGGAGATAGCCCGGTACAGCCGCCATCTCATCATGCCGGAGGTCGCCCTCGACGGGCAAAAGAAGTTGAAATCGGCGAAGGTACTCACGATCGGCGCGGGCGGACTCGGCGCGCCTTTGGCGATGTATCTCGCCGCAGCCGGAGTGGGAACCATCGGCATCGTTGACTTCGACGTCGTGGACGAGTCGAATTTGCAACGCCAAATCATCCACGGCACGAAGGACGTCGGGCGGAAGAAGATGGAGAGTGCGCGCGACACGATAAAGGACATAAACCCGAACGTCGAGGTCATCGAGTTCGAGGAGGCGCTTTCCTCGGAGAACGCCCTCGACATTTTCAAGGACTTCGACATCATCGTGGACGGGACGGACAACTTCCCGACGCGGTACCTCGTGAACGACGCATGCGTGCTTCTCGGGAAGCCGAACGTTTATGGCTCGATTTTCCGTTTCGAGGGTCAGGCGAGCGTTTTCTGGGCGGAGCACGGGCCATGTTATCGGTGCCTGTATCCCGAGCCACCGCCGCCGGGACTCGTACCTTCGTGCGCGGAGGGCGGCGTTCTCGGGATACTTCCGGGTGCCATCGGGGTCGTTCAGGCGACGGAGACGGTGAAGCTCATCCTCGGCGCGGGCGAGTCGCTCGTCGGGCGGCTCATGCTCTATGACGCCCTCGGCATGAGCTTCCGTGAGATGAAGCTCCGCAAAGACCCGAACTGCCCGGTGTGCGGCGAGAATCCGACCGTCACCGAGCTTATAGACTACGAAGCGTTTTGCGGAATTCCGCAGGCGGCAGCGGCGGAGAAGGAGAATGGCGTGCCGGAGATCACCGTCTCCGAACTCAAGAAAAAAATGGAGAACGGGAGCGACACGTACGTTCTCGACGTGCGCGAGCCGCACGAGTACGAGGTCGCGAACATCGGGGTTCCGCTCATACCGCTCGGCGAATTGCCGAACCGCATGTCCGAACTCAACCAGAATGACGAGATCGCCGTCCATTGCAAAACCGGCGGACGGAGCGCGAAGGCCGTGAAGCTTTTGCAAGACGCGGGCTTTGCGAACGTCTATAACGTCAAGGGCGGCATCACGGC
>JACCWD010000168.1 GCA_013697825.1 Rubrobacter sp.
GCGCAAGTTTTGCAAGCCCTCGAAGTGGACTATATAGACGAATCCGAAGTCCTCACCCCCGCCGACGAGGCGAACCACATAGACAAATGGGCCTTCGAGGTGCCGTTTGTGTGCGGCGCGACGAATCTCGGCGAAGCCCTCCGGCGCATCGGCGAGGGCGCGGCCATGATCCGCTCGAAAGGCGAGGCGGGAACCGGGAACGTCGTCGAAGCGACGAGGCATATGCGATCCATCGTCGGCGGGATACGGAGGCTTGGCACCCTCGAAAGCGGCGAACTCATGACCGAGGCGAAGAACCTCGGCGCGCCGTATGAGCTTGTGAAATCGGTGTCCGAGAACGGTCGGCTTCCGGTCGTGCTTTTTACCGCCGGGGGGATCGCGACTCCGGCGGATGCCGCGCTCATGATGCAGCTCGGGGCGGAGGGCGTGTTCGTCGGGAGCGGCATTTTCAAGAGCGGGAACCCCGCCGAGCGTGCCTCGGCAATCGTGAAGGCGACGACGAACTTCCGGGACGCGAAGGCCGTCGCCGAGGCGAGCCGGGGTCTCGGGGAGGCGATGGTCGGTCGGGAGGCGCTCACCGAAGAAGAGCGTTTGGCGACCCGCGGCTGGTAGCGTGATCGGCGAAAACGGACACGCGGACGAGAACGGCGCGGCGAAGATCGGCATCCTCGCTTTGCAAGGAGATGTCGAGGAGCATCGCCGCATCCTCGAATCCCTCGGCGTCGAGGCCGTCGAGGTTCGGAAGGTCGGGGATTTGAACGGCATCTCCGGCCTCATCGTGCCGGGCGGGGAGTCCACGGTCATCGGGAAGATGATGGTCGAATCTGGGCTTCTCGATGGGGTTCGGAGTTTCTTTTATCAAGGCGGGGCGGTGTGGGGGACGTGCGCGGGGATGGTACTCGCGGCGTCGGCGACGACGGGGGAGAGGCAGCCGCTCATCGGCCTCATGAACGCGCTCGTAGTTCGGAACGGCTTCGGGCGGCAAATCCACTCCTTCGAGGCCGACCTCGACGTGACGGGCTTCGACGAACCATTCGTCGGGATATTCATCCGGGCGCCGTTCTTCGAGGACGTGGGGCCGGGGGTGGAGATCCTCTCGAAACTCGGCGGGAAGGTCGTCGCCGCTCGTGCGGACAACGCCCTCGTCACGGCTTTCCACCCGGAGCTTGCGGACGATGTAAGATTTCATAGATACTTTTTAGAGGAGGTTTGCGGAATATGAGCGGACATTCCAAGTGGTCCACGATCAAGAGGAAGAAAGGGGCCGCCGACGCGAAGCGGGGCGCGCTCTTCGGGAAGCTCTCGCGGGCGATCACGGTCGCCGCGCGCGAGGGCGGAGGCGACCCAGAAATGAACCCGAACCTCGGCCTCGCCATCCAAAAGGCGAAAGACGGCAACATGCCGAACGACAACATAGACCGGGCCATCGCCAAAGGCACGGGCGCGGGCGCGGACGCCGCCGAATATGAGCGCATCACATACGAGGGCTACGCCCCCGGCGTCGTCGCCGTCCTCGTGGATGTCCTCACCGACAACCGGAACCGCGCCGCCTCCGACGTGAGGTACATTTTTTCGAAGAACGGCGGAAACCTCGGGACGAGCGGCTCCGTCTCGTACCTCTTCGACCGGAAGGGGGTCATCATGGTTCCCGCCGGAAACACCGACGAGGACGAGCTCATGCTCGCCGCCCTCGACGCCGGAGCCGAGGACGTCGTCTCCGACGAGGAATACTTCCGCGTGACGACCGAAGCCTCCGACTTCATGGCCGTGAGGCAAGGACTCGAGGACGCGGGCATCGAGTACGAGAGCGCGAACATCTCGATGGAGCCGCAAAACACCGTGGACCTCGACGCTTCCACGGCGAAACAAACCCTCCGCCTCATAGACGCCCTCGAAGAGAACGACGACGTTCAGGAAGTCTATTCGAACTTCGACGCGAGCGAGGAAGTCATGGCGACCGTCGCCGCGGAATAATCCGTGAGCGACGGACACGGCCACGGGCATCATGGGCATACGCACGGAGCCATTGACCCGTCCATAGCCGCCTCCGAGCGGGGCATGTGGGCGGTGAAATGGTCGTTCGTCGCGCTCATGGCGACGGCGGCGATTCAAGTCGTCGTCGTGTTTTTCTCCGGGAGCGTCGCGCTTCTTTCGGACACCATCCACAACATCGGGGACGCGGCGACGGCGGTGCCGCTTTGGATCGCCTTCGCACTCACCCGCCTCGGGGCGAGCCGCCGATTCTCTTTCGGATACGGTCGTGTCGAGGATGTCGCGGGTGTCATCGTCGTGCTCGTCATACTCTTTAGCGCGGTGGTGGCGGGATGGCAGTCGGTGAACCGATTCTTCGATCCTCAAACCATCGGCTTTCTGTGGGCCGTCGCAGCGGCTTCGGTGATCGGCTTCGTGGGGAATGAAGCGGTCGCGGTCTTCCGCATTCGCGTGGGGCGGAGCATCGGGAGTGCGGCGCTCGTCGCGGACGGGTACCATGCCCGCACGGATGGATGGACGAGCCTCGCCGTGCTCGCGGGGGCGATCGGGGTGTGGCTCGGGTATCCGCTCGCCGACCCCGTGATCGGGCTTCTCATCGCGGCGGCGATACTCGTGATTTTGTGGCAGTCGGGGAAAGCGTTGTTCACTCGCCTCCTCGACGGGGTGGAGCCGGGCGTCATCGAAGAGGTCGAGCACACCGCGAGCCACGTCTGCGGCGTGCGCGGCCTCGGAGAGGTGCGGGCGCGGTGGATCGGACACCGCCTCCACGCCGAAGTGAACGTCGCCGTGAACCCGAAGCTCTCCGTCGAGGAGGGTCATGAGGTGGCGCGAGAGGTGAACCACGCCCTCATGCATTCTTTCGACTTCCTCGGGCGGGCCGTGATCCACATAGACCCGGCCCGCGAGCCCGGCGAGAGCCACCACCGCATCGAAGCCCACTCCCACGACGGACTCCCGCTCCATTCGCATCCATGAGGAGCGTTTCGGGCCGAATCTTCGGTCAGTCCTCGACGACTTCCTCGACGGGCGGGGTCTCGTTCCAGTCGAGCCAGTACCATCCCATTTGCTTCATTGCCTCGGAGAACCTTGCGAAGTTCGCGGGCTTCGTTATGTAGCTGTTCGCGCCCGCCCGGTACCCTTCGAGGAGGTCTTTCTTGTCGTCGGAGGATGAGAATATGACGACGGGGAGGAGTTCGGTGCGGGCGTCGGCGCGTAGTTTTTCGAGGACTTCGACGCCGTCTATTTTCGGGATGTCGAGGTCGAGGAGGACGAACTCCGGGAGCACGCTCGCGTCCCGGTGCGAATATTCCCCTTCCCCAAAGAGGAAGTCGAGGGCTTCTTCTCCGTTTCGAGCGACGGCGATCTCGTCCACTTCGCCCATGATGCCGTGTTTGCGGAAGGCGTGGAGGGCGAGTATTTCCTGATTCTCGTCGTCCTCCACGAGGAGTATGATCCTCTCGCTTCCCATCCTCCGACCTCCCTCGCAAGTCTCCGCATTGTACCCTCATCGCGGAGCCAAAGCCCCCTTTGGTAAACTCGTACTTCATGGAAACACGATACGAGCATATCGAAGTGAACGAGAAGGGAGTCCCGGCCATCTCCGGCACGAGGATGAAGGTCGTCCACCTCGTCCTTTCGCAGCGGGCGTACGG
>JACCWD010000178.1 GCA_013697825.1 Rubrobacter sp.
GTTCTTGGTTTTTGGCGAATAATCGGAGCGAAGCGACCGCCATCACACAGTGTCGCCGGAGAGATCCCGGATCAACTTTATGAGCGCCGCGTGGTCGAGTTCGCCCCGTCCTTTGGCGATGAGCGCGGCGAACATTTGATCGGCGAGCGCGGTGGCCGGGAGCGCGACGCCATACTCCCTCCCGGCTTCGAGCGCGATCCCGAGATCCTTATGATGGAACTTCACCTTCCCGCCCGCCTCGAAGTCGCCGGTGAGGAACTTCTCGCGCTTCACTTCCATGACTTTGTTCGCGGCGAGGCCGCCCCCGAGGACATCGAGAACCTTCTCCGGCGGAACACCGCCTTTCTCTCCGAGGACGAGCGCCTCGGAGACGGCTTCGATGACGAGGGCGACGACGATTTGATTCGCGGCTTTCGTTATTTGCCCCGCCCCATTTTCTCCGACATGCGTGACGGTCTTCCCCATGACCTCGAACAATGTCCGCGCCCGCTCGAAGTCCGAGGGGTTCCCGCCGACCATGATCGAGAGTGTTCCCTCGATGGCCCCGACGCCCCCGCCCGAAACGGGGGCGTCGAGCATGGAGGCGTCGCGCTCCTCCGCCGCCTCCGCGAGCTTCTTCGCGAGCGGCGGCGAACTCGTTGACATGTCCACGATGAGCGTGCCGGATTCCGCTCCGGAGAGAAGCCCGCCCTCGCCGGAGATGGCCTCCTCGACATCGGGCGGGCCGGGGAGCATGGTGAATATGATGTCGGAGGCGGAGGCGAGTTCGGCGAGGCTTTCCGTCGCGGTGGATCCGTTTTCTTCGGCGAAGCGCACGGCTTTCTTGTGGGTTCGGTTGTGGACGGTGAGAGAGTATCCGGCATCGGCCAAGTTTTTCGCCATCGGGCGGCCCATGAGACCGAGTCCGACGAAGCCTATGGAGTGTGTCTCGTTCGCCATGTTTCCTCCTCGCGCTGGCTGGGAACCCATCGGGGTGCGTTTCGTATACTCGTATCGTAAAGCATGCCGAGACCTTCGACCAAAGGCCGTTCCTTATGCCTCCCGACAAACCCCGAGGAAAAGCCGCGCTCGTGGTGAACACGCGCTCTCGTACCGGAGAGGCCGCTTTCTTCGAGGCGATCGACAAGCTCGAAGACCTCGGCGTCGAACTCGGGGCGACATTCGCCGTGCGCGACCCCTCGCGCATCTCGGAGGTCGTGAAGGGCGTACTCGACGGTGGGGATGTCGATCTCCTCATCCTCGGCGGCGGGGACGGGACGGTGAGTTCCGTCGTGGACTTCCTCGCCGGGACCGATGTGGTTCTCGGGCTTCTTCCGCTCGGAACCGCCAACGACTTCGCCCGGACTTTGGAGATGCCGACGAGCGTCGCGGCGGCGTGCGAGACGATAGCGAACGGGAAGGTGGTGGATGTGGATCTCGGCCTCGCTGGGGATAATTATTACGTGAACGTGGCTTCGGTGGGACTCTCCGTCGGCGTGACGAGGGCGCTTTCTCCGCAAATGAAGAAGCGGATGGGGGTTGTCGCGTACCCGGTCGCCGCCATGAAGGCGTTCTTCACGCACGAGCCATTCGACGCGAAGCTCTCTTTCCCGGATGGCGACCACGCGCCCGTCGAGCACGAGCGCCTCCTTCAGGTCGCCATCGGAAACGGGCGGTTTTACGGCGGCGGACTCGCCGTCTCGCCGGAGGCCGGGATGGATGATGGAACGCTCGACGTATACACCATCGAGATGGGGCGCCACCGCGACCTCTTCGGCATCGCCCGGTACCTTCGGAGCGGGGACTTCATAGACTACGAAGGCGTGGAGCATTACGTGACGAAGCGAGTGCGCCTCGAAACCGACCCGGATCAAAAGATAAACATAGACCGCGAGGTCGCCGCCGCCTCTCCGCAAGAATTCTCCGTCGAGAAGAACGCCCTCAAAGTCATGGTTCCCGAATCCTCGACCTCCGCCCGCCTCGACAACGGGTTCGGATAGCCGGGATCGTTCGGAAGGGCGCGACCCGCGGCGAGCAAAGCGGGCTTTCGGGGAGTCTCGTGGGTGATCCGGGCTAACGCTCGCTTTCGGAGGAGCCGTCGGACGGGGGGTCGTCGGAGGGGGAGTTTTCGCGCTCCTCCCGGTTTTCGCTCCGTTCGCGTTCCTCACGGGCTTCGTTCTCGGCCTCTTCGCGTTGTTCATCTTCGTACTCGTCTTTGGTTTGCCCGGTTTGGGAGAGCCACACGGCTTCGGAGATGTCGGCGAGGGTTCTTTCGCCGTTCGGCATGTTTTGGCCGTACTTCGTGAAGGTGGCGAGTACGTATGGTTTACCTTCATGTTCGACGATGCCGACATCGTTGTATGAGGCATCGAGCCAGCCTCCTTTGTTGGCGGCCCTCACGCCCTCGGGGATGCCTCCCTCCATCCAGTATTCGAGGTTGTTTTGGCGCATGAGGCCGATCATCTCCCCGCTGGCGTATTCGCTCGCCGCTTCTCCGGTGTATATGCTCTCGAGGATTTCCGCCATGTCGCGGGGCGTGGTGCGGTTGTCGAGGCTCGGGACGGCGGCGCGTTCGCTCGTTACTTTCCAGTGGATGCGCGTGTTCTCGGCGCCGAGGCTCGCCACGACTTCGTTGACGTATGCGGGGCCGCCGGCGAAGCGCATGAGGGCGTTTGTGGCGACGTTATCGGACTGGGTCATCATGAGCCACAGCGCGTCCTCGACGGTGGTTCTCGCGCCGGGGGTCTCCCACTGGAGCCAGCCCGCGCCCGCCGCCCAGTCTGACTCCTCGGTGGTTATGGCGTCGGAGTATTCGAGTTCGCCTTCGTCAAGCTTCCGGTACACGGCGGCCATGACGGCGATCTTTATGGTGGAGGCCGAGAAGAAGGCTTCATCGGGGCGAATACCGTACCCGTCCCCACTCTCGAGGTCGAGGGCGTAAAAACCGAGCGCGCCGGGGTATTCTCGAACCTCCGCGAGGGCTTCGTCCATCCCCTCCCGAACCCGCTCGCTGTCCGACCCTCCGTCGTATACGGGGGTCGTGGGGGCGAAGCGAACTGTCTCGGGCGAAGCTGCGAAGGCCGGATCCGCGAGGCCCGCCGGGAAGCCGGGAACCTCCGCCGAGGTGAGAGCCGGGCCGATCCCGGCGATTTCGAGACCCTCTCCCTCTTCGTTCAAATACACCGCTGTGGGGGAGCCGTCGTCGTTCTCGACGGGTACTCGGTGGAAGCCGCCTTCGCTCTCTGGTTCGGAAGCGTCCCAGTCGCCGCGTTGTCCGGTGGCGGCCTCGATGGCTTGGACGGCGCGTTCGGCGGGTTTGTCGGCGGGTTCGGGTGCCTCGTCGGGCGGAAAGAGGGGGTTCACGAGGTCGTCCGGGACATCGGTGAGGAGGGTCTTCACGTCGCGGGGGAATTCCTGGTTTGCGATGGTTGCGGACTTCGCCGCCGTCCACGCCCCCTCGTCTTCGCGGAGGAAGAGGGCGAATGAACGGTCGTCGTTGTCGGGGAGGTTCGGGGCGGGGAAGAGGACGACGGCCCACGAGGGGTCTTCAACGCTCTTTTGGGTGTACTCGATGTCCTCCGGCTCGACGTTCGGGAGTTCCCCGGCGACGCTTTTGTACGCGAAGCTCGCGAGGGTGAGGTTCGGGGGGTCGGGGGCGGAGATGGGGGAGGCGGTTGGGGTCTCCTCGACCTTCGGCCTCTCGCGGTCGGGGTCGAGTCCTTCGGAGGGGGCGGCGGTATTGTCGAGCTTGGCGAAGCTCTGCCAGCCGAGAAGCCCGGCGGCGGCGAGGATGAAAAGGAACGCCGTCGCTCGAAACAATGCGCGCGCCAGCCGTTTCCTCGCGCTGTTTCGGACGAACCCCTTTTTCTTTGTCTTCGTGTATTTCCTCATAGCAGCGCGGGAGCCTCCCCCACGAAGAGGGGAGTTTACAACGCGTGCGTCGGCGCGTGGCGCGGTTGTTAACGAAAGTTGCGCCAATTAAAGCAACTGTTACACTGCGAAACGCATCAATCGGGAAACCGAGCGGGGATCCCACACAAGGAGGAAAAGCATGCGACCGGAGGACATCGACGGCCTCACCGTCGGCTCTCTTTTATCTCTCGTGGCGGAGCGCCGCCCCGACGACGATGCCCTCGTCTACGCCGACCGGGGGCTTCGATATTCGTACAAGGAATTCAACGAAAGGGTCGAGAAATGCGCCCGCGCCCTCATGGCTCTCGGCCTCAAACCGGGCGACAAAGTTTCGGTGTGGGGGCAAAACGTACCCGAGTGGGTGACGCTCCAGTTCGCGACCGGGAAGATGGGCGCCGTCCTCGTCACCGTTAACCCCGCGTACCGCGCCTCCGAACTAAAGTACGTCCTCGAGCAATCCGACACCGCCGCCCTCTTCCTCACCGACGGCGTGAAGGGCGCGAAGTTCGTCGAGATCTTCGGGAAGGCCGCCCCGGACTTCGGCGAGGACGGCTCCGAGGAGCTTCCGTTTTTGAAGGACGTCGTCCTCATGGGCGAGGGGGATGCGATGGGGCTTCCCATTCCCTCGTTCGAGGAGTTCATGGAACGCTCGGAGGAGGTTTCCGAGGAGGAGCTTGCTGAGCGGCTCGTCTCTCTCGACTCGGAGGATGTCATAAACATGCAATATACGTCGGGGACGACGGGGTTTCCGAAGGGCGTACAACTCACGCACACGAACATCGTGCGGAACGGGTTCCAGATCGGGGAGTGCATGAAGCTCGGCTCCGAGGATCGCGTGTGCATACCCGTGCCGTTCTTCCATTGCTTCGGGTGCGTCCTCGGGGTTCTAAACGCCGTCACGCACGAGGCAACGATGGTTCCCGTCGAGACATTCGACGCGGAGAAGGTTCTCCAAGCCGTCCACAAGGAAAAGGCGACCGCCCTCCTCGGGGTTCCGACGATGTTCATCGCCGAGCTCGAACACCCCGACTTCGAGAAATACGACACGAGTTCGCTCCGAACCGGGATCATGGCCGGGAGTCCGTGTCCCATCGAGGTGATGAAAAAGGTCGTGGACGAGATGGGGGCGGATGAGATCACGATTTGCTACGGCCTCACGGAGTCGAGTCCGGTCATCACCCAAACCACCACCGACGACCCCATCGAGAAGAAGGTGTCCACCGTCGGCAAAGTCCATCCGAACGTCGAGGTGCGCCTCGTGAGCGTCGAGACGGGCGAGGACGCGAAGGTCGGCGAGCAAGGCGAACTATGGACGCGCGGGTACCATGTTATGCGCGGCTATTACAAAATGGAGGACAAAACCCGCGAGGCCATAGACGAGGATGGGTGGCTCCACTCGGGCGACCTCGCGGAGATGGACGAGGACGGGTACATAAAAATAACCGGGCGGGCGAAGGACATGATCATCCGCGGCGGAGAGAACATATACCCGAGGGAGATCGAGGAATTTTTATACACGCATCCCAAAATCTCCGACGTTCAAGTTTACGGTGTGCCGGACGAGAAATACGGCGAGCAAGTCGCGGCGGCGGTGAAAGTCCGGTCGGATGAAAAGCTCACCGCCGAGGAGATAAAGGAGTTTTGCGAGGGTGAGATATCGCGCTACAAAATCCCGAGGTACATCGACTTCGTGGAGGAGTATCCGATGACGGCGAGCGGGAAGATCCAGAAATACAAGCTCCGCGAATCGGCGGTCGAGAAGTTCGGCCTCGAAAAGGCCGCCGGAGTGGAGACGGCGTAAAATGCGCCTATGCACAAGATAGACATAAAGGAAGCCGAAGGTCGTCTCGCGGAGCTTTTCGCCGAGGCGGCTCATGGCGAGGAGGTCATCATAACCCGGAGTGACGGGCTCTCCTTCAAGCTCGTTCCGGTGCCGGAGGCACGCCCGAAGTTCGGGAGCGCGAGAGGGTTCGTCGAAATGTCGGAGGACTTCGATGCGCCTCTCGAAGACTTCGATGAGTATGCTCCTTGAGAGTGCTTCTCGACACGCACTCGTTTTTGTGGTTCATCGGCGGCAGCGACAAGCTGAGTGGTCATGCGAGGAGCTTGATCGAAGATCCCGCCAATCAGCGGTTTTTGAGCGTGGCGAGTCTTTGGGAGATGGCGATCAAAGCAAGTATGGGGAGGCTCAGGTTTCGATTGCCTTTCTCGCAACTCGTCGAGCGGGAAGTTCGAGGAAATGCGATGGAGGTTCTCGGTATCCGGCCGGAGCATCTCGACGAACTGGCGAAGCTGCCGTTCCATCATCGAGATCCGTTTGATCGATTGATCATCGCCCAAAGCATCGCGGAAGACGCATCCATTATCGGCAAGGACGAAGCCTTCGACGATTATCCCGTAACGTTGCTTTGGGATACGGTTGACCCTCGATGATGACCGCCGAGAAGTTCGGCCTCGAAAACGCCGCCGAGGTGGAGACGGCGTGAGTGCGGTATGACCGAAGCCGACGGAAAGCTCACGGAAGTGCGTCCGAGGTTCGGGAGCGCGAAGGGGCTTGTGGAGATGTGCGACGACTTCGATGCACCGCTCGAAGACTTCGAGATCGAGACGGCGTAAAAACAACTTTTCCGATGATATGATGCGGTGAGTTTTTCAGGGAATCCGAGGAGGAGCTTATGAATTTCGATCTCACCGCCGAACAAAGAGAGTGGCGAGATCTCGCCCGCGAATACGCCCGCGAAATAATACGCCCCCGCGCCGCCGAACTCGATAAAGAACAAAAATTCCCGTACGACATCATCGAGCATATGGCGGAAAGCGGCCTCATGGGGATGACGGTGCCGGAAGAATACGGCGGGAGCGGGGGGGATTTCGTCGCGTACAATCTCGCGCTTGAAGAAATATGCCGCGCCGACACCTCCGTCGGCATCACGATGGAGGCTCATATCTCCCTCGGATGCGCGCCGATCGTGTCTTTCGGGACCGACGCGCAGAAAGAGCATCTCCTCGGCGAAGTCATCCGGGGCGGGAGGAAACTGTGGGCCTTCGGACTCACGGAGGAAAACGCCGGGACGGACGCCGGAGGGACGGAGACGACGGCGGAGCTTTCGGAGGGCGAGTGGACGATAAACGGCTCGAAGAAGTGGATCACGAACGGCGGCACGGACATAACCGCTGGCGTGACGGCCATCGCGAAGACGGGTGTCCGCGAGAACGGGAAGCCGGAGCTCACGGCGATCATCATCCCGCAGGAAACGCCCGGCTTCACCTGCGGCCCCGGCTACGAGAAGACCGGATGGCGGGCCTCCGACCAAAGACAATTGTATTTCGAGGATGTCCGCGTGCCGGAGGAAAACACCCTCGGGGAGCGCGGCCGCGGCTTCCACCAGTTTTTGCAGATTCTCGATGGCGGGAGGGTCGCGGTGGGGGCGTTGTCCGTGGGACTCGCGCAGGCTTGCCTCGACGAGGCTCTCGCCCGAGCGAAAGAACGGGAGCAATTCGGCAAATCGATCTCCTCTTTCCAAGCCATACAGTTCAAGCTCGCGGACATGGCTATGGAGGTCGAGCTTGCGAGGAACATGGTCCACAAAGCGGCGTGGCTGAAGGAGAAGGGGCGGTCGTTCTCGCGGGAGGCGAGCATGGCGAAGGTGTTCGCTTCGGAGACGGCGAAGAGGGCCGCAGATCAAGCCGTGCAAATCTGGGGCGGCGAGGGTTTCATGGAGACGAGCGCGGTGGCGCGGTACTGGCGGCAAGTGAAAATAAACGAGATCGGGGAGGGGACGAGCGAGATAAACCGCCAGATCATCGCGAGGAGCCTCCTCAAGGAAGACCCCGAGCAGAAAAAGGTCGCGGAGATGCTGGCTCGGTATATGTCCGGATGAGGCGAGAGGCCGACCGTAACGGACAAATCGAGGATGATGGCGCGGTGGGCGGAGCCCGAGCGTCCGATATATCCGTCCGGAAGGTGGATGGCGGAAACGAGGCGGCGGTGCGCTCGCTCTCGGTGACGGAGGCGCAACTCGCCTTCGTCTCGCACATCTCGGGGATGCTCCGGGGCGCGAACGCGAACCCGGGCGTGGAAAGCTATGCCACCCTCGCCGACGGGGAGGCGGTCGGGTTCTTCATCCTGAATTTCGACGCTTCGCGCACCGCGCACTATGCCGCCGCCGACGCGGAATGCGGTCTCGAAGGCTTCTTCATCGACCATCGCTTTCAAGGGCGGGGGTACGGTTCGGCGGCGGTGCGGGCGATGAGGGTCACGGTCGCAAGGGAGCATCCGGGCATCGAAAAGGTGAAGCTCACGGTGAACTGCCGGAACGAGGCGGCGATTTACGCATACCTCGAAGGCGGCTTCCGCGACACCGGCGAGATATACCACGGCGGAAGAAGCGGCCCGCAACGAATCCTCGCCATGCCACTCCACCGCCGGGCGAAGAAGGTTCATCCACCGTCGAACCCGAGGAGGAGCGGGCCATCTCGGAGCCCATAGCCGAGGTCGAGCGCGGCGAGTGGCGACACCGTGGGCGGCGAGGAAGCGGTTCGTGAACTCGGCGAGCGCGGCTGAGTGGGCTCCCCCCTCCGCGTGGCCCGCCGATGCGCGCTTGTAAACTACTATGAGCGACATCCACGAGACGGGAGAAAACATGCCCCTTTACGCCCTCAACCTCTTCGACCCCGCCGACAACGACCTTTATAAACAATACTCCCGCCGCTCCGTGGGCGCGGTGAAAAAACACGGCGGCAAAGTCGTCTCCCTCGGAAAACTAGCCGGAGACGCCGGAGACTCGAAAGTCGAGCCGAGAAAAGTCATGATCCTCGTCGAATGGCCGAACCGAGAGTCCTTCGACGCTTTCCTCGAAGACCCGGATCACAAAGACCTCCACCCGCTCCGAGAAGGAGGCACGGAAAACTATTTGTGGTGGCTATACGAAAGCCTCGAAGACCTCCGCCCGATCTTCGCCGAGCAAAATCTGGCAAGCTGAAATGCTGACCGGCGCGGCGAGCCGCTAAACGCGCTCGGCGCGAACCACGAGCCTCCCCGTGTCCGGCCCCGAAACCATGACTTCGGGGCCGATGGTCTCCCAATCCTCCACCGATTCCGTGCACGTTTGGAGCGTCACCATGTCTTTTCCGGCGACCGGCTCCGTCACCCACGTCTCGTGCGGCTCGACGGCGAAGATCTCCGCGACTTCGTATACGTATGTCTCGCCGTCGCCGTCTTCGAGGATGACTTCGTCGCCTTCTTTCATGGAGGGGAGTTCGAGAAACTGATAATAACTTTCGGTGTCCCGGTACCCGACCCGGTGGCCCGCGATGTACGTGTTCGCGTTCCTCTCCCACGGGAACCCGGCCTCGGGGATCTTGACTGCTCCCTCGTCGAGAGCCGCCGCCGACGCGTCGTCGCGCACGGTGTGTCCGTACACTCCGAGCTTCGGGACGGTGAGGGAGAGCGAGGGGTCTTCCGGCGGCGTGTACGGGTTTTCGTTCCCGTCGATGATTTGCGGGGCGGTCGAGAATACGGGCGGATCGACCTTCGCGACGGCGACTCTTTCGGTGGTGAGCCCGGCGGTCGAGGCGAGCATCGGGAGGAGCGGGAGGACGGCGAGGATGAGCATGGCGAGCATCGCGACCCTTCGCCGCCGTACGTATACGGGCTTGTGGCTGATCCGTCGCCGCGAACGCTTTCGACGCTCGCCGCGATGATGCCGCCTCCGGTGGCGCGCCTCACCCCGGAGGCGGTTTCGCTCCGAAGTGTCGCGCACATTTATGCTCTCCTCCCTCACAAGCATGAGCGGAAGTGTACCCGATCGAACATTCCCCGTCGACTTCGCACCCGCACATCCCCCGCATCCACAACATCTTCCGCCGGTGGCAACGAGGGGCGCATATGGATACCATGCCCCCGTAAAACGATGTGAGAGGGAGCGAACTTGACGAAACTGAAAACCCTCATCGAAGCGAAGGGCAGAAAATTCGCCGAGAACGCCGAAGCATACGAGGGGATCATGGCGGAGCTTCGCAAGCGATCGTCGGAGGCTCGCCTCGGCGGGAGCGAGAAGGCGAGGAAACGACACGAGGATCGCGGCAAACTCCTCGCCCGCGACCGCGTCAAACGCCTCCTCGACCCGAATACCGCCTTCCTCGAACTCTCGCCATTGGCGGCGAACGAAATGTACGACGGTCGAGTTCCGGCGGCGGGAATCATCACGGGCGTCGGAAGGGTCTCGGGCGTGGAGTGCGTCATCATCGCGAACGATGCGACGGTGAAGGGCGGCACATACTATCCGATGACCGTAAAAAAACACCTCCGCGCCCAAGAAGTCGCCGAGCAAAATCACCTCCCGTGCATATACCTCGTCGACTCCGGCGGGGCGTTCCTCCCTTTGCAAGATGAAGTCTTCCCCGACCGCGACCATTTCGGGCGCATCTTTTACAACCAAGCGAGGATGTCCGCCAAAGGCACCCCGCAAATCGCCGCCGTCATGGGTTCGTGTACGGCGGGAGGGGCATACGTACCGGCGATGAGCGACGAGGTCGTGATCGTGCGTGAGGAGGGGACGATCTTCCTCGGCGGCCCCCCGCTCGTGAAAGCGGCCACCGGCGAGGTCGTCACAGCCGAAGACCTCGGCGGCGCGGACGTCCACACTCGCCTTTCCGGGGTCGCCGACCACTTCGCCGAAGACGACGAGCACGCCCTCGCCATAGTTCGCCAAATCGTCGAGAATTTGAACGTCGAGAAAAAAATCCCGTGGACGGTCGAGGAGCCGGAGGAGCCGATGTACGATCCATCGGAGCTTTACGGCGTCGTCCCGGCGGATTACCGGACCGGATACGATGCGCGCGAGGTCATCGCGAGAATCGTGGACGGGAGTCGCCTCCACGAATTCAAGCCGCGATACGGTGAGACGCTCGTGTGCGGCTTCGCGAGAATATTCGGGCATCCCGTCGGCGTACTCGCGAACAATGGCATCCTTTTCTCCGAGAGCGCGCAAAAGGGGGCGCACTTCATCGAGCTTTGTTGTGAGAGAGGCATCCCGCTCGTTTTTCTCCAAAACATCACCGGCTTCATGGTCGGGCGCGAATACGAGGCGGGCGGCATCGCGAAAGACGGCGCGAAGATGGTCATGGCGGTCGCGAGCGCGAACGTCCCGAAGTTCACCGTCATCGTCGGCGGTAGTTTCGGAGCCGGAAACTACGGCATGTGTGGAAGAGCGTACTCGCCGCGCTTTCTTTGGATGTGGCCGAACGCCCGCATATCCGTCATGGGCGGCGCGCAAGCCGCGAACGTCCTCCTCACCGTTCAGGAAGACAATTTAGAGCGCGAAGGGAAATCCCTCACCGACGAGGAGCGCGACGAGTTCCGAAGCCCGATCCTCGAAAAATACGAGGCCGAGGGGAACCCGTATTATTCGACGGCGAGGCTTTGGGACGACGGCATCATCGACCCGTCGGACACTCGGATGGTTCTCGGGCTCGGCCTCTCGGCGGTGGCGAACGCCCCGCTCGCGGAGACGAAGTTCGGGATTTTCAGGATGTGAATTGTGGGCTTCAGCCATCAGGCTTCAGGCTTCAGGAAAGGGGAGGGATGGCATGCGTTGCGGCGGACATTGGTTCCGGTTTTGACAAAGGCTCGTTTTTCGGCGCGAGGGTTTCGCCGGATAAAAATCTGAAACCTGATGCCTGTGGCCTGATGCCTTCATGGCGAAAGCCATGAACATCGAATTTCTCGGAACCGGAGGCGCCATCTCCACTCCCCGCGCCCTTTGCGAATGCCGCGTCTGCGCCGAGGCCCGCGAGAAGGGCGTTCCGTACAGTCGGGGCGGGCCGAGTATTTTCGTGCATGGGCCGGACATTCTCATTGACACGCCCGAGGATGTGAAGGACGAAATCAATCGCTCGACGGTTCGGAAGATCGACGCATGCCTTTATTCGCATTGGCACCCCGACCACGTCATGGGTCGGCGCGTCTTCGAGTCGTTGAATTGGGACGTTCGCGGATGGCCTCCGAACAGCCGCCGCACCGACGTGTATTTGCCGGAGAAGGTCGGACGCGATTTCCGAAACCGACTCGGGTCGTGGGAGCATTTCGAGTTCCTCGAGTATTTGAAGCTCGTCCGGGTCGTCGAGATGGAGGAAGGGGAGAGCGTCGAGGTCGGAGGAATTCGCATATTCCCGTTCCCGCTCGCGGAGGATTTCGTGTATGCGTTCGTGTTCGACGAGGGCGAAAAGCGCGTTCTCATCGCGCCGGACGAGACGTTCGGGTGGGAGCCGCCGGAGTGGGTGCGTGGGTGCGACCTCGCGGTTCTCCCGAAGGGGATCACCGAAGTCAATCCGCTCACCGGAGAGAGGGTCTTCCCGAAGGAGCATCCCGTCCTCGATATGGAGGCGACCTTCGAAGAGACGCTCGATATCGTCGAAAAACTTCGGGCGAAGCGCGTCATACTCACCCACATCGAGGAGATGTGCGGGATGTCGTACGACGATCTTGAAATCCACGAGCGCCGCTTGCGAAGAGACGGCCTCGACATAACTTTCGCGTATGACACGATGATGGCCGAGGCGTGAGGGATCCGAAAGGGGTATGTCCGTGAGCTTCAAAAAATTGCTCGTCGCGAACCGGGGGGAAATCGCAGTCCGTATAATCCGCGCTTGCCGCGAATTGGACATAAAATCCGTCGCTGTGTATTCGGAGTCCGACGCGAACTCCATGTACGTCCGAATGGCCGACGAGGCGTATCTCCTCGGCCCGTCGGCGGCCTCCGAGAGTTATTTGAACATCGAGAGGATCATGGCCGTCGTCGCCGAGTCGGGGGCGGAAGCAGTCCATCCCGGATACGGCTTCCTCGCCGAGAGCGCGGAGTTCGCCCGCGCCGTCGAGGACGCCGGGGTCGTATGGGTCGGGCCGCCGCCGGAGGCTATGGAGGCGATGGGATACAAAGTCCGGGCGAAGGAAATAGCCCGAAACGCGAACGTCCCGACCGTCCCCGGCTACGAAGGGGGCGATGAGGACGAGTCGGTCGAAAAGCTTTCGGAAGAGGCCGACCGCATCGGATACCCCGTCCTCGTCAAAGCGAGCGCGGGCGGCGGCGGTCGCGGAATGCGTGCCGTCCGAGAGCCGGGGGAACTCCCCGACGCCGTCGAGGGGGCGAGGCGCGAGGCCGCCTCCGCGTTCGGGGACGGCTCGGTGTTCCTCGAAAAGCTCGTTGAGGAGCCACGCCACATCGAGGTTCAAATTATCGCCGACGGTCGTGGGAACGCGATCCACCTCTTCGAGCGGGAATGCTCGATACAACGCCGCCATCAAAAAGTGGTCGAAGAAAGCCCGAGTCCGGTGCTTTCGGACGAGCTCCGCGAGGAGATATGCGCCGCCGCCGTCCGTCTCGCGAAGGAAGTCGGGTACCGGAACGCCGGGACGGTCGAGTTTCTCCTCGACAGGAGCGGGGAGTTCTTCTTCCTCGAAATGAACGCCCGTTTGCAAGTCGAGCATCCGGTGACGGAGCTCGTCACAGGCCTTGACCTCGTCGCTTTGCAACTTGCGGTCGCCGCCGGGGAAGAGCTTCCGGTGTCGCAAAGCGATATCTCCGTCCGGGGGAGCTCCATCGAGGTTCGCGTTTACGCCGAGGACGAAAGGGGGCTTCCGGCGGGCGGTCGCCTTCTCGCCTTCGACCCGCCGGAGGGGCCGGGCATAAGGAACGACGCCGGGGTCGAGAGCGGCGACGAGGTCTCGCTCGACTACGATTCCATGATCTCGAAGCTCATAGTTCATGCCCCGAGCCGGGCGATGGCCGTGAAACGCCTCTCTTCCGCCCTCGAAAACTACACGGTTCTCGGTGTCCCGACGAACATGCCGCTTTTGAAGCGGATCTCCGGCCACTCGGCTTTCGTCGCCGGGGACACGACGACGGATTTCCTCGAAAGGCACGGCCTCCTCGAACCCCCGGAAAAAGATCGCGTCCCGGATGGGATCCTCGTCCTCGCCGCCGTTTTCGGGAGCGTTCCGCGCCTCGCGCCGGAGCCATTCGAGGCCGGAAACTGGCGGCAACTCGGAGCCTCGCAAACGACGTTCTCGGACGGCAGCGAACCTCGCCGGGTCGTCCTCTCACGCCGGGGGAACGCCTTCGATGCGCGTGTCGGAGACGGGGAACGCGGCGAACACTCCGTCGAAATACTCTCTCGCCACGGAGAGACATTCCACGCCCTCCTCGACGGGAGCGCGACGACCGCCTCCTTCGCCGACAGTGGGGGAGCCGTCTCGATCTCGTTCGGCGGCGAGGAGTATGAAATACACCGCGAGCCGCCGCCGAGCCTCGACGATCTCGGCTCCGGCGGCGCGGCGGCGGGCGGCGGCCTCGTCGCCCCGATGCCCGGAACTGTCGTGAAGGTCATGGTCAAGGAGGGCGAGGAGGTCGAGGAAGGGCGGCTTCTCCTTGTCCTCGAAGCGATGAAGATGGAGCAGCCCGTCTCCGCGCCGCATGCTGGAACCGTGAAGTCGCTTCCGTTCGCGGAGGGCGAAATGGTTCCCGGAGGCGCGACGCTCGTGGAGATGGAGGGGATCGGGAGTCGGGAGTCGGGTAGCTTTTGACTTTCTTTTTCCGGGATTCGTTCGCCTCCCCGCCCGAAGAACCCTCCCCAAACTCGATCGGGGCGTTGGCGTGGCGGAGTTTTGGCATCGGGCATTTCCCGAATCCCCGGAGCGGAGCCGAAGGCGGCGAAGCCGGGTACGGAGCTACGCGACCTCCCGACTCCCTGTATTTTTGACTGTGGCCCCACCCTTTGTTAGCTTCTTGTCAGGGAAAGCCAGCGAAGGAGGAACTCTGATGGTGAAGCCGCCGAGCACAGCGAAGGTACGTGAGATGGCCGAGGCATTCGGTCTCGAACTCGGGGAGGGGGAGGCCGAAGACCTCGCGGGGCTTATGGCGGCGACGGTCGGCTCTTATGACCGTCTCGAGGAGCTTTCCGAACCCGCGCTTCCGGCCAAATACCCGCGCTCCGGCGGATACCGCCCCGAGCCGGAGGAGAATCCGCTCAATGCGTGGTACCGGAGGTGCGAGATAAAGGGCGCCAAGAACGGCGGCCCCCTCTCCGGGAAGCGGCTCGCCATAAAGGACAATGTGGCCGTGGCCGGGGTTCCGATGATGAACGGGACTTCGACGCTCGAAGGGTATACGCCCGAGTTCGACGCGACGATCGTGCGCCGCATACTCGACGCGGGGGGCGAGGTCGTTGGGAAGGCCGTTTGCGAGAGTCTTTGCTTCTCCGGTGGGAGCCACACGTCGGACACCGGCCCGGTTTTGAATCCGCACGACCACTCGCGTTCGGCGGGAGGGTCGTCGAGCGGAAGCGCGGCTCTCGTGGCGGCGGGCGAGGTGGACATGGCTATCGGCGGGGATCAAGGCGGTTCGATCCGCATGCCCGCCGGATGGTGCGGCATTTACGGACTGAAAGGCACCCACGGCCTCGTCCCGTACACCGGGGTTTTCCCCATCGAGATCACACTCGACCACACCGGCCCGATGGCCGCCACAGTCGAGGATGTCGCCCTCCTCCTCTCCGCGATAGCGGGAGAAGACAACGGCCTCGACCCGCGACAAAACGGCGTCGAAGTGGGCGACTATCTCGGCGGCCTCGAAGGCGGCGTCGAGGGGATGAGGATCGGGGTGGTCTCCGAGGGCTTCGCGTGGCCCGGTCTCACCGAGGACGACGTGGACGACGCGGTCCGCTCGGCGGCGGAGGAGTTCGGCAAGCTCGGAGCGGAGGTTTCGGAGGTCTCGATCCCACTCCACCGCGACGGCGTCCACATATGGAACGGCATCGCCATCGAGGGCGCGACCGAGCTTATGGTCCGCGGCAACTCGATGGGTACGAACTGGAAGGGCCACATCCGCATCAACTTAAGCGATAGCAGCCTCCTTTCGGGTGTCGGTGAGTGCGAGTAGCTGCTGGGCGGTGCCGGGCTGCTTTCGTCGTTCGTCCACCCGGCAGCCCGCCCCGAGGCAGCGCGCGAC
>JACCWD010000126.1 GCA_013697825.1 Rubrobacter sp.
GGAGGGGGAAAGACTCGTGTTCGATTCTCTCATAGGCGCCGTGGCTCAGAATCTGTCGCCCGGCCTTTTATTGCTCGTGCTGCTCGGAGTTACGGGCGGGATGGTCATGGGCGCGATGCCCGGCCTCAGCGCCACCGTGGGCCTCGCCTTGCTCCTGCCCATCACCTTCACTCTGGACGCGGTGAGCGGGCTCGTCCTGCTCGGAGCGTGTTACATGGGGGCGATATACGGCGGTTCATTCACCTCTATTTTGGTGAACGCCCCCGGTACTCCATCCTCCATAGCCACCGCCTTCGACGGCTATCCGATGACCCGGCAAGGCCGCAGCGAGGAGGCGATCATCGCGGTCACGATCGCCTCGGTGGTGGGCGGCGTAATCGGTGTGGCCGGGCTGATACTGTTCGCGCCGATCCTGGCGAACTTCGTGCTCAACTTCGGCCCGCAAGAATACTTCTGGCTCGGGATCTTCGGCCTGGCTATGATCGCGAGCCTCGCCGCGAAATCCCTCGTGAAAGGCTTTATCGGGGGCCTCATCGGGCTTCTCATAGCCGCCATCGGAATCGCCCCCGTGGGAGGGGAGGTGCGCTTCGATTTCGGGTTCACCTTCCTGCAAGGCGGGATACCATTGGTGGTCGCCCTCATCGGGTTCTTCACCATACCGGCGATCATAGACATGATCTCCGACCCTTCCGCGAGAAGGGCGCAAATGATGGACGAGGGGTCCGGGCCTCGCCCGAGCATATTGATACCCACGGAGCGGCGGGTGCTTTCGAGGCCGATGAACCTGATCAAATCGGCCATTATCGGCACCGTGGTGGGCGCGCTCCCCGGCGCGGGCGGGAACATAGCCAACTTGATCGCATACAATGAATCGAGGCGCACCTCGGAGAACCCCGAGGAGTACGGCAAGGGGGAGATAGATGGGGTGGTCGCCCCGGAGAGCGCCAACAACGCCGTGGTCGGCGGGGGCTTGATCCCGCTCCTCACCCTCGGGATACCCGGCGCTCCGCCGGACGCGATAATATACAGCGTGCTTTTGCTCCAGGGGCTTCGCCCCGGCGCGGAACTCTTCACCGATCAAGGCTCGCTCACCTTCACTTTCATGGTGTCCATAGCGTTCGCGGCCGTGATGATGGTTCCCGTGGGGCTCGTCGCGGGCCGCGCCCTCCAACGCTCCGTCGTGAACACCCCGACTCGTTATCTCGCCCCCGCGGTCATTTTGCTCACCATCGTGGGCGCATACGCCGTGCGTAACAACGTGGCCGACGTTTTGCTTATGGTGACGTTGGGTTTGATCGGGTTCGGGCTGCGTTATCTCGGCATTCCTCCCGCCACCATAGTGCTTGGCATCGTGCTCGGGGTGATCGTGGAGGAGGGGCTTGTGCAAGGGCTTCTTGCCAGCTCGGATCTCGCGATGCCGTGGACGAGCTTCTTCACCCGCCCGATCAGCCTCGTCATCATCACCATGATCATACTCGGCACGGTCTGGCCGATCTGGGCCAACTACCGCCAACGACTCCAACAAGGGGAGCAACAATGAACCCGGCGCGGCGCATCGGATCGAAGGTCAGCCTCGAAACCGTCTGCGGAGCCGTCGTCCTTCTGGCCGCGGCGGTCTTCTGGTCTCAGCGCGGATACACCAACCCGCTCGCCGGATACTTCCCGAACACCATATTGCTGGCTATGGCCGCGATGGCCGTCTTGCTTATCGTGAGGGGGATAGTCCGCCCTTCGAGCGCCGAGGACGACTCCGACGCGGAGGCTCCCGCTGAGGTGAGGCTGGGCGGCCTGGCAAAGGCGGCGGTATTGCTCGCGGTTTGGGTGCTCGCGTTGTGGTTTCTCGGGTACTTGATCAGCGGCATCGTCATGTTCTGCGTCGTGTCGCTGTCTTTGCGGGAAGGTTCGTTGAACCTTCGCAATGTGCTCGTGGACGTGGTTATCTCTGTCGTGGTTGTGGGGGGCGTGTATCTCGCGTTCACCAACCTCATCTTCGTCCCCCTGCCACCGGGGCCTTTCTAAAAATTCCAAAGGAGGAAAAGAAATTGACTCATGACATAGCCGTGATACCGGGGGACGGGATCGGGAAGGAAGTCGTGGCGGAAGCCCGGCGGGTGATGGAGCGGGCCGGGGAGATATGGGGCTTCGACTTCGAGTGGACCGAGTACGAGTGGGGGTGCGAATACTTCACCCGGACCGGGGAAATGATGCCCTCCGAAGGCTTGGATCTCCTCCGCCGCCACGAGTCCATATTCCTCGGCGCCGTCGGATACCCCGGCGTCCCCGACCACGTCTCCCTCTGGGGGCTTCTCATCCCCATCCGCCGCACCTTCGAGCAGTACATAAATCTCAGGCCCGTAAAGCTCTTCGAGGGCATAAGAAGCCCCCTCGCGGGAGTGTCGCCCGAGGACATCGACCTCGTCGTGGTGCGGGAGAACAACGAGGGCGAATACTCGGAGGTCGGCGGCCGGCTCTATCGCGGATCCGCGCAGGAGCTCGCCGTTCAGGAATCCATCTTCACCCGCCGCAGCGTGCGGAGGACTATGGAGTTCGCCTTCGATCTCGCCCGAAGCCGCGACGGAGCCGTAACCTCGGCGACGAAGTCCAACGGCATCATCCACACCATGCCGTTCTGGGATGAGATCTTCGCCGAAGTCGGCGGCGAATACGAAGACGTCCGCACCGAGCAATACCACATAGACGCCCTCTCGGCGGCGTTCGTCCTGAAGCCCGAGAGCCTCGATGTGGTCGTCGGCTCGAATCTTTTCGGGGACATTCTCAGCGACCTCGGCGCGGCGGTGGCCGGAAGCATCGGCATAGCGCCCTCCGCGAACCTCAACCCCGAACGCGACTATCCCTCGATGTTCGAGCCGGTGCACGGCTCGGCCCCGGACATAGCCGGACAGGGCATCGCCAACCCGATAGGCCAGATATGGTCCGGCGCGATGATGCTTGACCACCTCGGCCACGAGGACGCCGGAGCGGGGGTACTCTCGGCCATCGAGAACGTGCTAAAAGACACCGACACGAGAACCCCCGACCTCAAAGGCTCCGCCCGAACCAGCGAGGTGGCGGACGCCATCATGAACGCCCTCGAAAAACTCGGAGCCGCGGCGAACAAAAAGTAGCCGTCGCGAACACCATCGTACGCTCGATCGAACATGGAGGGGAGCGAAAGAAGCTATGAGGATCGCCCGCGTGGAGACTATTCCTTTGAAGCAGGATCTCGATGAGCCGTTCGGCAACGGGCAGGGTTGGACCACCTCCCGGCAGTACCTTATAGTCCGAGTCGTCGCCGAGGACGGCACGGAGGGATACGGCGAATGCTGGGGGCCGATCGCCGGAAACGACCGCGTCGTCGAGGACGTGATCGGGCCCCTCATCATCGGCGAGAGCGCGACCGCCACCGGCCGGCTGTGGGAAGAGATCCTCTTCAAACTCCGCTGGGCATACCACTCCTTCGCCCCGTACAGCGCCCTAAGCGGAGTGGACATCGCTCTCTGGGACTTGAAAGGCAAATTGCTCGGGGAACCGATACACGAACTCCTCGGAGGGGCTTTCCGCGAGTCCGTCCCTGCGTACGCCACCGGACATTACTTCCGCAAAGTCTCCAGCCTCGACGAGCAGATAGCGGCTGTCTTGAAAGAGGCGGACTCGCACATAAGGGACGGTTTCGACACCCTCAAGCTGAAGATAGGATTGAAGCTCCTCGGATGGGGCGTGGACGCCGACGTCGCTCTAATGCGCGCCCTCCACGAATCGGTCGGCTCCCGAGCCTCGCTGATGATAGACGCGAACTGCGCCTATACGGCACCGGAGGTGCTCAAAGTAGGCCGGGCGGCGGAGGAGCTCGGGATAATATGGTTCGAGGAGCCTCTTCCGCCGGACGATCTCAGCGGATACTCGGAGTTGACCGCGAAGCTGGACGTGCCAGTGGCGGCCGGTGAGAGTTGGGCGTTGCTTTCGGGTTTCCACGAGGTCTTCACCCGGCGTTGCGTGTCGGTGGCGCAGCCGGACGTGAGCTCCGCCGGGGGCATCACGGAGGTCAAGCGAATAGCGGATTTGGCCCACGCCCTCAACGTCTCATGCATACCGCACGTCTGGGGCACCCCGATAGCCATGGCCGCCTCGTTGCACATCCTCTCCACCCTCCCCGGAACGGCTCTGCTGGAATTCGACCGCTCCGACAACCGCATACGCGAGTCATTGCTCCCCGAAGATATGAAGGTGGGCGACGACAGCAGCGTAAAGGTTCCGACCAAACCCGGGCTTGGCATCGACTTCCAGCCGGAGCAACTGGAACCCTTCCTCGCAACAACGCGCTGACCGCTCTCCCCGCCGGGTGAAATACCGCATACGAGCCAAGCTCGATCCAAGGTTCGGCCAACGAGGTCGAACATGCCAGTACCGCGCGTCTCGATGAACACGGTGGATCGGCCATCGCGCCCGGCAACGCCCCCACGGCGATCGAAAGCCCCGCGCTTTCCGAAAAGCCGATGGTCATTGTGTCCACAATATCAGCGTCGGCGTGCGCGCCAAACAATGCGATGCCCACAGCGGATCGCGGAAGCACGGGCTTCCATCCCCGCGCTCCCCGGTAAACCTCCCGCTTGACACAACGGAGGCGTTCTGTTAATTTAATTTGGTATATACCAAGCGGTATGTAACGGACGAGGGGAAGAGGAATGGAGAGAGGGATGGCGGCCACGGAGGGCGGGGGAGGAGTTCCGGCGTATCGCGGGGCGGCTCGGGAGGTTGCGGCCCGGATCCTCGCCGGGGACATCGGCCCCGGCGGGAGGGTTCCGTCGGAGAGGGAGCTCGCGGTCGAGTACGGCATCTCCCGCATGACGGCCCGGTCGGCGATCCGGCTTCTCGAAAAGCGCGGACTCGTGGAGCGGCGGGGGAGGAGCGGAACCTTCGTGTCCGCGCCGAAGATCGAGATAGATTTGTCGTCCGTCGCGGGTTTCAGCTCGCGGCTTTTGCGCCAGGGAATCTCTCCCGGAGCCGAGGTCGTCGAGGCCCGGACGGTTCCGGCCTCGGAAATCGACGCCCGCGGCGCCGAGTCGCTCGGGGTTTCGGCGGACGAGGCGGTTCACGTCCTCGTGCGGACTCGCACCGGTAACGGGGAGCCGCTCGCGCTCGAAGAGTCGCATTTCCCGGCGCGTCTTTGCCCCGACCTCCTCGAACGAGACCTCACAGGCTCCGTGTACGATGTCCTCCGCGAAAGCTACGGACTCGACCCGGCGCACCTCCGCCAAGAAGTCGAGGTCACGCAGCTCGACACCGACGCCGCCGAAAAGCTCGGCGTCCGGGCCGACGTCCCCATCCTCCGGGTCGTGCGCGTGGCGTGGGATGCGGAACGCCGCCCCATCGAGTTCGCCCGCGATCTTTACCGCGGAGACCGACTCATCTTCGTCTCCGACACCGAACAAACCTCCGAGGAGGGATAAACCATGCTCGAAGAAACGTCGGAACCGACCCTCGAACTTATAAAGGACGAAATGCCCGAGTGGCGCGAGGCCGAGCAACTCCGGGCCGAGTTCGTCTCCGGCGGCATCACGAACCGGAACTTCCGCGTCTTCGCGGACGGTGAATCGTACTTCGTGCGCCTCGCCGGACAGGAGACCGCCGCCCTCGGCATTGACCGCGACCACGAGAAGCGAACCGTCGAGTGCGCCGCCGCGACGGGTGTGGGGCCGAAGGTCGTGGCGTATTTCCCCGAGCATGGGTGCCTCGTCACTGAGTGGATCGAAGGCCCCCTCGTCCCGCCCGAAGACCTCAAAAAACGCGAGACCCTCGGACTCCTCGTGCGTTCGGTGAAGACCTTCCACGAGGATTGCGAGCCGATCCCCGGCGCCTTCTCACCGTTCCGGATCGTCGAAGAATACAAGGAGTTCGCGGAGAGCCGGGGGCTCGAAGTGCCGGAGATATACGACGAGCTTTCGGGGACGGCGGCGGAGATCGAAGCCTCATTTCAGGAGAATCCCGTGCCGGAGTGTCCGTGCCACAACGACCTTCTCAACGCGAACTTCCTGAATTGCGGGGATCGCATCGCCATCGTGGATTATGAGTACGCGGGGATGGGCGACCTGTTCTTCGACCTCGGGAACCTCTCCATAAACAATGACTTCGACGAGGCGACGGACGTGATGCTCCTCGAAATGTACTTTGCGGAGGCGACGCCCGCGAGGACGGCGCGGCTCAAGCTCATGCGAATAATGTCGGACTTCCGGGAGGCGATGTGGGGCGTCATGCAGCAAGTCCTCTCCGACCTCGACTTCGACTACGTCGAATACGCCGACACCCACTTCCAACGTTGCAAAAAACAATCCGAAGACGAGAGATGCCGACGGTGGCTCGAAGACGCGACCGGACGGGTGTGAGGCGGGGCGCGCCCCCCGCGGCATTTCAGCGAAGACAAAAAAGCTGACGAGCGGAGCGAGCAAAGGAGCGGAGCATGGAGACTGTCGGGAACGTCGTCATATACATCATCATGGCCTTCGTCGTTATCGGGGCGGTCGCAGCCATACGCGACGATGAGAGCGGGATGGGGAAGGAATTCAAAGAGGGGCTTCATTCCATCGGTCCCATCTTCATCCCGGTGGCCGGGATCATGGCTTCGATCCCGTACCTTTCGCGGTTCATCGAGTGGGCAATCGGCCCGATATACGGCCTCGTCGGGGCGAGTCCGGCGATGGCCGGGACGACGTTCATCGCCGTGGACATGGGCGGGTATCAGCTTGCCGAGGCGACGGCGGGAGGGAACACGGCGAACTGGATCATGGCCGCCATCGTCGGCTATATGGCCGGAGCGACCATCGTTTTCAGTATCCCCGTCGGACTCGCCATGCTCGACAACCGAGACCACAAATACATGGCCCTCGGCATCATGTCCGGCATACTCACCGTCCCCATCGGCGTCTTCATAACCGCGAGCATCCTCTCGCTGACGGGCGCGAACATGAGGAACGAGGTCTCGACGACCGCCGACTCGACGTTCTCGATGGCCGCGCTCGATTTCGGGACGATCTTCTCGAACCTCGTCCCGCTCGTCATCATCGTCGTCGCCATCGCGCTCGGGCTGTATTTCTACGCGGGCGGCATGATCACGGGATTCATGGTCTTCGGAAAAACGATGGACGCCGCCATAAAAATCGTCCTCGCCCTCTCCATCGTCGAGTACTTCACCGGCCTCTTCTCGACCCTCTTCGGGGCGTGGGGTTTCGCCCCGATCATCGCCGACGCCGAGGATCAATTCCGCGCTCTCGAGATCGCCGGATACATCGGCATCGTCCTCGCCGGGGCTTTCCCGATGGTGTACGCGATCCGCACGTATCTCGCCCGCCCGTTGTCCGCGGTCGGGCGGCGGGTCGGGATGAGCGTCGAGGGGAGCGCGGGGGTTCTTGCGGCGGCGGCGAACATACTCGCTCTTTACCACCTCATAAAGAGCATGCCGCCCCGCGACAAGGTTCTTTGCATATCCTTCGCGGTTTGCGCGGCGTTTTTGCTCGGGGACCATCTCGCGTTCACGGCGAACTTCCAGCCGAACATGATCCTCCCGCTCATCATTGGCAAGCTCGCCGCCGGAATAATCGCGATGCTCATAGCCGTGAAGATCGCACTCCCCAAAGCCCTCGAACTCGAAAAAGAGGATCGAGATGCCGGAATAATCGCCCCCGGCGAATACCTCACCGTCGGCGGCCTCGGAGCGGGAGAACGCGAAACCGCCGACGACCCGGACGAGGATCTCGAAAGAGCGAACCGATGATTCGAAGCCGGACGAAGCACGAAACGAACACCATGAACGGGAGGCGACGAACTTGAAGAGTGAGGCACGGGTCGTCGTGATCGGCGGCGGAGTGGGGGGGACGAGTATCGCGTACCACCTCACGGAGATGGGGTGGCGCGATGTCGTCCTCCTCGAAAAGAGCGAACTCACCGACGGGACGACCTTCCACTCCGCCGGACTCGTCGGACAACTCCGCCCGACCGAGACCCTCACGAAGATGAACATGCACAGCGTGGAACTTTACCGTCGCCTCGCCGACGAAACGGGCGTGGACCCCGGCTGGAAAGAGGTCGGAAGCCTCCGGCTCGCATCCTCGAAAGAGCGTGTCGAGGAACTCGCCCGGCTCGTCGGAAGGGCGAGGACGTTCGGGCTTCCGCTCGAGATCATAAGCCCGGAGGAAGCCCTCGAACTCTTCCCGCTCTTCGACCCGAAGGGCGTACTCGCCGCCGCCTTCGACCCGACCGACGGATACATCGACCCGTCCGGCCTCGCGTATTCCCTCGCCGCCGGAGCGCGTTCGCGGGGCGCGGAAATTTATACCGGAGTCACCGTCACGGACATCGAGACGAAGAACGGTTGCGTCGCGAAGGTCATAACGGATCGAGGCGACATTCAAACCGAGGTCGTGGTGAACGCGACCGGGATATGGGCGAATGAGATCGGGAAGCTCGTCGGGGTGGACGTGCCGCTCACGCCTTTCCAGCATCAATACGTCCACGTGAAGACCGAAGAACACGTCTCCGAGAACTTCCCGACGATGCGCGACCCGGACGACCTCGTGTATTTCCGCCCGAAGGACGGGGACATCGTCACCGGCGGATACGGTCGTAACCCGGCGACCTTCGCGCCCGACGGCGTCCCGAACGACTTCACCCGGAAGCTCCTCGACGCGGATTGGGATCGCTTCGGCTCGCTCTTCGAGACTTCGTGCGGACGTGTTCCCGCGCTCCGCGACGGTGAGGTCGTGGAACTCACGAACGGCCCGGAGTCGTTCACGCCGGACGGGGAGTTCATCCTCGGGGAGTCGCATGTGCGGGGGTTCTTCGTGGCGGCGGGTTTCAACGCGCACGGCATCGTCGGGGCGGGCGGGATGGGGAGGATCATGGCCGAGTGGATTGCGGACGGACAACCCTCCCTCGATGCGTGGCAAATGGACATCCGGCGCTTCGGCGAACATTACAAAAACCGTGAGTACACCGAGGCCCGCTCCCGCGAGTTCCTCTCCACATACTACGACATCCACTTCCCGAACGAGGAGCGCGAGAGCGTCCGCGGCCTCCGACTCTCCCCGGCGTACGAAAGCCTCCGCGATCTCGGCGCGGAGTTCGCGGAGAAGTCCGGGTGGGAGAGGCCGAACTATTTCCGCTCGAACGAAGACGAGTCGCTCGAACGCCTCCGCCCGAGAGGGTGGGCGGGGAGAAACTGGTCAACGGCGATACCGGCGGAGCATCTCGCCACGCGGGAACGCGCCGGACTCTTCGATCAAACTTCGTTCGCGAAGATCGACGTGGAGGGAGCGGGAGCATGCGCCTTCCTCCAAAAACTTTGCGACAACGACGTGGACAAACCCTCCGGCACGGTCACGTACACGCAAATGCTCAACGAGCGCGGCGGCATCGAGTGCGACTTCACCGTGACGCGGCTCTCGGACGAACTCTTCCGGATCGTGACTGGGACGGCCTTCGGCGCCCACGACATGGATTGGATGCGTCGCCATCTCCCCGACGACGGATCGGTGAGTGTCCGGGACGTTACGTCCAAGTATGCGTGCATCGGAATTCAAGGGCCGAGGTCGCGGGAGATTTTGTCCTCCGTGTGCGGCGACGACCTCTCGAACGAGGCGTTCGGGTATATGCGGGCGCGGGAGATCTCGGTCGGCGGAGTTCCGTGCATCGCTCTTCGGGTGACGTACGTGGGTGAACTCGGCTACGAGCTTTATCCGGCGATGGAGCGTGGGGGGGAACTTTGGGACGTTCTCTTCGAGGCCGGAGAATCTTATGGCCTCGTCCCGGCGGGGTATCGGGCGATTGATTCGATGCGCCTCGAAGGCGGGTTCCTCGCGTGGGCGGCGGACATCACGCCGGAGACGAACCCGTACGAGGCCGGACTCGGCTTCGCCGTGAAGCTCGGGAAGGGCGACTTTATCGGGAGGGAGGCTGTCGAGAAGGTGAAAGCGGGGGGCGCGCTCCGGTGCATCACGCCCCTCGTACTCGAAGATTCGAGCGTCGCCGCGCTCGGCAACGAGCCCGTGAGGGTCGAGGGTCTCGTGGTCGGGCGCGTCACGTCGGGCGGGGTCGGATATTCGGTCGGGAAGAGCATCGCGTACGCGTACCTTCCGACCGATTTCGCCGAACCCGGAACCCCCCTCACCGTCGAGGTGTTCGGGGAGGAAGTTCCGGCGGAGGCGGTGGCCGGGCCGTTATGGGATCCGAAGCACGAAAGGGTGAAGGCGTGATGTGCTCCCTTCGGTCGGGTCGCTCGCTTTCGCTCGCTTCGGGAGTCGGGGGTCGGGAAAGGTGGGTATGGTTTTCGAGGGGCGATGGGGCGGGTTCGGTATGATCGAGACCCCGCGCATATCCTCCGGTGAAATCCTCCTCTCGACCGTCCGCCACGGCCTCACGGAACTGAACCGCGGCAAACGCATCGGTGGGCGGGTGGACGTGCCGCTCATCGAAGAGGGACGCGAACAAGCACGAGAGGCGAAGGGGAATTTCGAGGGGACGCCTTTCGACGTGATTATTTCTTCGCCGCTCGTGCGTGCCATCGAGACGGCGGAGATCGTCACCGGCGTGCGCCGCGACGCCATCGAGATCGACGAGGATTGCGTCGAGCGTTCCTTCGGCGAGATGGAGGGGATGCTTCCGGGCGATGTGCGGGAGAAGCTCCCGCATGTGGAGTACACGCGCATCGGCGATGTGGGTTATTCGCTAAATCCGCCGGGCGGCGAGACCTTCGAGGATCTTCACGCTCGGGCGGAGAAGTTCCTCTCACGCGCCATGGGCAAATACGCTGGGAAGCGGGTGGTGCTTTTCGCGCACGAGAACTTTCTTCAGCAGCTTCACGGTGCGATGCGCGGCCTCGATCCGATGGAGTCGCTCGAAATCGGCATCCTCAATTGCGAGATGAACGAGTTTCACCTCGGCTCCGAGGGCGGGATCATTGCCCACCGGAAAATAGAGCTTTGTCCGTCCGCGAGCGAATATCCTTCGTTTTGATGGGAGCGAAGAGTCCCGGCATCGAGGATGCGCTCGAAGGTATAACGCGAAGGTTCTCTGAAAGTTTCCCCGAGAAAGCTCCCCGGCTTCGGACGGTCGGGCGCGAGGCGGAGTTTCCGCTCGTGGGTTCCGACGGGCGCGCCGCCGACGCTTCGCGGCTTTGGCCGATTCTCCTCGAAGATTCCGGGGTGAAGCCCGTTTATGACGAGAAGGACGATGGCTCGGAGTTTTTGATCGGGGTCGAGCACGAGCGGTGGTCGTGTGTGATCGAGGTGGGGAAAGGGACGGTGGAGGTTTCCGTCGGCCCTCGGGACACGATCCACGAACTCGCCTCGGACTTCGACGCGGCGATGGAACGGGTTGGCGGGGCGGCGAGCGACCTCGGGCTTTGTTTGCTCGGGTACGGGATTCAGCCGCTTTCTCCGGCGGATGAAAGATTGCTCACGCCGAAGAGGCGGTATGGGGCGATGCTTGAGGCGATCGGGGCGCAGTGGCTGGTTTTCTGTGTGACCGCCGGGGATCAGGTTCAGGTGGATATCGGGCGCGGCGAGGTCGTGGGAATGATGAACACGATGAACGCCCTCTCCGGGGTCGTCATCGCCCTCTCGGCGAACTCTTCGGTGTACGAGGGAGTCGTCGGCGAGTTCGCGTCCGGCAGGCAAGGACTCGCTCACGGGATAGCCGGGGAGGCGAACCGCCACGGCGCGGCTCCCCGCCCGTACCATAGCCTCGAAGATTATGTGGAGTTCCTTGCCGGGCTTCGTTGCCTGTGCCTCCCGGATGGCTCCGGAGGGTATCGGCTTCCGGCAGGTTCTTTCATGGACGTTCTCCCGGAGTTTTGCGGAGATCCGGGATCGGCGTACGAAGCCTTTCTCTTCCACGAGCATTACGTGTGGAGTGATGCGAGGCCGAGGGCGAGGATCGGCACTCTCGAAGTCCGCCCGGCGTGCCAGCAAACGGCGCGGCTCTCGTGGGCGCCTTCGGCTTTCTCGCTCGGCCTCGTGGAAGCCGCCGAGGATGTCGAAGGCTTCATCGAAGACTCGCTCGGCTCCGATTCGTGGGAGAAGCTCATACGATATCGCGAGGCCGCCGTGAGACTCGGATTCTCCGCCCCCGAGCCGGTTCCCGGGTTTTTGAAAGGGGTTCTCGGCCTCGCTCGGCTCGGCCTCCGGAAGCGCGGCTTCGGGGAGGAGAGGTATCTCGAGCCGATCGAGAATCGCCTCGAAGCGAACCGGGATGCATCCGATGACGCCCGCCGAATCCTCGGGCGAGGCGGGGTTCGGCGGCTCGTCTCGGAGTACGCGGTGAATCGAGGGTCGAATTAATTCCATAATCCGGTGGAGCGCCCTCATTGAAACCTCCCGCCACTAAAACGGGAGTGTGTCTGCAACCGAACTCGCCGCGCTGGCGCGAGGTGAGTATCCTTCCGTCGGCAAACGGGCGGTCTTCAGGCTGGGAGGGTGCCGGGTGGTAGTGGGAGATCACACCACGTAGTCGCAGGGTGGGGAAGCGGTCGGAGTCGTTTGAGGATCGTCTCGCAGCTTGTGCGCCATCCCGACCGCTCGATGTCCTTGCCCGGAATTTCGCGACCTTCGCTTTGCGTTGCGCCGTACCCGTGTCGGCCCCATCCGAGGAGTGGACATGCTCTATACTGGAAAACTGGCGTGTTTGCCAACCGCATCGCGGTGGTTCCCGGCTTCGCGGCGGGGCCGACCGAGAGGCGAAGCCGGAGGCGTTAGAACACGAAAGGAGTTTTATGGCGGGGATTGTGGGTTCGGCGCGGCGGGGCGAACCCGGCGAGCGGCAGGCGAAGATCGTGGACGTTCTCGTGGAGGCGTTCAGCGGGCTTATGTCCGCCGACCCGGACGCCTTTCGGAACAAGTTTCGGAAGATGGCCGCCGACCCGTTCGCTTTTTACCGGGGGAGCGCGCCTCTTTTTTATGCGGACATGGATGGGGAGGAGGACCGGTGGGCGAGTGAGCGCACGAGCCGCGTCTGGATCCAGGGCGACCTCCACGCCGAGAACTTCGGCACATACCTCGCCGGAGACGGCGTCTTCGTCTTCGACGTGAACGACTTCGACGAAGCATACCTCGGCCACTTCACGTGGGACATAAAGCGGATGGTCGCGAGCGTCGCCCTCCTCGCGTGGTCGAAGGCGATCTCCGACGAGGACATTGCCTCGCTCATCGAGAAATACGTCCGGTCATACGTCGAGCAAGTCCACTTCTTCGTCGAAAGCGATCGCGACCACGAGTTCTCCCTCCGCCTCGACACCACCGAAGGCGAAGTCCACCGCATGCTCCTCGAAACCCGGATGAACACCCGAGTCGGCCTCCTCGAAGACACCACCCTCGTGGACGAGAACTTCGACCGCCGCTTCCGGCTCGGCCCCGGCGTGCGCGAACTCGACGACGCCGAGCGCGAGAAGATCCACGCCGCCTTCGAGTCGTACCTCGATACCATCCCGCAGGAAAAACGCTTTCGGAGCCTCACCTACGAGGTGAAGGACGTCGTCGGGCGGAAGGGGTTCGGCATCGGATCCGCCGGGCTTCCCGCGTACAACATCCTCGTGGAGGGGCCGACTCAGGCTTTGGAGAACGACGTCGTCCTCTCGATGAAGCAGGGGAACGTCGCCGCGCCGAGCCGGATCGTCCACGACGAGCGGATCGAGGAATACTTCGAGCACCACGGCCACCGCACGGCGGTCTCGCAGCGCGCGCTCCAGGCCCACGCCGACCCGTGGCTCGGCCACACCGAGATGGACGGAATCGGCTTCGTCGTCGCGGAGCTGTCGCCGTACGTCGAGGACATCGAATGGTCGGATCTCACCGAGCCGGAGGAGATGGAGGCCGTCCTCGACTACCTCGGACGGGCGACCGCCAAAGTCCATTGCGTCGCCGACGAGGACTCCGACCCGACCCTCGTCGGCTTCCAGACCGAGGACGAGATCGTCGCCGCCATCGGCGACGCCGAAGACGAGTTCGTCAAAGAGATGGTCGAGTTCGGCATAGGATACTCCGAGGCCGCCCGCGAGGATCACAGCCTGTTTGTGGACGCCTTCCGAAACGGCAAGATTCCGGGACTCTCGAGCCGCTGAGCGAAGGCGGGTTCGTGAGATAGAGAGGCCGTGAGGCACGTCGCTGCGCGACGCGAAGCGCTCTCACTCCCGCAAATGGCGCGAAGTCTTCACCCGGACTCGGTGTCAACCCGGTGTCTCGGGGACGTTGTGAAACTCCGGCTCCCCGGATGTGATCCTTAGATTCTTATGAGACGCGGGCGGCTTCGTCCTCACGCTTCTCCGAGACGGGCGCCGTTCGACCTTCGAGATGCGTGTCGCAGCCCTCGTCAAAATCGGACTTCGCTCCGCTTCATCCGTTTTCGTCGAAGAAGGGGACGTGGAGGTGGCTCGCCGCCTTCCGCTTCGCCCGCTCGCCTCGGCGGTCGTAGCGGGCTGTGGTTCCGGGGTCGGCGTGTCCGGCGAGTTGCTGCGCCGCCGAGAGGTCGCCTATGGCGTCGAGGAGGTCGCCGACGAATGTCTTCCTGAAATCGTGGGGTGAGAGCTTTTTTACCCCGGCCTCTTTTTGCCTCCTTTTGACAACGTCGTATATGGCTTGATCGCTCATCCGGGCCGGATGCGTTTCCCCGTCGGCATCCGTCCTTTCGTGGATTATCCTCCCTCCCTTGTTGACCGGGAGGAGCAACGCCCCTTCCTCCTCGCCCCGGAGAGACACCCACGCATTCACCGCCCGATCTGCGCCGCCCTCGGCGTATACCATCCTCTCCTTGTTCCCCTTGCCCCGGACGCGCACCCCGAGGCCGTCGGGATCGTAATCGGAGAGGTCGAGATCCACGACCTCGCTCCTCCGAAGCCCGCACACATACAACAATGCGAAGATCGCCGCGTCCCTCGCCCCACGCGCCTTTTTGTGATCTTCGTAGCATGCACGAAAGAGATCATAGAGTTCGCCGCGCTCGATGGAGCGACCGGGGGGGAGGCGGCTGCCGCGCACGGGGGGCACGTCCGCCGCTCGTTGGTGGTCGTCGGCGCTCATGTATCCGAGCCTGAAACATGCCTTCAAAACGCCGCGCATCGCCGAGAGAATGAGGTTCGCGGTGGCCGGAGCGTACGCTTCGGCGAGCGTTGAGCGTATGAGCATCGTGTGCTGATAGCGAAGTCGCCACCATGCGAGTTCCATCGCCGAAGCCCGACTGCCGGAGACGAGGCGCGCGACCGTCTCCAGATTCGTCCGCATCGGCCGCCGCGAACTCTCGGCAAGCCCCGCCAGATACGCCGAGACCGGGTTCTCGTCCACCGGAAGTTTCCCCGCCGACACGAGTTCGTCTTTGTCATCGCCCATCTCGGTGCTTCTCGATCGGCGCGCGGTCGAGCCGTCGCCTCGCGCTTCGGAGGCGATATCGGATTCCCGGCTCTCGATCTCCGCGTCGCCGCCCCCTCGGAACGCGAGTCCTCGCACATCCCCGACGTTCTCTTCCATCACGCCTCCCGACACCTTTCCAGACGACTTTCGCCGGACACAATAACATGGCTTGCGAAAAGATCCATTTACATAAGCTATTTTCGAGAGTTTCGGTGGACTATTCCGGGAGTGTCCAGTCTTCAATTTGGAGGTTCGGCACTCGCTCGAACTCGCGGGTGTTGTTTGTGGCGAGGGTTGCGCCGAGGCTCGCGGCGTGGGCGGCGATGAGGGTGTCGAGCGGCCCGATCGGGGTTCCGCGTTTTTCGAGGTCGGCCCGTATGCGGCCGTAGCTCGCGGCGGCGTCGAGATCGAAGTCCATAATTTCAAGCGGAAGAAGGAATTTATTCAACGCTTCCCGGTTCTGCTCCACCCTCGCGCTCTTCTCCACGCCGTAGCGAAGCTCGGAGACCGTGACCACCGACACTCCGACCTCGCCGATCTCGAACTCTTCGAATCGGCGAAGCGCCTCCGGCGAACGACGCCGTATCAGGAAAATGCAAATGTTCGTGTCGAGGAGACGGCTCAGCCGCGCCATGCGTCACCCAAAGAGCGGCTCTCGAGCGTCCCCCGAAGCCGGCTGGCCGCGCTCCTCCATGAAATCCTCCGAGAAAGAGTCGAGGCTCTCGTAAAGAGTCCGCCATGAATCCTCGCGCGGGAGAAGAACCACCGCGCTCCCGACCCTCTTCACGAAGACCTCCTCCCCCTCGAAACGGTATTCCTTCGGCAGCCTCACCGCCTGGCTGCGACCGCTCCTGAATAGCTTGGCTGTGTCCACGCCGATGCCTCCTTGTCGGTAGATACCATGAGTATATACCGTTTCTCTCACGCGGGCATTCTGAGGATCGCTTTGACGACATCCCCCTTCTCGGAGTCTTCGGCGGCCCGGTTTATCTCTTCGAGTTCGTAGAATTTCACGAGCCTGTCGAACGGGAAGCGTCCCTGCACGTAGAGTTCGAGGAGGCGTGGGATGAACACGTCGGGGATGGCGTCCCCCTCGATGATGCCCTTTATGCGGTTTCCGAAGAGGAGCATGGTGCTTATGTCCACCTTCGCCTCCGTGCCGACCGCCGCCGCCCCGATAAGGCCGCACGTCCCGAGCTGCGTGAGGCAGTCCACCGACTGCCGGAAGACCGCCGGAGAAGCCGTCGTCTCGATCGAATAGTTCGCCCCGCCGGCGGTGATCTCCTTTATCCTCGCGACGGCGTCCTCTTCCGCGCCATTTATGACGTGCGTCGCGCCGAGTTCCATCGCAAGCTCCAGCCGGTTCGGCTTTATGTCCACGCCGATGATCGTCGCGCACCCGGCGACCCTCGCGGCCATCACGGCGGACATCCCCACCGTCCCCGTCCCGAAGACGGCGATGCTCGAGCCGGCCTCCGGCCTCAAGCTGTTCAAAACGCCGCCCGCCCCGGTCTGGATGCCGCACCCGAGCGGATCCGCCAGTTCCAGCGGGACGTCCTCCCGCACCTTCACGACGTTCCGCTCCCGCGCCAGAGCATGCGTCGCGAACGACGACTGCCCGAAGAAGTGGACGTGAACCTCCTCGCCGCCCTCTCCGGCGTAGGCGTTCGAGCCGTCGGGGCGGGCGCCGGAGAAATTCGAGTCGAAAAACTGCTTGCAATATCCGGGGTTGCCCGAGAGGCAATTGCCGCACAGGCCGCACGAGTTGTAGCTCATCGCGACCCGGTCGCCGGGGACGACCTTCCTCACGCCCTCCCCGACGGCCTCCACGATCCCCGAACCCTCGTGGCCGAAGACCGACGGAAGGGGAACCGGATACCATTGGTCGCGGCAGATCAAATCAGTGTGGCACACCCCGCACGCGACGACCTTCACCAAAACCTCGTCCGCGCGCGGCTCGCCGATGCTGACGCGCCCAACCTCGAACGGCTCCTCCTTCACCTTCACGACCGCCGCCGTCGCATCCATGCCCTCGTCTCCTTTCGCCCGTTCCCACCCCCTTGCCGTCCCCATGATAATCCCCCCCGATGCGCGGCGCGAACACGCTATCCGCCCGGTGGAAGAACCGCCGTGCTCTCGATCTCCACCACCGCCTCATCCTCCATGAGCGCCGACACCTCCACCACGCTCATCGCCCATGCGAGCCTCCTCGTGCGAGATCCCCGTCCGGATCGAAGCGCATCTCCGTCGGTTCTTCGAGGATTTTCAGTCCGAGTTCTTTCGATATTTCGAGGAGGGATTCCGAGACGTGCATGCGGTTCGGTTTGAGGGTGTTCGCTATGCGGACGAGGCGGGCCTCGGGCGGGTTTACCCCGGCGCACATTTCGAGGGCGGCGGCGATGGCGAGGCGGTCGCTCGGCATGACCATCGGGGTTTTCACGGTCTCGGAGACGGCGGCGGTGAGGGCGTTCATGTACGTCGAGGAGCGTTCCATGCGGCTCGCGAGGCGTTCGGTCACGACATCCGCGAGGCCCACGCCGTTCGCGTTTCCTCCGGTCTCCTCGGTGAGGGCGAGGAAGACGATACGCTCTATGTTCGGGCCGCCGCTTGCGTACGGTGTCGGGTATCTTCCGGTCACGTTCGGGTCGGCTCCGTCGCCGGAGATGTTCTTCCCGATCTCATCCACCACGAGAACGTCGAGATCGGTGAAGGGGAGCCGGGCGAGGTTCCGCTTCGCCTCTTCGAGGAGCTTCGGCTCCTCGGCTTCGAGCCGGTCGGCGGGGATGGCGGAGATTTCGCACGGTTCCTCATGGGCGTTCTCGAGGACGGCGAGCCCGAAGGCGACGTTTCCTTCGGAGATGGATATGCGGGCCGCCTCGGGGATGGTGGTGTGGAGTTTGTCCCACCCGGCGATGTGGATCGAGTGCGCCCCCTTTTGCTTTCCGAGGCCGATGGCGAGCATCTTCGTCGGCCCGCTTTCGACCGATCCGCGGAAGGCGGTGTGCGGCTTCACCCGGTTTACGACGACGACCGAATCCGCCTCGTATGCGTGGCGATCCATGTACACGTCCACCCCGGCGGAGGGTGTGGTTCCGAGCTTCACGGAGTCCATCGTGGCCCGCACCGGGCATCCGACGAGTTCTTCGCTCACGCCGAGGTGGGCGAGTACGCGCGCCTGCCCCTCCGCCGTCGAGGCGCCGTGGCTCCCCATCGCCGGGACGACGAACGGCGAGGCTCCGGCCTCTTTGAGGGCTTCGACGAGCGCGGCGACGACCTCGCCGACCCGCGCCACGCCCCGGCTTCCCACGCCGATGGCGACGGAGCCGGCCGGGAGTTCGACGGCTCCGAGCGCGTCTCGAACCCCGGCGCGGATGTCCGGGATGGCGGGGGGTGTGTCCACCGGGCTTTCGACGAGGGCGACCTTCGGGAGTTTCACCGGGTCGAGAAGGTCTTCGAACTCGCTTCTTCGGGTGGTTTCCATATTTGTCTCCTAGCTTCCGGCGGCTCCGGCGGCGTATGGGAGCCAGAGGATGAGTTGGGGGAATATGATGAGGAGGGCGAGGACGGCGAGGAGGGCGATGTAGAACGGGATCATGCTCCGCACGAGCTGCTCCATCCTCACGCCCCCGATCCCGCACCCGACGTAAAGCACCGTCCCGACCGGCGGCGTGACGAGCCCGATGCCGAGGACGAAGGACATGAGTACCCCGAAGTACACCGCGTCGATGCCGGTGGCGACGGCGACGGGGGCCATCATCGGGGCGAGGATGACCATCGCGGGCGTGAGATCCATGACGACCCCGACGAGAAGGAGGAGCGCGCTGCACATGAAGAGGACGATGTGCGGGTTCGTCGAGATTCCCGAGACGGTCGTGACGAGACCCTGCGGAACCTGCGAGGTCGTGAGGAGCCACGCGACCGCCATCGCCATCGCGAGGAGGAAGAGAACCATCCCCGTCAGGCGGGTCGTGCGGACCATCATCGGCCAAAGGTCTTTCACGGAGATCTCGCGGTACACGAAGATGGAGATGAAGAGCGCGTAAAAGAGCGCGGCGACGGCGGCCTCGGTCGCGGTGAAGACGCCGCCGAGAATGCCGCCGACGATGATGACCGGAAGGAGGAGGGCGAGGGAGGCGCTCCGGAAGCTCTTCCACAGCCTTCCGAGCGAGAAGGGCTGGGTTTGTCCGGCGTGGTGTTTCTTTGCGGTGATGTACGTCGTGACCATGAGGGCGGCGGCGATGAGGACGCCGGGGATGAGGCCGCCGACGAAGAGGCGGCTTATGGAGGTCTCGGTGACGATGCCGTAGAGGATCATCGGTATGGAGGGTGGGACGATTATCCCGATGACCGCCGAGGAGACGGTGATGGAGGTGGCGTGGGGGGCGGTGTATCCCTGACGCTTCATGGAGGGGATCATCATCCCCCCGATGGCCGAGGCGTCGGCGACGGCGGATCCGCTTATGCCGCCGAAGAACATCGAGGCGGCGACGTTCACTTGCCCGAGACCCCCGGTGATGAAGCCGACGAGGTCGGAGGCGAAGTTGACGAGGCGGCGGGCGATGCCGCCGGTGGACATGACCTCCCCGACGAGCATGAAGAACGGGATGGCGAGGAGGGGGAAGCTGTTCACGCCGCGTATCGCCTGTTCGACGAGGAGGGCGGCGCTCACGTCGGCGACGACCATCATGGCGAGGGCGGCGAGGGCGAGGGCGAAGGCGATGGGGAGTCCAACGGCGATGCCCGCGAAGAGGAAGAGGAGGAAGATCCAGAGCATCGCCTACCTCCCCCCCGTTATGAGGGCGCGCGCGTCGAGGACGGTTTGGTACGCGCACATTGTGAGCATGAGTCCGGCGGCGATCGGGACGGAGACGTTGATCCAGTTCAGCGGGACCCCGAGGAGGGCCGAGCTTCCGGGGGATGTCGCGATGACCTGCCACGCCCCCCACAGGATGACGATGAGGATCACGAAGATTATGAGGTTCTTGAAAATGGCGACGGCGAGAGCGAGGCGTTCCGGCAGCTTTTCGACGAGGAAGTCGACGGAGATATGCTCGCCTCGGAAGTATGCGAGGGCCGCTCCGATGAAGATGATCCAGATAAACAGGAACCTCGAAAGCTCGTCGGCCCACGCGAGCGAGAAATTGAAGAGGTATCGGCCCGCGACATTCGCCCCGACGGCGAAGATGAGGACGACGAGCAAGACCACGAGGAGCGTCTTGAACGCCACGTCTATGATCCGGAAGAAGAGCGGAAGCTCGGCCTCCGCCCGCTCCTCCGCCCGGGCCGCTTCCTGCGGATCTAGCACCTCCGGGTCTGCCGCCGCGCGCCGTCGGGCTTCTTCCATGTCGTTACCTCCGAAAGGCGGGCCGGAACCACCGTTCCGGCCCGGTAATAGAGGGCCGTATTACTGGCCCTCCACCTCTTCGACCATGTCTTGAACTTGCTGAACGATGTCCTCGCCGATCTCGTCCGAGAACTGGTCGTAGACGGGCTGAGTGGCGTCCTGGAACTCGGCGAGCTGCTCGTCGGAGATCTCCGTCACCTCCATGCCCTGCGCCTCGAGCTGCTCCTTCGACCACTGGTCGTATTCGCGGCTGATTACCCGCTCGTAGTCGCGGGTGTCCTCGGCGGCTTCCTGTATGAGCGTCTGGTATTCCTCGGGCATGTCGTTGTAGTAGTCCTCGCCGATCATGATGACGAACGGCGTGTACACGTGGCGGGTCTCCGAACCGTAATCCTGAACCTCGTAGAAGTTGGAGGTGAGGATGGTGCTCCACGGGTTTTCCTGCCCGTCGACGACGCCTTGCTCCATCGCGCTGAAGACCTCACCGAAGGCCATCGAGGTCGGGTTCGCCCCGAGCGTGCGCCAGATCTCCACCTGTATCTCGTTCTCCATCACTCGCACCGCAAGCCCCGACACGTCGTCCGGCCCCTCGACGGGCCCCTGGCTGTTTGTGAGTTGGCGGTACCCGTTCTCCGCGAAGGCGAGAGCCTTTATCCCGCTCCCCTCGAACTCGTCGAGCATCTCCTGCCCAAGCTCGCTGTCGAGAACCTCGTCGGCCGACTCCGTGCTCGGGAGGAGGAACGGGAGGTCGAAGACCGCAAGCTCCGGCACGATCCCGGTCGCCGGGGAGGTGGACGGGTACGTCATCTCAAGGGAGCCGCTCTGGAGGGCGTTCATCATCTGCAAATCGTCGCCGACCTGGCTGTTCGGGAAGATCTCGACCTGTATCCGGCCCTCGGTCCGCTCGTCGAGGATGTCCCGGAAGTACTCGACGGACTGGTACTGCGGCGACTCTTCGGCGAGTCCGATGCCGAAGTTGATCGTGTACTCGCCGAGGTCTTCGCTTATGACCTCGCCTTCGATCTCCGGCGGCGGCGTGAGGTCCGGGCCTTCCTCCACGGAGGCCGACTCCCCGTTGCCGCCGTCCTCGCCCTCATCCGCCGGCTGCCCGCCGAAGTCCCCCCCGCACGCCGAAACGAACACGAACACGAAGGACACGATGACCCCCCCGATTGCAAACCGCCATCTTCCGTTCAACAAAAGCCATCTCCCCTTCGCTCGTTCACTTTACCCGGACGTTGCTTATTAATGTGTTCCTCCCACCCTCGATCCATGTACCTCCTCCTTGCAAACTTTCTCCCGCGCAACGAAGCGTAGCCGAACGACGGCCCCGCCGCCGATCACATCCTCGAACAGAGAAGGAAATCCTCGACCGAATCACACTCTCCCATAGACCCGATCGTCCTCCTTCGTCCCTTCACGGCAATATATCACAAATATTTTGTAGAATGAGACATGGTTTCACATGATCTTATCCGGGTGGAACGGGCGGATCGCCCCTCCGCTTCCGCCCGCGCCCGAAATACAGGCTCCACGCGAGGACGAGCACGACAAACCCCGCGAGCACGGGTTCGACGAAACGCATCGCGGGCTGGAGGGAAGCGAGCGTGGCGAGGGGGCGGGACGCGGGACGGTACGTGTACACGCCGCTGCCGTTCGTTCCGGCGTAAAAGCGGGTCGTCTCTAAGGGGAGGTCGAAGGCGTGTGCTCCGACGATTGGCGGGAGCGAGACTTCCAATCGCACCGGCTCCCGCCGGGCCGCGAGTGCGAAGACGTGCGTGTTGCTGAGACGGATTTGATCGGCCTCCCACCTTTCGCCGCCGTCGTCGCTCCCCATCACGCCCGCGAGGTTCTCCCCGTCCGCGAGGCCGCTTCCGCCGACGAGGAGTTCGTCGGCGTCCTCCGGATCGGCGATGAAGGCATTCACCGCCTCCAAACGTATCCCGTCACCACTCGGTTCCCACGAACGCCCCGAGTCGCGGGAGACGAGGAGATGGGGCTCCCCCCGGACTCCGGCCCAAAGGTTCCTTCCCTCGCGCCCCATGCCCTCGACCGTTCCTCCGCTCCACACCCGCCCCGCCCCGCCGTCCTCGATGCGGAAGATCCCCTCCGAGGAACCGGCGACGACGCCCCCCTCCACGGCGAGTGCCGCGTTCACGGGCCGGGGCCACGCTCTCCCCCACTCGCCGTCCACGCGCTCGAAGAGGCCGTCGTCGGTGGCCGCGTATAGCCGGGAGTCCGAGGCGGCGACGTCGCGGACGGTGATGTCGGGGAGTCCGTCCCGGCGGGGAGGTTCCCCGTTCCTCGGCAGCGCGTACACGCCGTCTTCGGTGGCGGCGTATATCTCGTCCCGGCCCGCGCTCATGGCATACACTGGGCCGGGTGTGTCCGGGACGAGTTCGGTGGCGTCTTCGGGGGTGAGCCGATGGAGTCCGTTTTGCGCTCCGACCATGATCGAGTCGGGGGTCTCGATCATGGCGTGGACAACCTCGCCTTGAAGCGCGCCCGGACTCCATGTGCCGGTGTCCGGCGGGGCGGAGATTTCAAGCCGAGCCACGACCACGAGCGCGGCGAGGGCCGAAATAAAGAGGGCGGCCCGGCGGGCGGTCAGGATTCGGTTACGATTTCGATCTCGGCGAGCCACTTCACGCACTTCTCACCTATCACGTCCGGGGCCATGAGCCGCGCCGGGAAACCATGCTCCGGGGAGAGCGGAAGCCCCTCCACTTCGAGTGTCACCATAGTACCGGCCTTTTCGAGAACCTCCGGCGTGAGGACCACCTCGTATCCGGTGGTGCTTCGGAAGACCGCGCTGAGGATCTCGCCCCGCGGCCGGGTTCGCCGGATGAAGTCCATCACCGGAACCCCGCCCCACTCGCGCACCACCGACCACCCGATCACGCAGTCGAGGCTGTACGTGCTTCGCTCCAGACTCGCCCCCCGGAGGTCGTCGAAGGAGAACTCTAGCGGCTCCTCCACATCCCCCGAGACGAGCAGCCGCCATGTCTCCGGGTCGGGGCTGTCCGCGCCGCCCGCCGTGAGGGTCACGGGAAAGTCGTTCGGATCCTCCGAACCCGCGCTCTCCAGAAAACCGGCCATCCCCCGGAAGCCGCCCCACGCCACGAGGCCCGCCACGCTCAGATAGAGAAAGCCGCCGCGGGTGAGCCTCACTCCCGCCGTCCGCCGAACGGCTATGCCGTGGTCAATGACCTCCACCGCCTGCCGCAGATACAAGTAAAGATGGTGGGTTATGAGCGGGGCGGCGAGGATGGCGGACCACAAGTGGATCTGCTTGTAAACGGCGTTCCCGCCCGGCGTGAAGTTCGCGTACATCATAATGCCGCTCCCGTACAACGAAAGCGTGAAAACGACGAGTCCCATCGTGAGCGCGTGCCGAGAGTACGAACCCCTCGAACCCTCCATCGCCGCTCGCCGCCGCCACGCCGCGACGCCGGAGAAGAGCTTCGCGAGCACGATGGGGAGCGAGAGGAGTCCCGCGTAGGCGTGGAAGAAAATGAGCGCCATCGAGACCGCCGCGTCGAGGGCGGCGAAAAGCCAGATCGCGAACCCCGTCGCCAGACTCAAAACGAGGAGCGGCAAGAGCAAAAGCCCGAGCAGGTTGTTCGAGGAACGCCGGAGGCGCCGCGTTTTCACGGCTTCCCGCCGCACCGGACACCGGACTGCAAAAGACCATCACCCCTAGCAAGAAATCTCTGACTCGTTCAGTTTATCACCAGCGTCTGGCCTCTCCGGCGTGGCAGTTTGCGGAGATGCGCTCCGGTCGCGGTGCATAAACCCGAAACCTCCAAGGAAGAGTGGCGCCGCGTGATGGAGGGGAACCTCAACGCATAGCCCCCGGCTGCGAAGATCCGGAAACAGCTCGATCCGCAACGCAGATCCGCCAGCCACACTGCCGATTCGCCGCCTCGAGGAGACAGCGACGATGGAAACCCACTTGGCCTCCGACGGAGGAGTGTCGGTGATCGAGCCGACATGGTCGTGGACGGCGGGACGACCACCCGGCGACCCCGACGAACCCCTTGCGCCGCAACTTTGGCTCGTATACTATGATTGTTATACCAATCTCGCTAGGGCGGGTTTGAGGGAGATGCGTCCCGGCGTTCGGAGGGGGTTGGCTGTGGGGGTTGCGGAGGTCGATGTGGAGGAGGTTCGATCCTGATGGCATTGCTCGAAGGGCGCGTGGCGATAGTGACCGGGGGTGGCGGCGGACTGGGCGAGGGCATTTGTTCGGCTCTGGCTGCGGCGGGCGCGTCCGTGGCGGTGGCGGATGTGGACTTGGGGAAAGCGGAGCGGATGTCGGAGCGGGTCTCCGCTGACGGCGGGCGTTGCGTTCCGGTGGAGGTGGACATCTCAGACCGCGGCTCCGTGGAGGCGATGGTCGGGAAGGTGGCGGGAGAGTTCGGTGGCGTGGACATACTCGTCAACAACGCCGCGGTGTATCCGCTGCGGCCGTGGATGGAGATCGACGAGGACGAGTGGGATCGGGTGATGTCGGTAAACCTGAAGGGGTATTTCCTTTGCGCCCGAGCGGCCTTCCCCTCCATGAAGGAACGGGGCGTGGGAAGGATCATCAACGTCGCCTCCGTCACTTTCTTCTTCGGGCAGCCGGGGTTGCTTAGCTACGTCTCCTCGAAAGGCGGGGTGGTGGGATTCACCCGCACGCTGGCGCGGGAGATCGGCCCGGAGGGCGTAACGGTCAACGCCATCTCCCCCGGCGCATTCCCCACGGACGCCGAGAAGATCCACGCCAACCAGGAGGAATACAACCAGCGCATGCTCGACCAGCAAAGCATAAAACGCCGAGGCCGCCCCGAAGACATCGGCAACCTCGCCGCCTTCCTCGCGAGCGACGCGGCCTCTTTCATAACGGGACAGACCATAGAGGTGGACGGCGGGTGGGTGATGCGCTGACGCTCGAACTCAGAGGCGGAATCCACCGTCGCAAGACCGAGAACGCGACGCCAAACTCATAGTATGAAAAGGCAGGGAAACAACATGACGGACACCGCGACTACGCCGAAGGAGCGCCGGGAGAAGCTGGAGGACATACTCGTCGTGGACTGCGACGTGCACGTCCACGAGTCTCCCGCCGAGCTCATCCCATATTGCGACATGCCGTGGAAGGTCGCGCTGGAGAACATCAAGGACG
>JACCWD010000194.1 GCA_013697825.1 Rubrobacter sp.
GGAGTCCGTCATCTGGCCGAAGCTCAAAGTCCCCACGTGGTTGGCCGTGAACTCCCCGCTGCCGCCGACGGATATGGAGCCGGGATCCTCCTCCGCCGCGCTGACGAAGTCGTCCACGGATTCATAGGGGCTGTCCTCCGGCACGACCAGCGCGTTGGGCGTACTCTGGAAGATATACACTTGCTTCAACTGATCCGTCTCGTACCCGGCGTCGTCCCGGCTGAGCGGTTGGAGAATAATGTGGGGCAGATTGTGGCCCATGATCGTGTACCCGTCGGGCTGCGTGCGCGTCAACTCCGACCAGCCCAGAGCGCCCCCGCCCCCCGGCTGATTGGAAACGGTCACCGAAGCGCCCAACTCCTCCTCGAGAGCCTCCTGCTGTATCCTCGCCGTAATGTCCGACTCCCCGCCCGCATCGAAGGGAAGCACATAACTCACGGCCCTGTCCGGATACGACTCGCTCCCACCCTGCCCCCCGCAAGCTGCGGCAAACAGCGACACGAACAAAGCCACAACCACGGCCAAACCCTTCCCCCAAACGCTCCCCGACCGAGAATAAAGCAAAACCCGCTCTCCTTTCCCCGTTTCGCGGGATGGCTCCCACCACTCCCGCTCCCGTCTTCCTATCACGCCGCAAAATATATCATAGGTAGTTCCGGTAGTACCAGTATGCTGTATTTTGTAGTCGAGATTTCGGGTCGAACGTGCGAATCGGGTAATGTTATACGGTGTCGCGTCTTCGGCGAGGGCGGTTGCGGATCGGAGCTTTATGGAAAAAGGGAGCGAGTTTATGGACACGAATTCGGCGGTTGCTTATAGAAGCGTGGTCGAGCGGGTGGTCGAGGAGCTCGCGTATGAGATCCGCATGGGCATCCGAAAGCCCGGGGACAAGCTGCCCTCGGAGCGCAAGCTGTGCGAGAACTTCGGCGCCAGCAGAAACTCCGTGAGGGAGGCGCTAAAAATTTTGAGTTCCCGAAGGCTCATACAAATTCAGGTCGGGCGGGGGTCCTTCATCACCGACTTCGCCGCGCCCGGCAACGAACCGGTGCAACTCCTCTGGGAAAAGAACAACGACGTTCCCCTCGACAAGCTGCTGGAATTCCGCTTAGCCATCGAGCCGGAAATAGCCGCGCTGGCGGCGCGCCGCATTGACGAGAAACGCTTGAGGGAATTGGAGAAGACTCTGGAAAACCTCCGGGAAAGCATAAAGGAGGACAACCTCAGCGACCGCGTATTCTCCGACATCGCGTTCCACGACTGCCTCGTAAGGGCTTCGGAGAACCCTTTGCATGTCTCGGTGTACCGGAGTGTGGAGCCGATGCTCTTCGACATACGCAGGATCGGCTTGAAGCTGCCCGAGCGGTCGCGGCAAGTGCTCGAAATGCATGAAGAAATATACGAAGCCGTGAAGGCGAAAGAGGCGGACGCGGCGGCTCGGGCGATGCGCGACCACATACTCAGATTCGCTCGGGACATGGGGATTGCGCTGGATCCCGTCGCCGATCCCGGTTAACGGATGGCGACCGTGAGGAGAGCAGCCCGAAACGCCTCACGCACCGGATGAAAATCCGCCACCATGCAAATCATTCCAGAGGCGACACCATAAAGACGACTCCGCGGGCGCGGCGCGCAAAGGAGCTTCGGCGGCGGACGCCTTCACAGTCGCTTGCGCGGGTATCCAATGCGTCATTCATCGCCGAGATAATTCGGATTCCCGTTCGGAAACACCCGCCGAAAGGTACCGAGCATCGTCGGAAGCCTCCACGTACTCGTCCACGATCTTGCGATCCTGTCGAGGACTCACGAGTGTGACGGCCACCACCACAACGACGTTGAGGATGAGGCCCGCGATGCCCGCGTTCATATCCAGCGGAGCCGCCACCCCCGAAAGCTGGAAGAAGTAGTTCGCCGCGACGCCGACGACGAGTCCGGCGAGAATGGCCGAGGGCGTCACCCGCTTCGAGTAAAGAGCGCCGTATACGCCGGGGGCGAACTGCACGATGGAGCCATAAGCTCCGAGGAGGAGCGCGACGAGTCCCTGCCCGCCGAAGATCGTAACGAGATATGCGAATGCCCCGATGACGACGACGAGGAGGCGCATGGTTCGGACGGTGTTCGCCTCGGTCATGTCGGGCTTCACGTTCTTCACGACGCCGTCGTGGAATTCGAGGGACGCGCTGTGGGTGATGGCGTCGGCGGAGGACATCGCGGCGGCGAGCGCCCCCGCCCCGACGAGGCCGTACAGCCAGCCGGGGAGGTTCATGACGGTCGTGATGAGGTACGGGAGGATGTTGTCCGGGGTGTCTATCTCGTTCTGACCCACGACGCCGACGGCGGCGAAGCCCGCGAGGAGGAGCGGCACCGTGAAGAGAGCGAACACGGGGTATGCGATGACCGTCTTCTTCGCGGTCTTCGCGTCGGTGGCGTACGACTTGGAAAACAAATGCGGCCACATTATGAAGCCGATGACGGAGACGAGGATGATCGTGGCGTACGCCATCGGGCTCATCGTGGAGCCTTCGACCCCGATCCGGAGAAAACCCGGCTCGGTGCGGGAGATGTTCGTGAACATCTCCCCCACTCCGCCGTGGAGTTGGTAGACGATGGCGATGCCGACCGTCCACGAGATGAGGATCATGAGCATCCCCTGGAACACGTCCGACCACGCCGCCGCCCGGAGACCGCCGGTGGCGACGTACGCGACGACGATGCCGTACGCGGCGAGGGCGCCGAGCCAGATCGGGACGCGCCCCTCGGTCATGATGTTGAAGATGATCGCCATCCCCGTCATCTGCGTCGCCAGATATTGTATGAACGCGAGGAACGCCACCACCGCCACGAAAACGGAGAGCGCCTTCAGCCGGAAGCGTCCCTGGAAGAAGCCGACGAGCGAATAGAGGTTGTGCTTGCGCCCGATCGCCCCGATCTTCGGCGCGAGGATGTACCACGGCAAAATGGCGAACGCGGTGTACGTGAGGATGTAGAGCGCGGGAGCGCCCATCGAGAACGCCCATCCCGGCCCGCCGAGGAACGCGAAGGCGCTGAATATGGCGCCCCCCATGAGGAACCACATCACGATGAGGCCGAGTCCGCGCCCGGCGGTCGTGAACTCGCTCAGAGAAGCCTTGTTCTGGCCGCGTCCGGCCATGATCCCCACCCCCATCGCCACGACGAGGTATGCGGTCATGATGACGAGCGCGATCTGCCAGTTCTCCATCGCCCCTCCCTACCGGTTGTCCGGGTCGACGAAGTACAAAACAAGAAGCAAGGAAAAGGCGACGAGAATCCACGCGATCACCCAGAAAAACGAGAACGGCAACCCGAAAACCAAAGGCTCCACCCGATTCGCAACCGCGAACACCGGAAAGATAGTCGGCAAAAACGCGAACGTCATAGCCACTATGAAGATGGTCTGAAAGCGCCTGCGGCTCATCTTCTCCCCCTTATTAAGGCTCCGAACCGTGCCACGTTCCAACGGGCAAAGCATACCGTATACACAGACCGTAAACCAGCAAGCCGCGGCGATGTCGACTCGTGCTCCGCTCTCGGAGGAGGTTGTCGTGGATCGCGTCCGTCAGCGGACGCCATCGGCTGGTCGTCCTCGACGGCGGCCTTCTTTTCCGGAGCCGTAAAGATCGCTCGCGCCTTGCCTCCGTCCACGATATGGTGAATCTCAAGCCCATCCGGGCCGTTCCCTCGACGTGTCCGGCCAGGCAGTCGTCTGGTCTGTTGTGTTGACGATGCGGCCGCTTGTCCGGAGTTCTCCGTTTTACGGTCTTGCTTGAGTAGTCTGGTGCTCCGCGGTCACCCGTCTTCGGCCACCCGGTATCGTCCAAGCCCGAAGACGGATCGCTTGCCGACGTGGACGAGTTGCCCGAGGCAGAGGAGCGGCAAAAACTCTTCGAGGCGCGGGCCTTCGTAAACGACGCTTCCCACCACTCCTTCGAGGGTTTCGGTGCGCTTCTTGAAGGACGAGTGGCGACGGAATGACACCCACGTCGTGTCGTCGTATCGTGTCCTCACCTCTCCGGCCCTTGCGACGAGGGCTTTGAAATCCTCGTCCCACACCTCGCCGCAGTGGATGGCCGAGAGCATGGGGATGCGGATCGAAAGCGACTGCGCGAGCGCCGCGAAGGACGGAGCCTCGGGGGAGACCTCGCCCCGGAACTTCACGAATGCGGGAGTCAAGAATTCCAGCCGCACCCGCTCCCGGTCGAGTCCGCGAGCCGCCTCGACGGCGTCTTCCCAGACGACGGGAAGCCGTTTGTTTCTGACCGTCTCGCCGTCGAAGATTTCTTCGCGCTCGCCGTTCAGCGGGTTTTTCGCGACTACCCGCTCGAGTTCGTAGCGGGCCGCGAGCCGACCGATGCCAGCGTCCCCCATCTTCGAGAAGGCGAAGATGAAATACGGCATGTACTCCACGGCACGCCCGACGACCGTGAACCCGAAGCGCATCCTCTCGCCCTTCTCGTACTCCATCTTCGTCCCGTCGGGCGGCTCGAAGACGTATGGCCGAGGGAGGTCTTTGTTTTTGGCGAACTCGCGCATGTCCTCCGGCGGCGAGGTTTCGAAGACGTCGAAGCCTTCCGAAAAGGGACACTATCGCTCACAGCGGGTTGCTTGTAGATTGAGCCTCACGGATACTTCTGGGCATGAAACCGTACTCGAAGGATCTCAGGCTGAAAGTGTTGGACGCCGTCGATCGCGGCATGGACCGTAGGGAAACCGTTGAGG
>JACCWD010000131.1 GCA_013697825.1 Rubrobacter sp.
ACATGCCCCGTGTCGGTGTCCACCTCCGTAACGCATATGTGCGCCCCGAACGGATACGTGAAGTTCGGCGGGTCGAAGGAGGAATCCTCGGTGAGGTTCGGCTCCATACCTTCGGGAAGGTTCACTCCGAGGAAGGCTTCCCCGGCGACCGTCGCCATAGTTACGTTTTGATCCGGCGAACCCGCGACCGAGAATGTTCCGTTCTCGAACTCGATGTCGCCTTCGGCGGCTTCGAGCATGTGCGCGGCGATCTTCTTCGCCTTCTCCACGACCTTGCCAGCCGCGAGATGCACCGCGATGCCTCCGACAACGAGGCTCCGCGATCCATACGTGTCGCGCCCGAGCGGCGAAATGGCCGTGTCTCCGTGGAGGACTTCCACATCATCCGGCGTAACGCCGAGCGCGTCGGCGGCTATTTGCGACCACGACGTAACGTGTCCCTGACCGTGCGGCGAAGTCCCCGTAACGACCTCGACCACACCGGAGGCGAGCATGCGAACCGTCGCGGCTTCCCATCCGGCGCCGCCTGCGCGGAGCGCGGCGAGAACCTGAGAGGGAGCGAGGCCGCATATCTCGGTATACGTCGAGAATCCGATGCCAAGCTGCACAGGGTCGTTGTTTTCACGCCTCCGCTTTTGCTCGGCGCGGAGTCCCTCGTAGTCGGCGAGTTTGAGAACCTTATCCAACGCGCCTTGCAAATTGAAGGAATCGTATTGGATTCCGGCGGGGGTTTCGGTCGGCTCGTCGAACGGCTCGTAGAAGTTGCGGCGGCGGATCTCTTCGGGGGCGACGCCGATTTCCCTCGCGAGCGAGTCCATGATCCGCTCGATGCCGTATGCGGCTTCGGGGCGACCCGCGCCTCGGTATGCGTCGGTCGGGGTTTTGTTCGTGAAGACGCCGGTGACGGAGAACGAATAATTCTCGAAGTCGTAGACGCCGGGGAACATGAACGCGCCGAAGATCGGGATGCCGGGCGTGAAAACCTGCAAATACGCGCCCATGTCGGCGAGGAGATTCACTTTGAGGCCGAGTATCTTCCCATCCTCGGTCGCGGCGATCTCGAGATCCTGAATCTGGTCGCGCCCGTGAACCGTGGCGAGATAGTTTTCCGACCTCTCCTCGACCCACTTGACGGGAACGCCGAGCTTCCGCGCGAGCACGACAGCGAGGGCTTCCTCGGCGTATACGTTCAGCTTCGAGCCGAACCCGCCTCCGACATCCGGGGCGACGACCCGCATCTTCTGTTCGGGGACGCCGCAGATTCCGGCGAGGGCCGATTTTAGGATGTGGGGGATTTGCGTCGAGGTGTATACCGTGAACCCGCCGTTTACGGGATCCGGATTCGCGACGACGGCGCGGCACTCGATGGCGGTCGGGAGGAGCCTTTGCTGGATGTACCGCTCCTTGACGATGACGGGGGCGTTTTTGAACGCCTCGTCAACGTCGCCGGTGGCGAGGGGCCACGTATAGCATTCGTTCGAGTCGAACTCGCTGTGGACGAGCGGGGAGTCGCTCTTCAGAGCGTCCTCCATCTTCGTCACGACGGGGAGTTCCTCGTAGTCCACGTCTATGTATTCGAGGGCGTCTTTGGCGATGTATCGGTCATCGGCCACGACGACTGCGACCGCGTCGCCGAGGTGTTTTACCTCGTCTTTGGCTAGCGGCTGGTGGATGGGCATCTTTATGTCTTCGGTGACGGGCCACGCGCATGGGAGGCCGGCGGCCATGTCGTTGTTTATGTCCTCGGCGGTATAGACTGCCCGGACGCCCGGCATTGCGAGGGCTTCGGTGGCGTCTATGTTCGATACCTTGGCGTGGGCCATCGGGCTTCGGAGGAGGGCGAAGTGGAGCATCCCCGGAAGTTTTATGTTGTCGGTCCACGTGGCTTTGCCCGTTACGAGGGCGGGATCCTCCTTGCGGAGTATGCCGCCCCCGACATACTTTTGAGCCTGTTCTGTCATCCTGTCCCTTCCCTAAATGTCGTTAGGATAGTGGGCTGCCGGCGGCTTGCTTGACGGCCTTCACGATGTTCTCGTAGCCCGTGCAGCGGCAAAGGTTGCCTTCGAGACCTTCGCGGATCTCCTCCTCCGACGGGTTCGGCTTCTCTTTGAGGAGGCTGATCGTCGCCATGATCATGCCCGGCGTGCAATATCCGCACTGAAGCCCATGCGTCTCATGGAACGCAGTCTGGACGGGATGCCAATTTCCGTTATCGGCGATTCCTTGAACGGTCGTGATGTCTTGTCCGTCGGCTTGGACGGCTAGGAGCGTGCAGCTTTTCACGGACTCGTCACCGAGGAGAACCGTGCAAGCTCCGCAGTTCGAAGTGTCGCAGCCGGAGTGGGCGCCGCCTATTCCGAGAACCTCCCTCAAATAATGAATGAGCAGAAGACGAGGCTCCACCTCATGCTCGTGCGTCTTGCCGTCTACCGTTACCTGGATCCTACGCACACATCCTCCTTTCCCAACATCAATGACTCCGCAATAACCGCGCTTCCCGGAACGGTCGAAGCATAGCCCTCGGCGGAAGAGAGGATCCACCATCCCATCCCCGATCCGCTGTGAGCTAGCTTACAAAGCATATTCACTCATTATTTTCCGACGCTGGCTTTGCCTCTCCCTTTCCGTTCTGGAAGCTCCGAAAAGTCTAACACAGGTGGTTTTCACCGCGCATCTTCGGGATCGTATGTCTTGGTCGCTTCGTTCCGGTTGTTGGTTATTGGTTTTTAGTTCTTGGTTTTGGTTTCTCTGACTACCGATGATTTGCGGCCATCGTCGTCCGTTCGGCGTTTCGAGGAGATGCTTGTATTCGTTTCCCGACTTTCTCTAGTTTAGACTTCGCTTGTGGGAAAAGGAGATCCAGACGAGCTGCTCGAAGCCCTCGCCCGCTCCGGGGAGCTTTCGGCTTTCCGCGAGTTGGTTCGCCCCCTCGAAGAGTACGATCGGGAACACAAGGGCGACCTCGTGCGAACCCTCGCCGTCTTCTTCGAAGCAAACGCGAACGCGAGCGAGGCGGCGGAGAGGCTCTTCCTCCATCGGAACAGCATGGCTTATAGATTGGATCGCATCCAGGAGATCACCGGTCTAGACTTGAAAGACCACCGCGCCAGACTCGCTTTGCAACTCGGCCTTCTGGCATCGAATAGTGAAAGGGGCGGAAAATGAAGCTAAGCACCCGAAACAGGCTCCCGGGCACGGTCGTCGGAGTCGAGAAGGGCGATGTCGTGGCGAAAGTGACCGTGCGCGTCGGCGACAACCACGTCGTCTCCCTCATAAGCCGCGAGAGCGCGGAGGAGATGGAACTCGAAGCCGGAAAGGAAGTCATGGCCCTCGTGAAGGCGACGGATGTCATGCTAATGACGGAGGACGGGCTAGCGTAAGTTTCGTGCAAACTGCACAATGCGCCGGAACGCGCGGCTCCGGTATGCTTGCCTCGTCAGGCGGATAGCGAGGAGGGGAATTATGGCGTTGAGTACGAGAAACAGGCTTCGGGGGAGGGTCACGAGCGTCGTCAAGGGAGAGGCGGCTGCGAAAGTGTCCCTCGATGTCGGGGACTCCACGATGGTCGCGCTCATCACCCGCGAGAGCGCGGAAGAACTCGGACTCTCCGAGGGGCAAGAAGTCGTCGCCCTCGTCAAAGCCACGGACGTGATGATAATGACCGAGGACGGCGGCTTGGCTTAGGCTGGGCCGTATCAGGCCGAGTTCCGGGACGACCCGGATTGCCTCTGCCTGTACGCGCGCATTTTGGCTCTCGAACCGCAGATTCCCATGACACACCAGCTACCCGAACGATTCTTCGAGCCATCGTAAAAAACCCAGCAGCACTCTTCGTTGGCGCAGGCTTTCAGCCTCTGCCACACGCCTGTATGTCGCGCCCGGATCGCCGCCGCTAGAAGATCCTCCGTGAGACTTTCGACGCCGGTGGACGAAGATTCCAAAGATGGCTCACCTGAAGGGTCGAAATGAACACCGAGCGCTACGGAACCCACGATACGATTGAGTTCGAACACGGATCGCCCGACATCGGCGGATGCTCCGCGGTTGTGCGATAGAAGTATTTCGCGCATATTTTCCCTGAGATCTCGTAAGAGTCCGAGTTTTTCCTGGCTCAAGGTCTCTTCAGACACCTCGAAACCCGACTCTGCGAGCCAGCGCCCCGCGCTCTCCGGACTTTCGAGGAGATCATAACCTCGCATCAGATTCTTCGTGTTCACGAACTCTTGCACGAGCCTCAGATCCCCAGGCGCCGATTTGGTTCGCCTCTTGCCTTTAGCCATGTTCCTCTCCCACCTCCTCCAACTTCTCCGCAAATCGGCTTTCCACGAGTCAACCTCTCCGAAGCCTTCACTGACTCGTTTTTCAATGTTACCAGTCAAACGTCTTGATAGGTTTTGGATCTCGTATAAATTACTACTATAAAATTTTTGACGGTAACGAAAAATGGAGGGATGTGGCGTGAGCGGAACGACTAGATAGATGCACAGGATAATTGAACAAACGGCCGTCCTTTGTGGCATGGTAAAGACGCCAAATCCATCCAGCCACCAAAGAAACGGCCGCACATGGAGAATATCACCATCGCCCCCTCTGAACGC
>JACCWD010000136.1 GCA_013697825.1 Rubrobacter sp.
GGGATGTCGAATGGCGAGTGTCCATTTATCTCGTGCATCTATCTAGATCTCGCCCCTCTTTTGGAGTTGCTCCATGAGAACCAGCAGCATATCTTTCTGGTCGCTGGACAAACCCAGGCTGCGGTGAAGTATGAGCCTGTTCTGCTCGACTCTGAGCGCCTCGACCACCTCTTGATCCACGAGGGGCCTGTCCTCGCCGCGCCTGAACCAGTACGCCGGATCCACGTCGAACGCCCTGGAGAGGGCGAGTAGCTGCTGGAGCGTCGGATTCTCCAGATCGCCGGAGCGCATCCGCTGGAGTTCTTCCTCCGTCACCCTCCCCGCTGCCCGCTTGGCTACCTCCGCGCTGGTCATGGCCTCTCCGGTGCGCTCGTCGGGAATCGAGGCAAAGAGTTCGTTCAGCAGATCCTTCAAGGAAGCGCCTTTCGGAACGAACATGAGATCGCCCGAACCTTGCGGGATTTCCCACATCTCCGGCTCCTCTAACCATAGCTGCGCGGGAAAGCCCATCGTCTCGGCTATCGCCTTGAGCTTGTCGAGACCCGGCTGTTTTATGCGGTCGCCCAGAAGATTGGAGAAGTACGAGGCGTTGACGAAGCCGGAGGTCGCCTCCTCCATGCGGGCGCCGGTCCACGCTCCGCCCTCGGGGTGCGGATGGGCGTCCAGCAAACGCCGGAACATTTCGCCGTATCTCAGGTTGCGTCTCACAAGCTCCGATCACCCCGCAGTAGACTCGGTGTATTTTATGCCGCACCTCTTCCTCACCGCCACTTCGATCTCACAGAATATCGCTCTCCCAGAACGATCTCGTGGAGCCGATTCAAGCGCCACTCGCCAAGAATCCCTCCAAACATCCTCCATGGCGACGCACTTCCTGTCACGCAAAAGTGTGCTACGCTTTTTTGCGTGAATCCTATCATGACGGAGGTTATGTTCGGTGGCTACGAGGAGCGGAGACAGGCAGAATGTCACATTGTCGTTGCCCAGGGAGGTTGTGCGGGAGGCGAAGGTGATCGCGGCGAAGCGGGACACTTCCATTTCGGCGCTCATGGCTGGGGTTTTGAACGGGATCATCGAGGAGGATCGCGGCTACCGGGCGGCTCGCGAGCGAAGTTTGAGGAGGCTCGCCAGGGGCTGGGATCTCGGCACCGGAGGAGAGAGAACCTGGACGAGGGACGAACTGCATGAGCGATGAGATCCCGGACGGCGCTCCCGCCTTCGTGGATTCCAACGTCCTCATCTACGCACACGACGAGGGCGCGGGCATCAAGCGCGAGGCGGCGAGAGCGCTTCTCGAAAGGTTGTGGGAGGAGCATTCCGGCAGGTTGAGCGTACAGGTTTTGCAGGAGTTCTTCGTCAACGCGACCATCAGTTCGGGGAGGCGGAAGTTGGAGCATCCCCTCGATGCCCAGGAAGCCCGCGAAGTGGTCGAGGACTTCTCCAAGTGGGGCGTCCACCGCCCCGGAGCCGCCGACGTACTCGCCGCCATAGACATCCACCGTCGGGTGGGCATCTCGTTCCGGGATGCCATGGTCGTGCAAAGCGCCTCTTCACAGGGCTGCGAAGTGCTTTTCTCCGAGGATTTGAACGACGGGCAAATCTACGAGGGAGTACGCCTCAAAAACCCCTTCGCAACATAACGATCCTCGTCAAAAACTCGAAGGCGGGAGCTTCGGAGACCCGGTGGAATGTCGGGGATTCGAGTTCGGAGATCAGCCGCGACAGCCGACGGCAGTCGCCGTTCGCCAGTACGGCGAGGGGCTTCTCGTCGTTTAAAGCCGCCACCGGCTTGTGGAGCCAGACCGAAATGTACTTTGGATCCATCATTCGCGCCAGACGCTCCACTGTCGTCGAAAGCTCCGCTAGTCGCTCCGCGCTCGGCCCGGAAGGCGTCCTATTGCGCCGAGTCCACGCTCCCACCGTACTTGCCTCGGCGCCCGTGGCTCGAGCGATATCCCGATCGCTCAATCCTACGACCTTATGAACGTACACAACTTTCTCGGCGAATGTTGTTTCCATACAAAACCGCATTATAGAAAGAGCGTCAGAGTAGAACAAAGATCAGACAATCGAAACTTGATACTGACTGTTCAGTTCTCATCGAATCCTGCACTACCTTAACCCGAAATGATGCCATCGCCGAGAAGCTCGTCGAGCGTCTGCAGCTGAAAGTCGTGCACGTCTACTCCGACGTTTACGATCCTCGCGCCGTCGGCTCGATGCATCTCGTCCCACGCATTATGCACGTGTCCGGCAAAGGTGACCTCTCCCGCCCGCGCATGTTCGGGGTAGTGGACGCACCGTATCCCGCTTATCTCGTACTCCTTATAGACTTCGTCGAAGCCGAGTTCGCGCATTCGCTTCGCCGAGCGGTCGTGGTTGCCGAGAACGAGGATCTTGTGGCCGTCGAGTTCGGCGAGAAGCTCCTCAATCCGCCCCACGCCGACCAGCGCGAAGTCGCCAAGATGGATCACGGCGTCCTCTCCACCGAGGACCATGTTCCATCGCCGAACAATCTCCTCGTCCATCTCCGAGGCGGTGACAAACGGTCGGTCGCAGTAGCGGCGGATCGCATCGTGTCCGAAGTGCGTGTCAGCCGTTATGCACATCGTCATGCTCTCGCCCCTCTATCCATTCTTTTGCGATCCTCATTGGTTTCCTGCGGTAAGCAGTTTCTACGAAAACCAGCTTGACTTCGGCCACCGAATCCTTGCGAAGCTGGCAGGAAACCTCGGCTGCTCTACCGGTTGGCTCAATCGACGATCCTGAAGTCGTAGATTCGACGCAACTCGCTCCGGAACGACACATCGTTCTCCAATGCCACTCCCTCCCGCTCGCGAACCAAATCCTCTGACATGCGTTCGAAGAGCGCGATCCCGTAGCGATCCGGATCGTGCTTCAGGCGGTAAGCAATCCCGTCCGGCTCCTCGGAATGTTCGTAGAGAGCACGCGACCATGCCTGCGAAAGCTCGTACCGACCGGAATACATTTCTCCGGTGGCTCCGAGTCGCGCGAGACCGCTTCCCCTGAGATCCACGAGTTTCAATTCCCGCCACGTACCGAGTACGGCGAGCCGCCTATTCGCGAGTTGACTGGCGAAGAACCGGCGTTTGCCTGGCTCGCGACCGAAGCTCTCGATGAACGCCCCGAATTCGTCGCTCGCCGCGTACAGCACCCCGTACTCGCCCTCCGGATCGTCGAACCGAGCCTTACGGCTGCGACCGAAGTAAACCGGATCGTAGCTCGAACGGTACGTCCTGCACCACGGCCCCGCGCACAGCCCACCCTCGACGAGAGGCAGCCGCCGCTCTGCCAAGTCAGGCGGCGGCCAGCCCTCCTCCTCGCCGCTAACGCCCAACCTGCTCCCCGTACACCTCGGCGACCTTCGCTACCTCCTCTACCTCTCCGCTCTCGAGCGCCTCGGCCGAGGTCTTGCCGCCCAAAAGCTCTTCCTCCTCCAGGAAGAACTGCAGGGCCACCCAGCCGTCCTCGGGTTCTAGAGCCTTCAAAGCCCTCTCGAGTCCTTCGAGTAACCCGTTCTCCGTGAACTGGAAAGCCGGGTAATGCATCCCGTGCCTACCCAGCACGACGGCGATGAGCCTGCCGCCCTTGCGCCGCTTATCCACCGCGTCCCGCGAAAGCCCCAAAAGCTCGGCTACATCAGAGACCCCGAGGGCGCCGCCCGCTTTCTCAAGAAGCTCCCGGCGGTAGGCGAGCCCTTCAACCCGGGCCTTCGCCAACTCGTCCATCCCCTCGACGAACTCGTCCATGACACCGGCGGAGAGCAGCGTCAAGAACACCGCCCGATCCTCGCTCTCCGAAGCCGTCCTCACCAGTGCCTCCTCCGGCAAGTATCCGACACCCTCCCGCATCTGCCTGAGCGCCCGCGCCAACACCACTTGCTCCACAGCCCCACCGCGTGCGGCCTCCATGATTCGCAGTGCCTGCACCACCAGCTCGTCCGGCAAGTCCCTCGAAACCCGCTCGAACTCCCCCGCAAGGCTCTCGTTCATCTCCACGAACTCCTTTGCTATACTGTTTCTGATTATACATCCAAACTAGAAAACGCATAGCAAAGGAGTTCGTGCCGATCCAACCGGAAACCTCCGACATCTACGCAACTTCGACGTATAAATGGAGCTACCTGAGTATTTCGCTCCAGATCTGACCAGACTCGTCTTGATGCTCGCTCAGCCACACATTGATGTCGCTGCGGCGCACGATCCTGCTCCGCCCAACCCGGTACGAAGGAACCTCGCCCGTCCGCAAAAGCTCGTACGCCTTCGTCCTCCCGCACCGCAACAACCGGGCGACCTCATCCGGCCTCAGAAACTCATGCTCGCCAGCCCGAGTATCCATCACCGCCTCCTCATCCTTCCCGCGCCACCGCCGTGGCGCATCTTTTCTAGTGCATGCTGCACAGTAGAGATATGATAAGCTCGCCTCCACTACTTTTCAACATCCAATACTTTGTATTTCATAATAATATGATATATAGTAGCTTTCGGTTGACACTTTTAGGACATGGGAGGCGGAGGTTGGCTGCGGGGCTTGCGGAGGATCGGAGCGCGAGACTTATGACGGCGGGTCTTGACATCTGCCTGCTCGCGATGATCGCCGAGAGGGATCGCTACGGGTACGAACTCATAAAGAACCTCGAATCTGAGGGACTCAGGCTCGTCAAGGAGGGCAGCGTCTACCCCATGCTGCGGCGGATGGAGAAGGAGGGTTTGATCGAGAGCCGCGTAGCCCCCTCGACGGACGGCCCTCCTCGGAAGTATTACCGCATCCTGCCGAGGGGCGATGAACTGCTTGTCGCGTGGGCGAACGGGTTTATCGAGTTCACGGATTCGGTGAGGGGAATACTCGAGAGGAGGATGAACCTCGACCCGCCGCCCACGCCAGACGACAGACAAAGCGCGTGAGAACGAAAACCGAAGACATCGGAAGGAGAACCGGTGAACAAGAAACGCGGAAACGGAGAAGGCTCCGTGACGAAGAGGAAGGACGGGAGGTGGATGGCACGCTACACCGTGTATACGGCGAAGGGCCAGCAGCGCAAGTCCGTCTACGGCAAGACGCGCAAAGACGCCTCGGACAAACTGGCGAAGGTTCTCTCGGACTGCGCGGAAGGCATCGTCTACGAAGACGACAACATGACGATGGATGAGTACCTCGACAGGTGGCTGAAAGGTTCCGTACGCGGTTCCGTGCGGAAGAGCACCTACGACCGCGACGCATACCTCGTCTCCAACCACATAAGGCCCACGCTCGGGAGGATCAAGCTAAAGAAACTCTCCCCAGCACATGTGCAGGGCTTCTACCGGGAAAAGCTCGACGCCGGACTCAGCCCCTCGACAGTCCACAAAATCCACGCCATACTCCACAAAGCCCTCGCCCAGGCCGTCAAGTGGCATATGGTTCCTCGCAACGTCACCGAAGCGACCGATCCCCCGAAACCCACCCCGAAAGAGATGCGCCCGCTCTCGACCGAAGAGGTGCATAGACTTCTCGAAGCCGCGCGCGGCGACAAGCTCGAAGCCCTTTACGTCCTCGCCGTCACCACCGGCATGAGGCAGGGAGAACTCCTCGCCTTGAAGTGGCAGGACATAGATCTCGAAAACACAACCCTGAGCGTCAGGCGAACCCTCACCCGAGACGGCGGACGCTTCACCATCGGAGAACCGAAGACGAAGAAGAGCCGTCGCTCCATCCGCCTCACCACGCAAGCCGCGCAAACTCTCAAAGAACACCTCTCGCGCCAGCTACGCGACATAGAGATGCTCGGCGACCGCTACGAAGACAGGGGACTCGTGTTCACCACCGAAACGGGCGCGCCCGTCATCCCCTCCAACCTGCGCCGCCGCTCGTTCGCCCCGCTCTTGAAGAGGGCGAATCTGCCGAGCATCCGCTTCCACGACCTCCGCCACACCTGCGCGACATTGCTTCTCACGAAGGGCGTACACCCCAAGTTCGTCCAGGAACTCCTCGGCCACGCAACCATCGCCATAACCCTCGACACATACTCCCACGTCCTCCCCGGCATGGGCGACGCGACCGCCCGCGCGATGGAGGACGCTCTCACTCCGTCGGACGGTGTGATCGCCGAATAATCCGGGTTGGTGTCAAATTGGTGTCAAAAGAGCCGGGAGCGAATCCCGACCCTTTGTGCTGCTTCCACGTTTTTCCTGCAAAACGAACTGTTTAAACTGTGGGCCTGCCTGGACTCGAACCAGGGACCTCATCCTTATCAGAGATGCGCTCTAACCACCTGAGCTACAGGCCCGAAGAGATCCGCGCCGGGGAACCCCCGCTCGCGCCGGGTAAATTTACAATACCCCGCCCCCTCTGACAAGCGGATGGGACGCCATCGGCACGACGATTGAAGACGGATGGGGGGGGAAGTACAATCCGCTTTGATGAATTCAAAGTCTATTATGTTCACGACGACCACACACGAGCCTCGCGAACCGAGAGGAGCCTTTAGTCTGTGAGCGCAAACGGCTTCACCCGCATGTCTATATACGGGATCAACTTAGACCTCTTCTCCTCGAGCCCCATAGTGATTCTCAAGGTCGAGGATGAGAACCGATACCTCCCTATCTGGATCGGCCAGCCCGAAGCACGCTCGATCCTCATGAAACTCCAAAACCAGGAATTCTCCCGCCCGTTGACGCACGACCTCGCCGTCAACCTCGTCTCCGAACTCGGCGGCAACATGGAGAAGATAACCGTGACCGAACTCCGCGACTCCACCTTCTTCGCCACCATAAGCGTGGACATCGGCGGAAGGAAGGTTGACGTTGACTCCCGCCCCTCCGACGCCATCGCCCTCGCCGTTCGCTCCGGAGCCGAAATCTTCGCCTCCGACGAGGTCATCGAGGAAGCCGGTGTCGTCTTCGAGGAAGCGATGGAGGATGCCCCCGAGGAAGAAGTCGTGGACAAGTTCAAAGACTGGATGAACCGCGTCTCCCCCGACGACTTCGGAAGATAGGAAAACGGGGGTCGGGAAAGCCCGGCTCCCGAGTTTTATTTCGGAGGCGGGCTAACTTTCTTCTTTCTCGTCCCCGATGCGTTTCGCGAGCCGTCCGAGGCGGATGGTTGTGACGACGACGATGAGGGTGACGACCACCGCATAAAGGAACTTCGCGGCGAGGTCGCCGCCTTGCGGGAGGAGGGCGGCGAAGAGGGCTTGAATCGCCTCGTTCCAGGCGAGGGTGGCCACGAGGCCGAAGGCGGTGGTCATTAGCGTGATGATGGCATCGAGGACTTCCTTGCTCAAACCGAGCCTCCTCAGCCTATTTGCTCGCCGTCGTGCTTTCGTTGTTTTTGCGAGCGGTATTCGGGGTGGCTTTCGAGGAACTCCTCGACGGAGCCGACGCCCCATCCGACTATGACTTGGAGGGTGTCGCCGTCGTAGTGTTCGCGGACTTGGGCCTCGCGGCGGACGCTGCGCCGGACGTACTCCCACGGAGTCTCGCCCGAGCGGCGCTCGAGTTGCTCGGTGTACAGGAAACGCCCGGTCCCCCGGTCGCGCACCATCAAGAGATCCAACGTCAGCCTTCCCCTCCAAGAAAGTCGAGATCCACCCACCGCCCAAGCAAACCGGCCTCTTCCCAGAGCCAGCGTCCGTCTTCCAAGTACTCGCCGAACGGTGGAGCATTTGCATACATTGTACCCACGCCCCCCGCAACCACGCCATCCGAAACGAGAACGTCCCCTTCACCGGCCTCCGCAAACCTCCGCCGATGCACGACGAAACCCTCCGTCCCCCCGACCCCGCCGACCCTCCACGCCGCCCGGACATCGAGCCTCCCGGCCATCTCCCGCAACGCCCGCCGAAGCGCGTAAACCACGAGCGCCGCCCGTCCGTCCGTGAAGTTCGCCGCCGCCCGAGAGGCGGACAAAAAGTCGCGCGCCTCCTCGGTTTCAAGCGGCGCGGCGGGGAGGTCGCCGGAAGAATCGAACTCCCCGCTCTCCACGCGGGCCGAGATGCGCTCCCGGTGGAGCGAGGTGGATATGCGCCCGAGCTCCCCGGCCCCCGCACCCACCTCGACGGCGAGCATCCCCGCTTCGAGGCCGAGCGACTCCGCCCCCTCCGAGTCGAGGATATCCCCCACCTCGTAAAGTTTGATCTCGACTCGCCCGTTCCATTCCCGCTCCCCGGCGGAGACGGCGCGGCGTCCGAGGGTGTCGGGATCTCCCGAAAGCGGCGTGAGGAAAGCGAGGTCTTCCTCCTCGATCAAGCCGTCCTCCGCCGCCGCCTCCCCCCCGAACCCGCACATCCTCCCCACCCCCGCCGCGTTGAGCCGAAGCACCGAAAGCTCCGGAAGCCCGACTCGAAGCACCTCATTCATAACCTCATCACGCGGAACCCCTAGGTTTCCGACGGGCGTATCCGCGACGAGGAGAACGGAGCGCGAAGGAACCGACACGATATCCGGAGCCGCGTGAGTCGTCGAAACCGCGGCGCACCCGGCCTTCCGAGGCGTCGCCGCGACATACACCGGACTCACGGCTCCGGGCAGCCTCGCCACGAAAGAAGCCCGCTCGAAAGCGGCCCTCGCCGTCCCTTCGTCCGGGGCGACGACGGAGACCTCGGCCTCGTCGCCGTCGGCGAGCCACACGAACTCCTCGGAGTGATCCATTATGCTCGCTTCGCGGTCGGCTTCGCCGCCGTTCTTGGTTCTTGGTTTTTAGTTTTTAGCCAAGAACTAAGAACTAAAAACCAAGAACCTGAGCGGAGCGACCCATCACTCGACCACCACGAGAGCCTCGCCGCCCTTCACCGTCTGCCCGGCCTCCACGAGAACCTTCCCGACCTTCCCCGCCTTCGGACTTCGAACTTCGGACTCCATCTTCATCGCCTCTAAAACGCACACCGCCTCGTCGGCCTCGACTTCGTCGCCCTCCTCGACGAGGAGGCGCACGATGGTTCCTTGCATCGGGGCGGCGACCGTGCCTTCGCTCACCGAGGCCCGCCTCCGGTTCCCCCCGCCCCGCCGCGTCGGAGTCGCATCCCCCTTCGCCTCCGCTCCGCCGAAGACTTTGACTCGGAAGAGGCGTCCGTCCACCTCGACCTCGACCTCGCGGGCCTCCTTCTCGGGGGAATCGTCGGGGACGGCGGGGCTCGACGACTCGATCTCCAAACCCTCCATCCTCTCGGCGACGAAGCCCGTCGTATAGTCGCCGGAGACGAACGCCTCGTCGTCGAGGATGGCCCGATGGAAGGGAAGCGTCGTCGCGATCCCTTCGACCTCGAACTCCTCGGTGGCGCGGCGGAGGCGCGAGAGGGCGTCGTCCCGATCCGAGCCTCGGACAATGAGCTTCGCAAAAAGCGGGTCATACGACTCGGGAACCACTCCCGGCCCCCGGAGCGAAGAATCCACCCGCACTCCGGGGCCTCCCGGCTCTTTGTACGCCGTCACCGTGCCGGGACTCGGGGCGAAGTCGTTGGACGGGTCTTCGGCGTTCAGCCGAACCTCGATGGCATGGCCGCGCCACGACACGTCGCTTTGGGAGAACGGCATCCCCTCCCCGGCGGCGATGCGGATGCCCGTCTTCACGATGTCGATGCCCGTGACCTCCTCCGTCACCGGATGCTCGACTTGAACGCGCGTGTTCATTTCGAGGAAGAAAAACTCGTCCCCCTCCACCAAAAACTCGCACGTTCCGGCGGAATCGTATCCGACGGCCTTGGCGGCGGCGATGGCGGCCTCGCCCATCGCCTCGCGCATCTCGGGGGTCAATGCCGGAGACGGACATTCCTCGACGAGTTTTTGGTGGCGGCGTTGTATCGAGCAGTCCCGCTCCCCGAGATGGACGGCATGCCCGTGCTTGTCCCGCAAAATCTGGATTTCGATGTGCCGGGGCGAGGAAAGATACCGCTCCAAATACACCGACCCGTCCCCGAAATACGCCTCGCCCTCCCGGCTCGCCCGCTCGAAAGCGGCTTCCGCTTCGGTTTTGTCGAAGGCGACGGCGAAGCCCTTTCCGCCGCCGCCAGAGGATGCTTTCACGGCCACCGGAAATCCGTGAGCGGAGGCGAAGTCCATGACGGAATCCGCCGACTCGACCGGGTCTTCGGTGCCGGGAGTGATCGGGACTCCGGCGCGGGCCATGATCCTTCGGCTCTCCACCTTCGACCCCATCGCCTCGATCGCCTCGGGATGAGGTCCGATCCAAACAAGCCCCGCCCCGGTGACGGCTCGGGCGAAAGGCACGCTCTCGGCGAGGAACCCGTATCCGGGATGGACCGCCTCGGCCCCGCTCCTTTCGGCGACCTCGATGAGCTTCCCGATGTTCAAATAACTCTCGTTCGCCGGGGTCGCCCCGATATGGTACGACTCGTCGGCGAGGATCGTATGGAGCGCGTCGCGGTCGGTGTCCGAATACACAGCGACGGACTCGATACCCATCTCGCGGCATGCCCGGATGATGCGGACGGCTATTTCCCCCCGGTTCGCGATCAGAATTTTTCTAAACAATCTCTTTGAATCCCCTCGTAATTTCCCAGTGGGAGCCACGCCGAATCGGAAGTCGTTTATCCGTACAGCTTCTCGGTCGAGGCCGCGTCGAACAAAGTCTCCGGCGAAGGTTCGTCGTTAATATATTCGCCGATGCACTTTGCGACGTACTCGGCCAGTTTCACAGGCACGGCGTTGCCGATCATAAGTTCCAGATTCGTTTTGGAGCCTTCGAAGACGAAGCTCTCCGGGAAGGTTTGTATATAGCTTCTCTCGACGGTCGTGAGCGGGCGGACATCCGGATTCATGAGGATGGAGTCGCCGGGGTGTCCCGGATAGCCTCCGGGGACGGGGCGGTTCACGCCTCGTATCGTCATGCTCGGCTCGTCAATACTGTAAATCGCCCTCCGGCTGTAGTTTCGCGGGTGGCGATAATAATGCTCCACATCGAGCTTGTCTCCGAAATAGTCCCTCACCGTCATGGGCCTTTTCGCAAGGTTCTTCTCGAAGTAGCGAAGCACGGAATTACTGTATCCCCCGAGTTCCCCGACCATGAAGAAGCGTTTGTGTTTTTGGGGGACTCCGCACAAGCTCGCGTCGAAAACCTTCATCGTGACGTATCCGGCTTCGGCGAGGATCCCCCGCACGATGTCGAGGCGTTTGCTTTTCAGAATCCTCTCAACGTTCTCCATGACGAACCATTTCGGACGCACGCCCGCTACGATGTCGGCGAAGGTTACGGTGAGGTCGGCGCGTCCACCTTCTTCGTCGCGCTTTCCGGCGTGGGAGAAATCCTGGCACGGGGGGCCGCCGATAATGATGTCCGGGTCGTGTTTCGAGAGAGTTTCAAGGTTCCGGGAAGCGGAGACGAGATCCACCTCGAAGATTTCGTGGTCGAAGTTCTTCCGGTATACGTCCACGGCGGGCTTCCAATGGTCGAACGCCGCCGCTATCTCGAACCCGGCATTCTGGAAACCCAGGCTCATCCCCCCGCAGCCGGAGAAGAGATCCACGACTCTCAAAAAGACCCTCCACTCGTCGAATTCACGTGGTTTTCCGCATATTTCATATCGCTTCCAATTCTCTCACAAAAGATCGAAAGTGCTTTGGACGACGGCATCGAGCCTCCTTTCGGGGCTGAGGTATTTCTCCCCTCCCCCGAGCACGATCCCCCTCACCGCCGACCGCCCCACACGGGGACGCGCAAGCTCCGGGCTTCGTAAATAATGAATCGTACGCGCACCCGATATGGCGAAGGCTTTGTCGTTTTTGGGGCATAGACAATTTCGTTTATCACTCTGTCCGGGTTCATACTCCCCGTGGACGCGAAGTCGTGGAGCATCTTCACCATCCAGACCACGCTCCGCATCTCTCGCGTCATCCGCTCGCCCATCTGGCTCTTCGCCCGATCCAAAAACAACCTCGTCAACGCGAGGTCGCTCCACACGAAAACATCGAAACATTGCTCGTGGAGTTGAAGCGTCTTCCCCTCGGTCTTCCAGACGGGCTGCATCATGAGCGGCGATTGACGCTCCAATTCGCTCCCGAGAACCCGGTCGAGGTCGTCGGCGAGTTCGGGGATCAAAGGTCGGACATCCTCGGAGCTTTGCCAATCCACGCCGCCGCAATAGTCCGGATCGAGCAATTCATGAAGATCATCCCGGCGCCCTTCGAAGATCCTCGCCACGCTCAACGCGGCGTATACGATGGTATCCGGCCTCACGACTATCTCGCAGCTTTGCTCCTCGTCGGGACGGTCGACGGTCGAGCTGTCCGGGAGCGCGGTCAGTTTTATCTCCACGCTGCGGAGGCATTTCCCGCCACCCTCCGAAACATCCATCGTTACGAGATCCGCCCTCGTAAGTCGTCCGACGACCATCGAATGGTACGGCGTGTATTGCGACTCAAAACAGAAAAAGAGATTCTCGGACTCGGGGTCGGCTCCGAAAACCTCGACCGCAGAAATCTTCGAGTGGCGCACCTCGAAATCTTCGTCGAGCGTGAGATAGACGGGAGCCAAATCCTCCCGATTCATATAGAAGGCCAAAGATGCCGGGAAGCAATTATTGAACTGATTTTTGCCCCACGCCTCCCGAAGCGAGAAGTCCCGATTCGACCTTCCCGCAAGCCCGAATAAAGAAGGTTCGCCGCTCATCCCCCCACAACCCTCAAACCATCCCTTCCCAACTCGAATACGACCACAAGGAATCTCCGGGCTTCATCCGGCGGGGCGGCATGTGGCCGAGGAGCGCGGCCATCCGCCATAGGCTGCGTTTGAGATTATGCGCTTTTTCCAACCTTTCGTCATTCGTGGCTTCGAGCGCGGCGATGATCGCGGCGGCTTCTTCGAGGGTCGGGGATGGTGTGATCTTCACGCGAGGCTCCTTACTATGGGCGCGACTATGTATTATGGGCGCGACTATGTATTCGATGGCGATATATCCGAGGAGGCAAAGGACGAGAAGGCCGATGACCGCCCCGCACACGACGAGGGCGAACCGCATCCGAACAGCCTTCGACTCGCCGTCTTCGTCGAGCATCCCGGTGAACGCGGATTTCAAACCGCCGCCGCGGGCGAAGGCTCCCACCGAACCACCGAATCCGAAGGCGGCTCCGTATATGAACGCTCCGACGTTCCCGCCCTCGGCGGTCGGGAAGAGCGGGATGCCCGCGAGGGACGAACCTCCGAAGATGATCCCGAACATCGAGGCAAGCCCGAAGAAGAACCATACGATTCGCCACACGCTCGCCCGAGGGAGCCGCCGTATGAGCGGATACGCGACCATGGACGCGGTGAGAATCCCCGCGACGGCCCCACCGAGCGTCACGAGCAACCCGACGGCGAGATCCACGCCCGCGAGCGCGAGAACGTCGAGGACGAGGAAGGCGAACGCGAAGAGGGCGACGTACATCCACGCCCGCATCGTCCTCGGCCAGAGTTTGGGGGTCATGGCGGCGCCTCCCCTCGACTCGCTCAGAGCGGGATGTTTCCGTGCTTGCGCGGCGGCCGGTCGGGGCGTTTGGTTTTTATCATCGAGAGCGCCTTTATGAGGTATGGCCTCGTCTCCCTCGGGTCTATGACATCATCCAAATAGCCCATCTCGGCGGCGACCATCGGGTTGTTGAATTGCTCCTCGTAGCCGGAGATGAGTTCTTTGCGCCGCTCCTCGGGGTCTTCCGCATCGGCGATGTCGCGGCGGAAGATTATGCCCACGGCGGCGGAGGCTCCCATCACCGCGATCTCCCCCGTCGGCCACGCGACATTCACATCGGCACCGATGTGCTTGGAACACATGACATCGTAAGCCCCGCCATACGCTTTCCTCGTTATGACCGTCATTTTCGGGACGGTCGCCTCGGAGAAGGCGTAAAGGAGTTTCGCGCCGTGGCGGATGATGCCGCCCCATTCTTGATCCGTGCCGGGCATGAACCCCGGAACGTCCACAAACGTGAGGAGCGGGATATTGAAAGCGTCGCAAAACCTCACGAACCTCGCGCCCTTCGTGCTCGCGTCTATGTCGAGCGTTCCCGCCAATACCATCGGTTGGTTCCCGACGACTCCGATGGCTTGCCCGTCGAGCCTCGCGAACCCGACGACGAGGTTTTGCGCCCACCCCTCCATGACCTCGAAGAAGTCGCCGTCGTCCACCGTCATGCGAACGGCCTCGCGGATGTCGTACGGACGGTTGTTCGAGTCGGGGATGAGCGTCGCGAGATCCTCGTCCATCCTCTCCGGGTCGTCGAAAGCCTCGAAGCTCGGCGAGCTTTCGAGGTTGTTCTCAGGAAGGAACGAGAGGAGGTATCGTACGTCTTCGAGACATGTCTCCTCGTCCGGGGCGGAGAAGTGGGCGACTCCGCTCGTCGTATTGTGTGTCGCCGCGCCGCCGAGGTCTTCCTGCGTGACCTCCTCGCCCGTAACGCTCTTTATGACATCCGGCCCCGTTATGAACATGTGGCTCGTCTCCTCAACCATGAATATGAAGTCGGTGATGGCGGGGGAATAAACCGCCCCTCCGGCGCACGGCCCCATGACGACGGAGATTTGCGGGATGACCCCCGAGGCGAGGACGTTCCTGTGAAAGATATCGGCGTATCCGGCGAGGGAGACGACGCCTTCTTGGATGCGCGCCCCGCCTGAGTCGTTGATGCCGATGATTGGGCATCCGGTGGAGATCGCGAGATCCATGACCTTGCAAATCTTCTGGGCGTACACCTCACCGAGCGACCCTCCGAAGACGGTGAAATCCTGTGAAAAGACGCAGACTTTGCGTCCGTTCACCTCGCCGTACCCGGTGACCACCCCGTCTCCGAGGGGTTTGTTCTCCTCCAGTCCGAAATTATTCGAGCGGTGGACGCGGTATCGGTCGAGCTCCACGAAGGTTCCGTCGTCGAGGAGGGTTTCGATGCGTTCTCGGGCGGTCATTTTGCCCTTTTCGCGTTGGTGCTCCACCGCTTTCTCCGTCGAAGGGTTCGCGGCGGCTTCGCGCAGCGTTTTCAGACCTTCGACCTTCCCTGCCGTCGTGTCTTCTCCGAGCCTCTCTTTTTGCATGGAGGCGATTTTAACAGGTCGAAATGGCCGCACCGCCCGTCCCAGCGCGGCGGCTCCGCGCTCGCTCGGCTGCAAACGATGTTAATATCGTGGCACATTAAGCACATCCCATGAGCGAGAAAGAAGTGTGCCATGCCATTCACGGATCCCAAACCCGACGAGACGGCTGCCGAGCTTCAAGAGAGCCAGGAGAGCCTCGAACGAAAGAGGGTCGCGCTGGAGCAATCGCGCAAGAGGAACAAGGAGATGAAGGCGGCCCAGCTCGTCGAAGCGTGGGAATCCTTCGTGGAGGAGGAAGCGCGTGAGCTGGAGGCGAGAAGGAACGGCCAGCTCGCGAAGCTGCTCGGCGAGCCGCTTCCGGGGGAGCCGCCGGAGGCGTTGCGCCAGCTCGCGAGAGAAGACCAAAGACAAGCCGAAGAGGGCCTCGTGACGCTGGCGAACGGCACGGCGACGATCTACAAGCATATAGACGAGCTTACACAGGAAGACATGCCGGCGCGGTCGGCCGCCAAAACAATGCGGACCACATGGCTCAAGGAACGCCGCGACGGCTGGCTCGCAAACAACAGAGGTTCATTCTCCTCGTAGCCTCCATAGAAAGAGGAACGCGCGGCCGGACACGCCACCCACCACCCCTTGAGCGCGAAGGCCAGACTCCAATCCTGCCAGCGGGCAACTCCGGCCCTTAGTAGAATCTCCTTCCGGACTTCGCTGGACGGGAAAGGAGAAACAACCATGAAAATCTTCGAGAGGCTGGAGGAGTACCGCTACGAGCAGGCCGTGTTCTGCCACGACACCTCCACGGGCCTGAAAGCCATAATCTGCATCCACAACACGACCCTCGGCCCCGCCCTCGGCGGATGCCGGATGTACCCGTACGCGGATGAAGAAGCAGCCATAAACGACGCCCTCCGACTCGCACGGGGCATGACATACAAAGCGGCGGCGAGTGGCCTCAACCTCGGCGGCGGGAAGTCCGTCATCATCGGCGACCCGCACAAGGACAAGTCGGAGGCTCTCTTCCGATCCTTCGGAAGGTACATCGAGACTTTGGGAGGCCGGTACATCACCGCCGAGGACGTCGGGACGACGACCGAGGACATGGTGAACATACAGGTCGAGAGTTCGTTCGTCGTCGGGGTGGACAAGACGTATGGAGGCTCGGGCGACCCTTCGCCGTTCACCGCGCTCGGGGTTTTCCAGGGGATGAAGGCTTGCGCGGAGGACAAGTTCGGTTCCATCTCGCTGGAAGGGAAGACCGTCGCCGTGCAGGGACTCGGGCATGTCGGATATTACCTTTGCGAGCTTTTGCATGGGGACGGCGCGAACCTCGTCGTGACGGACATCCGGAAGGAGAACGTCGAGCGGGTCGTCGGCGAGTTCGGGGCGAAGGCGGTTTCGCCGGACGAGATCATGTCGGTCGAGTGCGACGTGTTCGCTCCATGCGCCCTCGGCGGCATCCTCGACGACGAGTCCATCTCGAAGCTCCGATGCGCCGTCATCGCGGGCGCGGCGAACAACGTTCTTTTGGAACCCCGCCACGGAGAATCCCTCGCCGAGCGGGGCATCCTTTACGCGCCGGACTACGTCATAAACGCGGGCGGCCTCATAAACGTCGCCGACGAGCTCGAGGGGTACAACGAGACCCGCTCGACGCGGCGTGTCATGGGGATATACGAGTCGGTGAAGAGGATCATCGCGATCTCGAAGCGCGACGTAGCCCCGCCCCAGACCGCCGCCGACACCCTCGCCCTCGAACGCATTGACGAGATGAACTCGATGGTGCGACTCCATACGGGGCATCCTTACGGGCAACTCAAGCGCCAGCGGGAAACGCTTTAAGGGACTTCAGAATTTTCCTGAAACCTCTCGAAAGTCGGGAGTCGGGGAATACCGAAAGCCGAAAAGGCGCGGCCATGCGATGAACCACGGAGGGATACCGTTCGCCGAGCTTGCCCGGTGGACTCTCTCGCCGCATCCACCCTGACTCCCGAAGCGAGCGAAGCGGAACACACAGCGACGCGCCTCCCGCCCGGCGCGGCCGGAGAAGACCGCAACGCCCTCGCGGGGCCGATCGGCGACCGCCTCTTCTCCGCGGGGGAGGCCACGAGCCGGGAGTATCCCGCGACGGCGCATGGGGGTACTTCTCCGGTGGGAGGTCTCCGGTGGGAGGGCGCCGGATTTCCTCGTCGCAATAAAATGATACTCTTTCGGCTCATACGCAAGGTGCCGTGGCAAAGGGAATCCGGTGCGAAGCCGGAGCGGTCCCGCCACTGTGAGCGGCGAGATGGATTTTGTCCGGGAGGCTTCCGAGCCTCCGGCCACTGAGGGAACTCGGGAAGGCCGACGAAGACATCGTTCGAGCCGCGAGCCAGGAAACCTGGCCCGGCGCCCATAGACCATAGACTCTTCGAGGAGGGAGCCGGTTCCATGGACGCCACAGGATTCCTTTAATAAACCTCCCAGTTCGACCGGGGCTTTTTCCAATTTACACAGGGAGGTTTCACCGTGCGGAAGACTTTTCGCGCCATTTTCTACGCCGCGATAATGCTCGCTGCGATGACGTTCGTTTCAGCCTGCGCCGGAGGCACGTCCGGAGAGGGGACCGAAGGGGACGGGGGTTCCGAGACGACGATGTCTTCGGGGGATCCGGAGGCGGCGGGGTACCCCGTCGAGATCACCGACTCGCTCGGGCGCGAGGTCACGATCGACTCCGAGCCGGAGAACATCGCCTCGATGGCCCCGAGCGTGACGGAGACGCTCTTCGCGGTCGGGGCCGGGGAGAAGGTCGTCGGGGTTACGACGGCGGACACATACCCCGAGGAAGTCGAAGAGATCGAGAAGATCGGGGACTTCCAGCAAGTCAACGTCGAGAAGCTCCTCGAACTCGACACCGACCTCCTCTTCCACTCATACGACTCGACGACCCGCGAAGTCGCCGAAGACCTCGAAGAACAAACGAACGCCGATGTCGTCGTCGTCAACCCGCAAACGCTCGACGAGGTCGTGGCGAGCATGGAGCTCGTGGGGAGCGCCGCCGGGGAGCCGGAGGCGGGGCGCGAACTCGAACAGGAACTCCGCTCCGACCTCGAAGAAATATCGGCGGCGGTCGAGGGCGAGCCGGAGCCAACGGTATTCTACGAGGTCTTCAACGACCCGCTCCAGACCGTCGGGCCGGGCAGCTTCGTCCACGACGGACTGGTTTTGGCGGGAGCGGAGAACATCGCCGCCGACACGAACGAGGGCTATCCGACGTATTCCGCCGAGACGGTCATAGAACGCGACCCGGAGTTCTATTTCATCGGCGAATCCGTCGGCATCACCCCCGAGGACGTGGCCGAGCGCCCCGGCTATTCATCCCTCACCGCCGTTGAGGAGGATAACGTCGTCGCGGTGGACGACGCCTCGCTGAGCCGTCCGGGGCCGCGCATCACCGAGGCCATACGCGAGGTCGCCGAGGAGATGCACCCGGAGGCTTTTTAAGTGTCGTGACTCGGGAGGCTCTCGCTTCGGGAGTGGGGAGTCGGGAAAGGCAATTCGACTCCCGCGTTCTTTCACGAGTGGGACGGGGAGCTTTCTTTACAGCTCGAAGAGATAGCGGAGTACGTGCCGGACGCGGTCGAGAGTCTCTGGCGAAACGGCGCCGAAGCGATGGGCCAAGCGTTCGATCGAGACGGACTTCACGCCCTCGCACTTCGCGTAGCTAACTGCATCCAGTCCGCTGCCGCCCGGCTCGACCTCGACGTGCAATGGCAACCCGCGATATGCGGTGGTTATGGGAACCACGACAACGACACTTCCGGGGCCGGAATTGAGCATGTCGGACGACACCACAACGGCGGGCCGCCGATGCCCTTGCTCGCGCCCGATGGGAACGCCGAAGTCAACGAGCCAGACATCGCCGCGGCGCGGCCCGGTCAATCCGAACCGTCCCGCAGCGCTTCAGACTCACCCTCTCGCTCGGCCTCGATGCGCGCCCATTCCTCCGGATTTCGCCGAAGCTCGGCGTATCTTTGGTTCGTCCGCTCCCAGAACACTTTGCGCTCATACTCCGCAATCGCCTCCTCGACGACGGCTTGCATCTGCTTGCCCGTCATCTCCGCGATCGCTTTCACCCTGTCTTTGGTCGAATCCGCTATTCGTATCGTGGTGCTCATGCCTCAAAATCTACCATTCAGTAGACTAATGATCTACCGCGTTATCGAGTCCGGCCTCGCGGGCGATGCGGGCGGCTTCTTTGCGGTCGGCGACTTGCAGCCTGGCGAGGATGTTCGAGACATAGTTGGCGACGGTTTGCCGCTCAGGGAGAGGAGGGCGGCTATCTCGGGATTCGAGGCTCCTTTCGCTCGATTGACTATGGCGAAAGGAACGATACCCGCGGCGCATTCCCGGGAGAAAGAGTGGACGCTTCCCGAACTTCGGGAACTTTATTCGGAGCGGACGAAAGGAAGCGCGATGTTGTCTATGAGCCGCACACTCCCCACACGAGCCGCGATGAGAATGCGAGCAGAACGCTCCCCGAGGCTTTCGAGGGCTTCGAGCGTCTCCGCGTCCACGACGGCGACGTATTTCGGCTCCACGAGCGGCTCACCGTCAAGCACCCCACGCATCCGGCGGAGGATGGTCGAGACATCTTTTTCACCGTCCGCGGCGAGCTTCGCGCCCGCTTCGAGGCTCCGGTGGAGGACGGTCGCCGCTTCCCTTTCTTCGCTTCCGAGGTTCGCGTTTCGGCTGCTCATGGCGAGTCCGTCCGACTCTCGCACGGTCGGGCATCCGACGATTTCGACACCCATGTGAAGCTCCCGTGCCATCCTCCCGATGACTTTGAGTTGCTGGAAATCCTTCTCGCCGAAGTACGCCCGATGCGGAACCGCCGCGCCCATGAGCATCGCCACGACGGTAGCGACGCCCCGGAAATGTCCGGGGCGGTCTTTCCCCTCGAAGACATCGCCGAGCCGCCCAGCTTCGACGAATGTCCGCTCGCCGGATGAGAGGTCGGTCGAACCTTCACCATACATCTCCGCGACTCCGGGGGCGAAGATGGCGTCGCATCCCGCCTCCGAGAGGAGTTCGCGGTCGTTTTCGAGGTTTCGCGGGTATGTGTCGAAATCCTCGCCCGCGCCGAATTGCGTCGGGTTCACGAAGACGGAGACTATGACTTTGCCGCACTCGCTCCGCGCCTTCCGGACGAGGGAGAGGTGTCCTTCGTGGAGCGCGCCCATCGTCGGCACGAGGCCGACCGTTTTCCCGGCGGCTCGCCACTCGTATGAGAGGGCGCGTATTTCGTCGGGGGTTCGGGCGACGAGGGCTTCATCCACCATTTTCCCACCTCCGGTATTCCTCCTCGTCCATGCGCCATCCGTGTTCGGGGGCGGGGAATGCTCCGGAGCGGACTTCCTCGACGAAGCCTGCGGAGGCGTCCTTCATCGTCTCGTACACATCGGCGTATTGCTTGACGAAGCGGAAGGGCTTTTCTTCCGAGAATCCGACGAGATCGTGCCAGACGAGAACTTGCGCGTCGCAGTGCGGCCCGGCCCCGATGCCGATGGTCGAGATGGCGAGTTCGGCGGTCGTCCTCTTCGCCACCTCCGTCGGCACGACTTCGAGGACGACGGCGAACGCCCCCGCGTCCTCGAGCCTCTTCGCGTCTTCGAGGAGGCGCGTCGCCGCCTCGGTGGACTTTCCTTGAACGACACCCTCGAAGCGGCCCGCTGACTGCGGCGTGTACCCGAGATGCCCGACGACGGGAACCCCCATCTCGACGAGGACGCGGGCGGCGGCGAGGGTACCCTCCCCCGCCCGTTCGAGCTTTATGGCGGAAGCTCCGGCGCGCATGAGCATCGAGGCGTTCTCGACCGCCCGCTCGACGGTCGCGAATCCGCCGAAGGGAATGTCCGAGACGACCGGGGTTTCGGGGTGCGAGGAATTCTTTACGCCCCGGACGACCGCCCCCGTATGATGGAGCATCGCGTCCATCGTGACCGGCACCGTTCCGTCGTGGCCGAGGATGGCGTTTCCCATGGAGTCTCCGACGAGGAGGATGTCGGCTCCGGCGTCGCATGAAAGGGTGGCGGAGGGCGCGTCGTAAAGGGAGATCATGGCGAGCTTCTCGGATTTTTGCTTTGCGTGGGCGAAGAGTCTCGTGAGGGAAGTATTCATAGTCGGAGGATTATAAAGCGTTTTCCGGCCGCGCCGGAGAACGCGCTTTCAGCTTTTGGCTGTCAGCCGTTAGCAAAAATATGGGGAGGCGGCATGGTATCGTGTTCCGAACCGGGTGAAGGAGGAGGCCGTATGGATTTGATCGCATCCCTCGAAGGGATCGTCGGGGAGCGGGTGTCCACGACCGCCGAGGTTCTCGACAAACACAGCCGAGACTTTGCGTACCACGCGCCGAAGCGACCGGACGCCGTCGTGTTTCCGAAGAGCGCGGACGAGGTTCGGGGGGTTCTCCGGTTCGCCGACGAGAATGGCATACCCGTCGTGCCGTTTGGGGAGGGGAGCAGTTTGGAGGGGAGCGTGGTTCCGATCCGAGGCGGCATGAGCCTCGACCTCTCGCTCATGGACGAGGTTCTCGAAATACGTCCCGATGATTTCATCGCCCGCGTTCAGCCGGGGGTGGCGCATGGGAAATTAAATGGGGCGCTTCGGGAATACGGCCTTCATTTTCCCGTGGATCCCGGCTGGGACGCTTCGCTCGGGGGCATGTGCGGGACGAATGCGAGTGGGACGAACGCGGTGAGGTACGGGGTTATGCGGGATCAGGTTTTGGGACTCACGGTCGTCCTCGCCGACGGCTCTTTTATGGGGACGGGGAGCCTCGCCATGAAGTCGTCCGCCGGGTATAACCTCACCTCCCTCTTCGTCGGGTCGGAGGGGACGCTCGGGGTGTTCACGGAGATCGTGGTACGGCTTTATCCGATCCCGGAGAAGACGGTCGCGGCACGGGCCGTGTTCCCGAGCGTCGAGGCGGCGGGGCGGGCGGCGATCGCGGTGATCCGGACGGGCATGCAAATCGGTCGCGTGGAGCTCGTGGACGAGCGCACGATAAAGGCCGTGAACATATTCAAAGGCACGCGATACATCGAAGAGCCGACCCTCTTCCTCGAATTCAGCGGAAACGAGGCCGGAGTCGAAAGCGATGTCGAAAAAGCCCGCGAAGCCGCGAACCTCGAAGGATGCCGCGCCTTCGACTTCGAGGAGGACGAGGCGGGCATCGAGAAACTCTGGGAGGCTCGCCACGAGGCCGCGCTCGCCATCGTCACCGCTTCTCCGGGGAAGCTCGTGATGTCCACCGACGTATGAGTTCCCATATCCGCATTGCCGGACGCGCTCCGAAACGCCCGCGAAACTATCGCCTCGCGGGGCATCGACGGCGCCATCCTCGGCCACGTCGGGGACGGAAACTACCACGCCGTGTTCATGCTCGACGCGAAGGACGAAGCGGACATCGAGCGAGCGAAGGCGGTGAACGCGGAGATCGTCCGGTACGCGCTCGAACGGGGCGGGACATGCACCGGCGAGCATGGCGTCGGCTTCGGGAAGAAGGAGCATCTCGAAGCCGAGCATGGAGACTCCATACCCTTCATGCGAAAGCTCAAAAACATGGCCGACCCGAACGGCATCATGAACCCGGGGAAGCTGTTTTGAGGATAAACTCGGTTCGGAAGCGAAGGAAGGGAGTGGCGATGGAGAGGATGAAGGTGCGCGAGGTCGTTTCGCGGGATCCGGCGGTCATGAACGGCGCGTTGGTTTTCGCCGGGACGCGCGTTCCGGTGGACATTCTCATCGAGCATCTCGTCGGAGGCGAGGGTATGGAGGATTTCCTGGAAGGCTTTCCGAGCGTTTAGCGCGAGCAAGCGGTGGCGTATTTGGAGATGACTCCGGGCGCGGTCGAGGAGGCTCGCCTCGGTGCGCGTCCTTCTTGACGAGCACGTCGACTGGCGGCTCTCGCGCTCCTTCGGCGAAGGTTTCGAGGTGGAGACGGTGATCCGTCGCGGGTGGGGCGGAAGAACGAACGGCGAACTCCTCGAACTCGCGCAATCGGCGGGCTTCGACGCCCTCATCACCACCGACCGGGGGGTCCCCCACCAGCAAAACCTCTCGAACTTCGATGTGGCGGTCGTGGTTTTGCGGGCGGGAAGCAACCGCCTCCGCCACCTCGCGCCAATCGTCGAGGCCGGGCGAAAAAGATGCGCTCCGCTCCACCCGACGAGATGACATCCCTCCCATAAAACCCGCCGCGCATTGACACGCCCCTCCCCTCTCGCTACGATCCTCACGTGGGCTTCGGCCCATCGTGGCCGCGGGGAAAGGTCGTAAACATGAAGCATGGCGCATGCGGGCGCTCGCCACCCGTGACGAAGAAAGGTGCGTTCGTCCTCGGGGTGGATGGCGGGGTTTTATGGGCGGCATGTGAAAAGGAGGAGAACATGGCGGGAAACGAGACTTCCACGGTGGATTTTGATGCGGTGGTGGTGGGCGCGGGCTTCTCGGGGCTTTATATGCTCAAAAGTTTGAGGGACTTCCTCGGCCTTTCGGCGCGGGTTTACGAGAGCGGCACCGGCGTCGGCGGGACGTGGTATTGGAATCGGTATCCGGGGGCGAAGAGCGACTCCGACAGCTATATTTATTGCTTCTCGTTCGACAAGGAACTCCTTCAAGAATGGACGTGGAGCGAGAAATATCCCGGCCATAAAGAAATACGGGCATATTTGGAGCACGTCGCCGAACGCCACGATTTGAATCGCGACATCGAGTTCGAGACGAGCGTCGCCTCGGCCACGTTCGACGAGGATGCGAACGTATGGACGGTCGAGACGGACAAAGGCGATTCGGTGACGGCGCGCTTCTTCATCTCGGCGGTGGGGGCGCTCTCTTCTTCGAACACCCCGAAGTTCGAGGGGATCGACTCCTTCCGGGGCGAGACGTACCATACGGGCCATTGGCCACACGAGGGCGTGGACTTCACCGGGAAACGGGTGGGGATCATCGGTACGGGGGCGAGCGCGGTTCAGGCGATACCGATCATCGCCGAGGAGGCGGACGAACTCACCGTTTTCCAAAGAACCGCGAACTATATCGTCCCCGCCCGGAACACCCCCGCCGATCCCGAGGAGACGGCGGCGCGTAAAGCGGACTATGAAGCCATATGGGAGCGCCTCCGCGAGTCGAACTTCGGCTTCGAGCTTTATCTCGAAGAGAAGGGCGCGCTCGATTGCTCCGACGAGGAGCGCGAGCGCGAACTCATGGAGCGGTGGGAGGATGGTGGCTTCCGCATATGGCTCGGGAGTTATGTGGACATCTTCTTTACCGACGAGGCGAACGCGAAGGTTCGGGAGTTCCTCCACGAGCGCATCCGCGAAACCGTGGATGACCCCGAAACGGCGGAGAAACTCATCCCGAAAGACCATCCCTTCGGCGTGAAGAGGAACCCCCTCGACACCGGATATTACGAGGCTTTCAACCGCGAAAACGTGAGCCTCGTGGACGTGAAGTCGAACCCGGTCGCAAGGATCACGGAGTCCGGCGTGAGGCTCGAAGACGGCTCGGAGTACGAGTTCGACGCGCTCGTGTACGCCACCGGCTTCGATGCGATGACGGGGCCGCTCAATAAGATCGACATCCGGGGTCGGAATGGGGAGCTTTTGCGTGAGAAGTGGGAGATGGGGCCGCGGACGTATCTCGGGCTCATGAGCGCGGGGTATCCAAACCTCTTCACGATCACGGGTCCGCAAAGCCCGTCGGTGCTTTCGAACATGCCCGTCTCCATCGAGCAGCATGTGGAGTTCATCACGAGGATCGTGCGCGACATGGGCGAGCGCGGGGCGGCGACCATCGAGCCGACGCGCGAGGCCGAGGATGCGTGGGTGGAGGAGAATCAGGCGCTCGCGGAGGCGACGCTCTTCACGAGCGCGGACACGTGGTACATGGGGGCGAACATCCCCGGAAAGCCGCGGGTGTTCATGCCGAATTTGAGCTTCGTCGGGCCGTACCGGAAGAGGTGCGACACCGTCGCCGACAACGACTATGAGGGGTTCGCCTTCGACGGCGCGGCCTCTCGGGAAGGAGCCACGGCGTGATCGAGAACCCGTATTACACGCCCGAACACCACGGCGAGTACGAACTCGCCTCCATCGGCCGCCTCGACCTCGAAGAGGGGGGCTCCATCCCAGACTGCCACCTCGCCATAACGACGTGGGGCGAACTCAACGAGGCGAAAGACAACGCCATCCTCATCACGACGTGGTACTCCGGCACGCACCAAATCTGGCGCGACGTGTACGTCGGAGCGGGCCACGCCCTCGACCCGTCGAGGTACTTCATCGTCGCCATAAACCAGATCGGGTCGGGACTCTCGACCTCGCCGCACAACGCCGACGGGGCGAACGCCGCCCTCGCGATGTCGAAGTTCCCGAAGGTGCGTATAGGCGACGACGTGGTCGCGCAGGAACGGCTCCTTCGCGAGCGCTTCGGCATCGAGCATCTCGCGCTCGTCGTCGGAGGCTCGATGGGGGCGCAGCAAACTTACGAGTGGGCCGTCCGCTTCCCGGACAAAGTCGAGCGAGCCGCGCCGATCGCCGGAACCGCCCAAAATACCCCGCACGACTTTTTGTATACCGAGGCTCTCAACGAGCAGATATGGTCCGACCCCGGCTGGAACGGCGGAGAATACGAGTCGAACGCCGACGTGGAGGACGGCCTCAAACGCCACGCGCACATATGGGGGATCATGGGCTTCTCCACCGAATTTTGGAAACAGGAAGTGTGGCGTGCCCTCGATTTCGAGTCGAAGGAGGCGTTCCTCGAAGGCTTTTTGGAGCCGTACTTCACGGTGATGGATCCGAACGACCTCCTTTGCATGGCGTGGAAGTGGCAGCGCGGCGACGTAACCCGCCACACGAACGGCGACCTCGAAGCCGCCCTCGGCCGCATCACGGCGAAAACATACGTCATGCCGATAAACGAGGACATGTTCTTCCCACCCCGCGACTGCAAAGCCGAACAAGCCCTCATCCCGAACAGCGAGTTCCGCATCGTGGACGACGTCCTCGGCCACCTCGGCCTCTTCGGGGTCGCACCCACGTACATGCCGCAGATAGACGAGCATCTCGGGGATCTGCTTGCGACGGATGTGTGATACGGAATCCGGGTGAATACTTCGTGTCTTCCGCTATCCGGGAGGTCGTGAGGCCGCTTCGCGCCTCACAGCTCCCGGTTTTTTATGACATCCCCGACAAGCGGGCCGTCGGCGTTATGAGATCGGGGTCGGTGGCGATGTCCACGAGGGAGACCGACTCCGATGAAACCGCTTCTTCGAGGGCGGGGATTATTTCGTCGGGGCTTTTGACGGAGAATCCTTCGGCTCCGAGGCTCCGGGCGAAGGAGGCGAGATCCACGTTTCCTATCCCCGTCCCGGCGAGCCTCCCCATCTCCCGCGCCTGATGCATCGCGATCGTCCCGTGCATCCCGTTCCGCATGACGACGACGGTGAGCGAAAGCCCGTGCCTCACGGCGGTCTCGATTTCCTGCCCGGTCATGAGAAAGCCGCCGTCCCCCGAAACCGCGACGACCGTTCGCTCCGGCGCGGCGAGCTTCGCCCCGATGGCCGACGGAACCCCGTACCCCATCGCCCCGTTCGCCGGAGCAAGCTGTGTGTCGGGATGTCCGTATCGCCAATAACGATGGAGGAAGATCGAGAAATTCCCCGCGTCGTTCGCGATGATGGAGTCTTCGGGAAGCGTTTCCCTCATCGCGGCTATGACCTCCGCCGGATCTACGCCGCCCTCGGAGCGGGACTCGGGAACTTCGCTGAGTTCGAGGTACGCGCCGTGAGCCACGCTCCATCCACGCACCGGCGGTTCTTTCGGAGCCGCTTCGATGAGCGCGGAGAGGGTTTCCCGAACCTCGAACGCGCCCTCGCCGACGGCCTCCGCGCCGATTCGGACGACGTTTTGCCACTTCTTCGGGAACTCATAACTTTGCGTCGTGACTTCGTCGAGGCGACACCCGGCGGAGATTATGAGATCCGCTTCTTCGAGGGCTTCGAGTATCTCCGGCGGCGTCCCGAGCGCGAGGTGTCCGAGATAATTCGGATGCCCGTTCGGAAATTTATCTTGCCGACGAAACGCCGTATACACCCCGATGCCATACCTCTCGGCGAATGCGACGAGTTCTTCACGCGCCACTTTCGACCCCTCCCCTGCGATGGCGACGGGACGGCGAGCCTCGACGATCCGGCGCGACATGTCCCGCACATCCTCCGATGATGGAACGGGACGGCTCTTCGCCGTCGGTGTGCTTTCGGGGGCTTCGATGTCTTCTCCGAGAATGTCCGCCGGGAGGGCGAGCATCACCGGGCCGGGGCGACCGGAGGCGGCTATTCGCGCCGCCTTCTCGACGAACTCCGGGAGGCGGTCGGCCCGGTGGACGGTGGCGGAATATTTCGTGATCTCACGGTAAAAATCCGGGAGATCCACTTCCTGAAACGCCTCGCGCCCCAAAAACTCCGTCTCGACCTGCCCGAGAAGGACGACCATCGGAGTCGAATCTTGCCGGGCGGTATGCACGCCGATGGCGAGGTTCGACGCGCCGACTCCCCGCGTCGCCATCGCGACTGCCGGAACCCCGGTGAGCTTCGCGTCGGCCTCGGCCATGAAGGAAGCGCCGGATTCGTGACGCGTCGAGATGAGCGAGAGGTCGGGACGAGTTTCCACCGCGTCCATGATTTCCAGAAAACTTTCTCCCGGCACGGCGTAAAAACGTTTCACTCCGGCTTGCGCGAAGATTTCGACCGCCGCGTCTCCCGCTCGCATTCTCCACCTCCGACGATTTTGCCTCCGCCGGGAATATTATCCGAAAGCGTCTTTGGAATTTCGCTCGGTGGGTAAGTACGGTGTCGCAATCCAAACGGAAAGAAGTATATGAGCAAGTTTGTTTTGATTCATGGCGCGTGGCACGGCGGATGGGCATGGGACAATGTCCGGCCCGTTCTCGAGGGAGCCGGGCACGATGTGGACGCGCTCGACCTTCCGGGGCATGGCGAGGACTCGACCCCGACTTCGGAGGTTACGCTCGAATCATACGTGAGTCGGACGGTCGAGGCTCTCGACGCGAGCGACGAGCCGGTGTATCTCGTCGGCCACAGCCTCGCCAGGCTCGTCATCGCGGAGAGGCCGCCGAGAGGCGTCCCGAGAAAATAAAGAAGCTCGTTTATGTGTGTGCGTTCATGCTTCGGAACGGTGGGTCTCCGATGGGGATGTCGCAGTCCGACGGGGACTCCATCGTTCTCCAAAGTTTGGACATGAGCGAGGATCAAAGCACGGCGACCGTGAAGGACGACGCGCTCAAAAATCTTCTTTACAACGACGTGCCGGACGAGGTCGTCGAAGCCGCGAGGAAGAGGCTCGACAACCAGTCTCTGGAGCCGTTCGCCGCCGAGGCGACCGTGACCGATGAGAACTTCGGGAGGGTACCCCGCGTATACATCGAGACGACGAACGACCACGCCGTGAGCAACGCCATGCAGCGGAAGATGATCTCGAACCTCCCGGTCGAAAAGGTGTACACGACGGACACCTCCCACCTCCCGATGGCCTCGAAGCCGGAGGAACTCGGGCGGAATTTGAACGACATAGCTGCATAGCTTTTTGGCTGCCAGCCATAAGCCAAAATGATTCGCTCGCGGCTGACGCTCTTCGTGTGAGGCTCGCGTTTGTCGGGCGAGGGGCGGTTGGCGAACCGCCCCTCCAATATAGAAAGAGGTTGCTTCGCCGCCCTCGAAGCGACCTCGCGCGAACTCGACCCTCGAAGGCGGCTGCCCATGAGCTTCGGCGGTGAAAGCGTCGCCCCAGCCGCGAATCCTCGACACAATTGGAATACATGATACAAATATATCTAGGGTTTGGTGAAAGCGAGATGGAGGAAGAGCATGTATGCGAGGGTGACCACCATCCAGATCCAGGACGGGAAGTTCGAGGAGGCGATCGGGATCGCGAAGGACTCGATCGCGCCTTTGGCGAAGGAGCAGCCGGGTTTCAAGAACCTCCTCGCGCTGACGAACCCCGAGGATGAAGAAGTCCTTCTCATCTCTTTGTGGGAGACGGAGGAGGCTTTGCATGCGGGCGAAGACAGCGGGTATTACGAGGATCAAATCGGCAAGCTCTCGACCGTCCTCGACGGGAGGGCGCTCCGCGAAAACTACACGGTGGATAATCTGGCGTGAGGCGGTTCGCGCCAGCGAACCGCGCTGTTAGCTTTTGGCCGTTAGCTGAAAAATCGGCGGCGGCGAAACCGTGTCCCGAATGCGGTGGGATCTCCACCGAGCATCGCCTGCGGACAAGAATCTGACAGCTGGCGGCGCGAAGCGAAGCGGTTCATTTGGGGGTCTTCAAAACGAGCACGGCGAGGTCGTCGAGGGGGACGCCGTCGTCGAAGTCGTGGACGGCGTCTTTGAGGCATTCGGCGATCTCGGCGGCTTTCCCCTCGCCGCACTCGCGAAGGAGATCGAGGAGGCGCTCCTCGCCGAAGAGCGAGCCGTCGGGGGCGCGGGCCTCGGTGAGGCCATCGGTGTAGAAAACGGCTGCGTCTCCGGGGAAAAGGCGCACCACGCGCTCCTCCACACCGGGATCGTCGAAGACGCCGAGGACTCTTCCGGGCATCTCGATCTTCTCGATGCGCCCGTCGAAGCGGTGGACGAGCGGCGCCGGATGCCCGCCTCGGGATACCGTGAGGTCGAACGTGTTCTCCCCCTCCGCTTTTTCGAGGCGGGCGCACGTGATGGTCGAGAATTTGAGGTCGTCGAGCTGGCGGAGCATGGCCTTGTTGAGGGCGGAGAGTATCTTCGCGGGGGAGTCTTCGTTCATGACGACGGCTTGTATGGTGTACCGGGAGAGGGCCGCGACGGCGGCGGCGTCCGGGCCTTTTCCGCACACATCGCCGACAACGGCTATGAGCGAGCCGTTCGGAGCGCGGATGAGGTCGTAGAAATCGCCGCCGATCTCGGTCTCCTCCCCGAGCGGAAGGTACTCGACCCCGACATCCACCTCCCCAACCTCGGGGAGCCGCGGAAGCAAACTTCTTTGCAATGTGCGGGCGATGCGGCTCCTCTCGCGATACAGCCCGGCGTTGTCCACGGCGAGAGCGCACCGGTACGCGAGGCTCTCGGCGAGGGCGAGGTCTTCGTCGCCGTAAATCCTCTCGGGACTCGAGGAGACGAGGGTGACGACCCCGAGGACGCGGCCGCGGGCGAGGAGCGGCACGCTCACGAGCGAGGATACGCCGAGTTCCCCGAGGAGGCGAAGGCTCTCCTCGCCGGAGGCGAGATCCTCGACGATCCCCTTCTCTTCTCCGGAGATCGTCTCCGCTTTCCCGGTCCGGAGCACCCTCGCGGCAACGCCATTCGAACCCTCCTCGAAGCTCCGGTGCCGCTGAAGCTCGCGCAAAAGCTCGTGCTTCCCCTCGTCCGCGTGCGAAGCTGCCGCCTGAACGACCCCCCCGTCATCCTCGACGATATCCACGAGGCACCAGTCCGCCAGCGCGGGGACGGCGAGCCGCGCCGTGTCCCGGAGCCGCTCGAAGAATCCGACCGACGAGAGAAGAATATTGTCCGCCTCGACGAGGAACGAGAGGCGGCGGCGGGCGGCGACGGCCTCCGCTTTCGCGAGTTGCTCGCGGGCGAGGAGGAGGTCGCGCTCTTCTTCGACCTCCTTCCGCTCCGTCACGTCGTGCTGAACGCCGATGAAGTTCGTCACCTCGCCGTCGTCGTCGAGGACGGGCGAGACATAAAGCTCGTTCCAGAACATCTCGCCGTTCTTTTTGTAGTTTCGGATGACGGCCCGGCACTCGCGGCCCCCGGCTATCGCCTCGCGCAATTCGTCGAGGGCGGGCTGCTCGTTGTCGTCGCGCTGCAAAAAGCGGCAATTCTCCCCGATTACTTCGTCGAACTCGTAGCCCGTGGTTCTCATGAAGGAGCGGTTCGCGTAAATGATCGGGTTGTCCGGAAGGCTCGGGTCGGAGATGACAATGCCATTGTAGCTCGCCGAAACCGCCCGATCGAGGAGGAGCCTCAGTTCCTCCGCGCCGCGCTGGTTCCATGAACTCCCGAAAATGCCGCCCGGTGATTTCTCCATCCGCACATTTTACTCACTCCTCCAAAGATGGAAAACCTGCGTGACCTCGATCAAAGCCGGAAGGACACGCGCCGGGCGAAGCGAAGCGAAGTGAAAAATCCGGCCATTTTGGGTATAAGTACCCTCGGCAACGCAAACGCAATGTGGAAAGGAAGACAATGGCCTACGAACTACCGAGTCTGCCATACGACTACAACGCCCTCGAGCCCACCATAGACGAGGCGACGATGCACCTCCACCACGAGAAGCACCACAACACATACCTCGCCAACCTCAACGCCGCCCTCGAAAAGCACCCCGACGCCGACCCCGGCAACGCCGAGGATCTCGTCAGAAACATAAACTCCGCCCCCGACGACATAAAAACCGCCATAAGAAACAACGGCGGCGGATACATAAACCACAATCTCTTCTGGCAAATAATGTCCCCGAACGGCGGAGGCGAGCCGACCGGTTCTTTGGCGGAGGCCATAAACCGCGACTTCGGCTCCTTCGAGAGCTTCAAGGAGGAGTGGGGCAAAGTCGGCGCCCCCGGATCGGTGTTCGGAAGTGGATGGGTATGGCTCATCGCGGACTCGGGCGGCTCGGTGTCCATCGAGAAGACGGCGAACCAGGATTCGCCGTTGATGGAGGGCAAGAACCCGGTCATCGGACTCGACGTGTGGGAACACGCATACTATCTCAATTACCAAAACCGCCGCCCCGAATACATCGAAAACTGGTGGAACGTGGTGAACTGGGACGAGGCCGAGAGGCGTTACCAGGCAGCCACTTCGTAGCTTTTTAGCTGTCAGCTTTCGGCTGTCAGGCGTCAGCTAAAAACATAATAAAAAGTCCCACGCCCCCGACGAGCATATCGGGGGCGCGGCCTTTCGCCGTCCACAAGCATCACATCCCCTCATTCGCCATAGCCGACAAAACCAAGAACCAAGAACGGCAAGCGAAGCGAGCCATTTGACATTCCCCTCTCATGTACGCAAAATTACACGCAGCGGCTGCCTCGGCGCTCGTCGAGGGGTATGGAGTGGATCGTGGGTATATTTCGCCAATTCATGGTGTTTCCGGGGCGGTCGCGCCACGTCGAGGGGCGTTGCCGGTGTCCGGGATGGAGAGGGGTTCGTCTCGGGTGGTTTCGGCGGCGTTTTGCGTGCGGGGTGTTCGGGGAGGTCATGGTCTTCGTGGGTCGGATAAAGATCGAGAGGAGGGTGGAGGAGGAGTTTTGGCGTGGCCGAGAATGAACGCACGAAGACGTATATTTATGCGTGCCGCGTTATCCCGCCGGAGGAGCGGGACGTGGCCCGCGCCCATCAACGCGACCCGGTCGAGATGCATCCCGCCGAAGTCGGGGGGGTTCGCCAGCTAAGCGTATCTCTCACCGACGAAGGAGCCGAGGCGTACGCGGGAGCGTCGAACCTCATCGAGATCGAGGAGGAAACGGAAGCTCACGCCGACGGATGGACGGAGGACTACGCCGAGCTTTCCGACGAGGCGGGAGCCGCGAGCCACCCGTCCATCCCGCACGCCGAGGACACGGCCTATGGCCGCTCGACGTGGCTGAAAGGCGGAAAATGCGGCGCGGGGGTGAAGGTCGCCGTCCTCGACACCGCGCTCGGGGCGGCTTCGGCGAGGATGCTCGCGAACTATATCGTGGGGCATAGATCTTGGGTCGGGGGGTTGGCCCTCTCGGGGACGAACTCGCATGGCTCCCATTGCGCGTGCACGGCACTCCCGGACAAAGCGAGGCTCCTCTACGCCGCCGTCCTAAAAAATAGTGGATCGGGCGGCACGGGGGGCATCATCGAGGCGATACATTGGGCCGTGGATTCGGGGGCGGACATCATAAACATGTCGCTCTCGGGAAACGGAAACGAGGCTCCGTACGAGCGGGCGATCCGGCGCGCGAGGGATCGGGGCGTCCTCGTCTTTTGCGCCGCCGGAAACGAGGCCGAGAAAGGGAACCCGAAGCGCTTCCCCGGCGGATGCAATTCGGCGGTGGCGGTGGCCGCCTTCGACCGGAGGACCGACCGCCGCGCCCCCTTCTCGTGCCACGGCCCACACGTGGACATCGCGCATTCGGGCGTGAGCGTGCTTTCGTATTCGGCGGGCGGAACCCTCGTGCGGATGAGCGGCACCTCGCAGGCGACTCCGAACGCGGTGTGGACGGCGGCCTCCCTCATGGCGGAGACGGGGAAGCGGGGCGATGCCCGTTCGGGGGACGCGCTCCTCGCGGGCCTCATCTCCGGCGCGAGGAAGAACGGCTCGCCCATCACGCACTACGGGGCGGGCATCGTGGACGGACAAGCCGCGAAGAAGGCTTTGGCGAAGCTCCTCGTCCCCGCCGTCCACACGAAGCCGAAAAAACCAGCGGACAAGCCGACGCACATGCCGGGCAAACCGCCGGGCAAGCCGCGCACGGCACGAAAACTCTTCCCGAGATTGGAGGGACGATAGAGATGACCATGGAGGCTTCGCTCTCCACGGAGAGCTGTTTGATGGAGGATCAAAGCGGACAGGCGAACGCCGAAGGACTCCCCGCCGAGGAGTCGTTCCGGGCCTCGCTCGCGATGGATACTATGGAGATGGAGGACGCGGCCGCCGTCTCGGGAGTTCCGGCCCCGAACATCCACCGCTTCATACAATGCCGGGGCGCGACCCCGATGAGCCGCGGAAAGCACAATATAGACACGATCGTGCTCCACACCCCGGAGGGATACGTACCCGGAACCCTTTCCGTCCTCTCGGGTACACGGGCGGGCTTCGACTGGTATCTCCCGCCCTCCGGCGAGCTTTACAAATGCAATGATTATCTCCGCTATTTCTCGTGGCACGCCGGGGATCTCGGCTACAACCGACGCTCCATCGGCATCGAGCAATGGGACTTCGCGCAAAACATGCCGAACGCCCCCGACGCGCATTATCAAAGGCTCGCCCGCTTGTGCGCGTACCTCGTCGAGACGCTCGACCTCGCGATACGGCACGCGAAGAATTATGGCGAATATGGCTTCATCGCGCACGGGACCGTCACCCCGCACGCCCGCTGGGACCCCGGAAACTTCGACTACGAAAAGCTCCTCTCCCTCGTCTCCGACCTCGTGAAGGGGAGGCCGGAACTCAAGCTCGACCCGGTGGACGGCGACCCGTCGAACGGGGATCCACCGAACGGCGGCCCGCGAAAGAAAATATGGCTCCCCGGCCTCAAACGGATCGCCGCCGGAGCCTTCGACGAGACGCACCTCGGAGAAGCCCGCGTCATGACCCTCGACGGAACCGACCGGGCCGTCGTCGTCCCGAAGGGTGTCGCCATGAACGTCCCGAAGCCCGGAGAGACGACCGAAAACCCCATCGTCGAGCCGGACGACCCGGCGTTTCGCCCACCGTGGATCCCGAAGGGAAGCGCCTCGCCGCCGTCATTGACGGATACTTCGCCTCTCTCCCCTCGAGCCTCGCTCCGTACACCCCGGTCGGAGCGATAATTTACGACGAGGCGAAGAAGGCGAATTTGCACATAACCTCGGCGTGCGCCCTCGTCGAACAAGAATCGGCGGGCCGGAACGTGTTCGGCGCCGACTGGGGGACGAGGCACGCCGACACCGTCCCCTTCGCCCATCTCCCCGTTACGAAGGCCCGCGTGGCGAACCTCGTCGCCCACATCCGAAACGGCGGCGTCTCGAACGGGGTCGGCCTCACGCAAATAACGTGGCGCGACTTCATATACGACGCGGAGAAGCGAGGCGGCGCGCATTTGCCGAAGAATCAATGCGCCGTGGGCTTCGAGCTTCTCGCCAGATATTACGGACGGTATCCGTACCTCGAAGCCATCGGGGCGTACAACGCCGGGGAGGCGAACCGCCGGAGCGTCATCGGCACGTACTCTGCGCAGTTCGCCGCAAAGCACGAAGCGTGGCGGGCGAGGCTCGGAGTCGCGGGCGAAGCCCCGCCGGAGCCGTCGCCGGAAATGTCGCCGGAGCCATCCCCCATCGCGAACGAGCCGGAAGCCCCGGAAGTTCCCGAAACTCCGAAAGTCCCGAGCGAGACTCCCGAAGAAGTCCTCCACGAAGAGAAGCCCCCCAAAGAAGCACCTCCGAAGAATGGCGCTCCCGTGACGGCTCCGCCCGCGGCAAGCCCGCCAGCGGCGGTTTCGCCCGAAAGGCCCGAGGTTCCGGCGAAGCCCCCCAAACTCAGCAAAGCGGCGAAGGCCATCGTGGCGGCCGTCGTACCGCTCGTGGGGGCTTTGCTTTTGTGGGCGCAAACCGGAACGCTCGACGCGACGGAGTTCTCCGTGGGGCTCACGGGGCTTCTCACGGCCATGCTCGTGTACTTCGTCCCGAACTCGACGGACACGGGAGTCGAAGGATAGTGTGATACGGAATCGTCGCTTCGCTCCAAAAATCGTAAGGTCATGAGGCGCGTCGTTCCACGGGATCTTGGGTCGAACTCCCCTCGACCCGAGATCCCACGAATACCGAATCCATAAACCGGACTCCACCGACGACGCGTATCCTATGATTCTCTTCGATCTTTCACCGAAGGTCTAGGGAACGGATGAAGCTACCCGTTCCCTAGACAGAAATCCTTCTTGAAACGAGGCGCGAAAGGATGTCCTTCCGCGCCTCGCGCCGTCAGCCGGAGACCACCCTCACGGGCAATTCACTCTTCTATCTCTCGGTTCGGCTTGGCACGAATCGCGCCCCGGCCCGCCGTTTGCGATGTCGTTGCCACACACTCCGTCGCGGGCGAGGAGACGGTCGCTCCCGCCCTTGACCCGGAGAATGCCCCTTCTGGAGCCGCCGAGGAGCGTGCCGTTCCCGGCTCCACCCGCGAAAGGAGGCATACGAAAACCCCCGATGCTCCATCGCGTAAACTTTGAGTGGTGTATATGAGAGGGGATTTTCCATGCGAATAGTGGTCATCGGTGGCGTGGCGGCGGGGACGAAGGCGGCTTCGCGGGCGAAGCGGGTCGCCCCGGAGGCGGAAGTGGTTATTTATCAAGCCGAGCCTGACGTGTCCATAAGCGAATGTGGGATGCCGTATTTCCTCTCCGGCATAGTCGGGAGTCGCGAGCGCCTCGTCGCCCGGACACCCGAGAAGTTCGAGGAGAACGACATCGAAGTGAGGGTGCGCCACCGTGTCGAGGGGATCGACGCGGAAAATAAAACGCTCGTCGTCCACGACCTCGGCTCCGACACGACTTTCGAGGACTCGTATGACCGTCTCATAGTCTCGACCGGAGCGAAGGCCGTCGTCCCCCCCATTCCCGGCTCGGGCCTCGACGGGGTTTTCAAGCTCCGGTTCCTCACGGACGCGGACGATATCGAAAGGTACATCGAGGAGCATTCGCCGAAGAGCGCGGTCGTCGTCGGGGGCGGGTACATCGGACTCGAGATGGCCGAGGCGCTCACGATGCGCGGCATGGAGGTTTCGCTCATCGAGGCCGGGGAGAGGCTCGCCCCGACGTATGGGTCGGAGGTCGCCCGCATAGTGAACGCGCACCTCGAAGAGAAGGGCGTCAAAGTCTTCGCCGGAAACCCGGTGAGCGAGATGGAGATGGTGTGCGAAGGCGGGGACGACGGATGCGTGCACAACGTCGAGTTCGGGGGGGAGGGGATCGGGGCCGACCTCGTCATCGTCGCCATCGGCGTGAAGCCCGAGATCGAACTCGCGAAAAGCGCGGGCGCGGAGATCGGCGAGACGGGAGCGATAAAGACGGACGAACACATGAGGACGAACCTCCCGGAGGTGTGGGCCGCCGGGGATTGCGCCGAGACGACGAACTATATTACGGGCGGGGCGGTGTGGGTTCCGCTCGGGGACACCGCGAACCAGATGGGCCGCGTCGCCGGGACGAACGCCGCGAAGGGAGAGGCCGACCTCGCCTTCCCCGGTGTCCTCGGGACGGGCATTTTCAAGGTCTTCGACCTCGGAGTCGGGAAGACGGGGCTTTCGGAGTCGGAGGCGGAAGAGGCGGGCTTCGAGACTTTATGCGCGTCGGTGGAGGCGAGCAACCGTGCCGGATATTTTCCGGGTTCGGCGGGGGTTTTCCTCAAAATGATCTCGGACAAAAACTCGGGGCGCATCCTCGGTGCGGAGGCGGTCGGGGCGAGCGTGGATAAATTGATCGACGTATCGGCGACCGCGATATGGGGCGGACTCAAAGTCGGCGACGTGGTGGATATGGATCTCGCGTACGCTCCGCCCTTCGGCCCGACGCTCAGTCCGGTGATACAGGCGGCGACGGTACTTTCGGGGAAGTTGCTTCGCTCCGGTTCTTAGTTAACCCAAGTTGCCCCCTATTCCGGTAAACAATATCCTCCCGACCGGAAGGCCACTCAACCTTTCGAACCGGGAGGACGAATTGGAAGATACCATAACCACCACCTACTGCCTCTGCGAGGAGTTCCTTGAGGCCATGGGGCATCGCGACGACCCCCAGGCGCGCCTCT
>JACCWD010000058.1 GCA_013697825.1 Rubrobacter sp.
GGGGGGGGGGGGATGGTCGGCGCGTGGGGGGGTTGGGGGGCGAGGGGCCTGGGGGGGGAGGTCGTCGTCATAGACCGCGACCTCGACCGCCTCCGCGCCCTCGAAGGGGGGCGCCTCCGCAACGTCACGACCCTCGCGTCGAGCCGCCTCGCCATCCAGGAAGCCGCCGTCGGCGCCGACCTCCTCATCGGGGCGGTCCTCGTTGTGAGCTCGCGCACCCCGGCCCTCGTCTCCGAGGGGACCGTCGAGGGGATGAAGGCGGGGAGCGTCATCGTGGACGTGGACGTGGACGAGGGCGGGTGCGTCGAGACTTCGCGCCCGACGACCCTCTCCGACCCCGTCTTCACGAAGCATGGCGTCACGCATTATTGCGTCAAGAACGTTCCGGCCTCGGTTCCGGTGACGGCGACGCGGGCCCTCTCGAACGCGCTCCTCCCGTACGTGAGGAAGCTCGCCGGACTCGGGCTTCGCGACTCGCTCAATTCGGACGCCGGGCTTTCGCGCGGGGTCGCCGTCGCCGAGGGCCGCGTCGTTGACGCGGTTCTCGCGAGGGAGAGCGGGATGGAGCATAATTCCATCTCTTCGGTGCTTCCGCTCAACGAGGAGGCGAGGCTGTGATCGGCGGCGACGCGCCCGGAAGGTCGCTCGCCGGGTTTACCGTCGAGCTCGACGTGTACTCCGGCCCGTACGAGTGGCTCCTCGCGCTCGTCCTCAAGGACGAGGTCGAGATCTTCGAGGTTCCCCTCCGCGACCTCGTGAATTTGTACCTCGAGGCCCGCGACCCGGACTCCTCCGCCTCCCTCGACCGCGACACGGACTTCGCAAGCTCCGCCTCGTCGCTCATCCTCCTCAAAACCCGCACCCTCTCGCCGCTCTTCGAGCCGGAGCCGGACGACGAGGAAGGGGCGGCTTCTTCCGAGGAGCTCGCCGAGCGGCTGTCGGATTATTTGAAGATACGGCGCGGTGCGGAGACGCTCCGCGAGAGGTTCGAGCTGAACGCCGGGCATTATCCGTCGGGCCATGAACTGAGGCCGCGCCCCGGAAAGCTCCGGGTGCACGAGAGGCGCGTAACGCTCGCCGCCAAAAGGGTGTTCTCGCGTTTGGAGGAGCCGCCCCTCGAGCACCTCGGGAGGATCACGGTGACCGTCCAAGAACTCGCCGCCCTCATCCGGGCCTCCCTCTCCCGCGGCCCGGTCTCGTACGAGGAGCTAACCCGCGATATGGATCGCCTCCACTCCGCCGTGGCGTTCGCCGCCGCCCTCTCGCTCGCGAGCGAAGGCCGGATAAAGCTCCTCCAGTCCGAGCCGCTCGGCCCGCTCACGCTTGAACCGGAGGCCCGGTGAACGCGGCGGCTCGGGAGGTGGAGGCGATACTTCTCGTGAGCGGAAGGCCCGTCCCCGCCCGCGCCCTCGCCGCGGCCACCGGGAGGGCGAAAGAGGAGGTCGAGGAAGCGGTGGGCGTTCTCGAAGAGCGATATTCTCCCGAAAGCTCCGGCATCGTCCTCCGCCGGGTCGGGGGCGGCTTCCAATTCGCGACGAACCCCGCCGCCTCGGAGGCGGTCGAGAGGTCCCGGAAGGAGGCGAGGCCGTCCCCGCTCTCCGCCGCCGCCCACGAAGTCCTTTCGTGCGTCCTTTACCTCGGCCCGATGACGCGGGCGGCGGTCGCGAAGGTTCGTGGCGTGAACTCCGACGCGGTCGTTCGGAGCCTCATCGAGCGCGGCCTCCTCGCCGAATCCGGCTTCGACGCCGACTCGCCCGGAACCCCCGCCCTCCTCGACCTCACCGAAGAGTTCCACATCGCCTCCGGCTCCTCGGCCCGAAGCGACTTCCCGCCCCTCGAATCCCTCGTCAGCGAAGAGGAGCTCGACCGCGTCCGCGACCGCATCGTCGCCCCGGAGCCTCCGGGCGAAACGCCTCCGGGCGAAACGCCTCCGGGCGGAGAGGGCTCCGCGCCGCCGAGAGAGAAAGCGCCCGGCGACCCCGGCCCATCCTCCGGCGAGGATGGCGGAGCCGGGCGGCCACACGAAGCATCCACCCTCGACACACCCGACTCGCCCGGCGAAGCCGCTTCGGGCGAAGGGCGTTTTGGCGGCGAGGTTCCCCCGTGAGGCTTCAGGCTTTCCTTTCGAGGGCGGGGGCCGCTCCGTCGCGCCGGAAGGCGGAGGCTCTCATCTCCGACGGGCGCGTCGAGGTGAACGGCTCCGTCGCCGAGCTCGGCTCGAAGGTTTCGGAGGGCGACGACGTCCGCCTCGACGGGGAGGGGGTGTCACTTCCCGACTCTCGCTCATACCTCGCCCTCAATAAACCATCCGGGTATCTCACCACGATGAGCGACGATTTCGGGAGGCCGACCGTCGCCGACATCATGCCGGACGGCGTCCCCGGCCTCGTCCCGGCGGGCCGCCTCGACTTCGAGACGACGGGCCTCCTCATCCTCACGAACGACGGAGACTTCGCAAACCTCATAACCCACCCGTCCTCCGAAATCGAGAAGGAATACGAACTCACGGTGAAAACCCCGCCCTCCGACGACCCCATAAAGAAACTCGCCGAAGGCCCCGCCCTCGACGACGGCCCGATGCTCCCGCCGAAGGTCGAGACCATCGGACGGGGCCGCGTCCGAACCACCCTCCGCCTCACCATCCACGAAGGCCGCAACCGCATAGTACGGAGAGCATGCGAGGCGACGGGCCTCGAACTCATGTCGCTCGCGCGGGTTCGGGTCGGTCCGGTCGAACTCGGAAACCTCCCCGCCGGAAAATATCGTTCGCTGACAAAGAAGGAGATGGAGGCATTCTCGTGAGAATCCGCGCCATGAAACCGCCCACGCTGAAAAGATCCTCCACCGCTCACCGCCGCGTCTTCCGCGCCACGCTCTCCCGCGCCACGCTTTGCCTCGACGCTCGTCCACTCCGGCGACGAACTCGTCGAGTCGCCGCGACGGGGCATCCCCCGACAAACTTTTTCTCGTCGAGGAGATTCCCATTCATCCCGTCCGTCCCATACGGGAGGCGTTCCGGGCATTTTGCCGGGATGTGCCTCATCGGCGCGTTCCGACGGCGGAGCGGAACGCGCGCCTATTCGACCGGGCCGCGTATGGGACTCCCGGATGGAGTCCCGGGATGAGGGATGTTCGCGGCGCGCCGGGGCGGGACTTCGGGGTGGCGGATGTGCGGGGCGAGTTTCCGGCGGAGATCGAAATCCGCACCCTCGACGCGCCGCCCGACGCGGAGATTCCGGTCCCCGGCTCGAAGTCCGTGACGAACCGCGCCCTCATCATAGCCGCCCTCTCCGACGGCGAATCCACGCTCCGTAACCCGCTTCTCTCCGACGACTCGTTCCACCTCATGAAAGCTCTCTCCGACCTCGGCTTCGATGTGCGGGCGGGCGGCGACGAAGTCCGGATCATCGGACAAGACGGCATAATACCCCGAAAGGACATCGAAGTCTTCGTGGGTAACGCGGGGACGGCGGCGCGGTTTTTGCCGCCGATGCTCTCGCTCGGGGGTGGCCCTTATTTCGTGGACGGGGCGCCGAGGATGCGCGAGAGGCCGGTCGGAGATCTCGTGGACGCGATGCGCTCCCTCGGCGCCTCGGTCGGGTATTCGGGGGAGGAGGGGAGGTTCCCGCTCGTGGTCGAGGGGGGTGGTATGCGGGGCGGGAAGGCCCGCGTCGAGGGCGGGAAAAGCAGCCAGTTTCTGAGCGGGGTCATGATCTCCTCGCCGCACGCCGAAAACCCCGTCGAGCTCGAAGTCTCGGGCGGCCTCGTGTCGAGGCCATATATCGGCGTGACGATGGATGTTATGCGCTCGTTCGGGGTCGAGGTCGAAGAGGGCGACGGGCGGTTCTCGATCGAGCCGTCGAGATACCGGGCGAGGGAATATGCCGTCGAGCCGGACGCTTCGGGGGCTTCGTACTTCCTCGCGGCGGCTGCGGTGTCGGGCGGGAGAGTACGGGTTCCGGGCCTCGGGCGCGGCTCGAAGCAAGGCGACCTCCGGTTCGTGGAGATTCTTCGCGAGATGGGGTGCGGGGTGGAGGTCGATGAGGGATATGTCGAGGCACGAGGATCGGAGAAACTCTCCGGGGTCGAGGCGGATATGAACGAGATCTCCGACACCTTCATGACGCTCGCGGCGATCGCGCCGTTCGCCGAGGGCGAGACCGTGATAACGAACATCCAGCATACGCGCCACCAGGAGACGGATCGGATATCCGCGGCGGCGGCGGAGCTTCGCCGCCTCGGGGTGGATGTCGAGGAGCGGCGGGACGGCCTTACGATACATCCCGGAAAACCAACGCCCGCGCTCGTCGAGACGTACGACGACCACCGGATCGCGATGGCCTTCTCGCTCGTCGGACTCATGGCTCCGGGCATCCGGATAAAGAATCCCGCGTGCGTCTCGAAGACGATGCCGGACTTCTTCGAGAGGCTCGGCCTCCTCCGTAGGGGCGGGCCGGGGCCGCGGGCATGATGTCCGCCCGGCGACTATACTTCCTCCCGTGCCGATAAAGAATTTTCAGGGAGACGAGGCCGAGGGGATACTCGTGGCGATAGACGGCCCCGCCGGGAGCGGGAAGAGTTCGGTCGCCCGCGTGTCGGCGGAGAGGCTCGGAGTCGTCGATTTGAACACCGGGGCGACGTACCGGGCCGTCGCGCTCCTCTCGATAAAGGAGGGGGTGCCACCGACGGACGGGGCGGCGCTCGCCCGGATCGCCCGCCGCGTGGAGCTCGACGGGGAGAGGGTGAGCGTGGACGGGGATGAGGTTCCGGAGGGGGCTCTCCGCACGCCGGAGGTGTCGGCGGCGGCCTCGAAGGTGTCCTCGAACCCGGAGCTTCGGGAGGTTCTCGTCGGCGTTCAAAGAAGGGCGGCGTGGAAGGCCCGGGCCGAGGGAGGGGCCGTCGTCGAGGGGCGCGACATCGGGACGGTGGTTCTCCCCGACGCGGACGTGAAGGTGTTCCTCTCCGCGTCGGCGGAGGAGCGGGCGCGGCGGCGAGCCTCGCAGTCGGGGCGCGAGGACGAGATCGAGCGCATAACCGCCGCGATAAGGCAGCGCGACAAGCAAGACACTGAGCGAGCCGCATCCCCGCTCAAGCCCGCCCCCGACGCCGTCGTGGTGGACACGACCTCGATGTCTTTGGACGAGGTGGTGTCCTCCGTCCTCGCGCTCGCCGGGCGCGTCCGGGAGGGGGCGTAGCGTGTCGAGCATGGAGGGGCCGGACGGCATGACCCGGAGGTATATCCTCTTCCGGCGGCTCATGCTCTTCATGGGCGGGGTTCTCTTCGGGTTCCGGATCCACGGCGCGGAGAAGGTTCCGAGGAAAGGCCCGCTCATAGTCGCGTCGAACCACCACCGCTTCTTCGACCCGGTGTTCGTGTGCATGGCGGTGCCGAGGCGCGTGCAATGGATGGCGAAAAAGGAGCTTTTCATACCGCCGCTCAGGGGATTCTTCCGCTTCCTCGGGTCGTTCCCCGTTGACCGCGAGGGCGGGGGGCGGGGCGCGATCCGGGCTGCCCTCTCGCATCTGAAAGAGGGGTGGGCGCTCGGCATATTCCCCGAAGGCACCCGTCGGAGGGATCGGGAGTCCGGCGAGGCGAAGAGCGGGGCCATAATGCTCGCTGTGCGCGGCGACTCCCGCATACTCCCCGTCTTCATCGGAAAAGTCCCGTCCCCGAAGGAGCGCCTCCGGGGGAAGAAACTCAACGCATACATAGGAGACCCGATAACCATAGATAATACAAAGAGAGGCAAAGCGTCGTACCGGGCTTCGGCGGACGAGGTTCTCAAAGAGATATACTCGCTGCCGAGGAAGTCTTCGGCGAAGCTGGGAGCGGCGAAGCCGGGGGGCGAGGCTTGAGGCGGCTTCCGGTGGTGGCGGTCGTGGGGGCGCCGAATGTGGGGAAGAGCTCGTTCGTGAACCGGGTGCTCGGGCGGAGATCGGCGGTGGTGGCGGACGAGCCGGGGACGACGCGCGACCGCTCGTACGCCGAGGCGGAGTGGGCGGGGAGGGAGTTCGTCCTCGTTGACACCGGGGGGATGGAGCCGAATGTGAAGGTCGGCCTCCAGTCGCTCGTGACCATGCAGGCGAAGGTCGCCGTCGAGGAGGCGGACGTCATCCTCCATATGGCCGACGCTCGGACGGGGCCGACGGAGGCCGACTCGGCGATAGCCCGCGAGCTTCGGAAGGCTTCCGCGAAGGTGCTTCTCGCGGTGAACAAGATGGACAATCCGGCGGACGAGTCGGAGCGTTTCGGGTTTTATTCGCTCGGGGAGGGGGAGCCGCATCCGGTTTCGGCTTCGCACGGTGTCGGGGTGGGCGACCTCCTCGACGAGATCTCCGCCCTCTTGCCGGAGGAGGCGGAGGCCGGAGAAGAGCCGTCCCTTCCTCGGGTCGCGATCATCGGCCGCCCGAACGTCGGGAAGAGCACGCTTTTGAACCGCCTCATCGGAAGTGAGAGGGCCGTCGTATCCGACGTGGCGGGGACGACGACGGACGCGGTGGAGAATGAGGTCGAGGTTGAGGTGGACGGCGAGACGGAAAGGTTCCTCCTCCTCGACACGGCGGGGGTGAACCGGAGCGCGAGGCGGGCCTCGGGGGTTCCGTATTATTCTTCGCTTCGGACTTCGGAGGCGATACGCCGCTCGGACGTGTCGCTTCTCATGGTGGACGCTGTGGAGGGGCTTGTGGGCGGGGACCTCCGGCTCGCGCGCCAGATCGAGGACGCGGGCCGCTCGTGCGGGGTTCTCATAAACAAGAGCGACCTCGTCGGAGCGGACGAGGTGCGCCGGATCGAGGGCAAGGTCTCGCGCCGGATGACGGACCTCAAGCCGGAGTTCGTCTCCATATCCGCCCTCTCGGGGGCGGGGGTCGGGGATGTGATGCCGTTCGCGGCGAGGGTGCATCGGGCGTACTCGACGCGGGCCTCGACGCACGAGGTGGCGGAGTTTGTGAACCGGATCGTCGAGCGGAGCGCGCCCGCGAAGGGGGTGAAGATCCGGTACGCCACGCAGACGGGGACGATGCCGCCGAGGTTCACGGTCTTCGCGAACCGTCCGGAGGATCTCCGGGACAATTATCTCCGGTACATCGAGAACGAATTGCGGGGCCGATACGGCCTTTGGGGCGTGAGCCTCCGGATAAGGGTGAAAAGCTCCCGGTGAACGGGAACATATGCCGGGGAAGCGTCGCGAATGCGACGTGAACACGACGTGAATACGACGTGAATACGACGTGAAGGCGGAGCGGGGGTGGCTCGTCCACGGCCCGTAGCGAGGAGGAGAGATGAAGGCGGTCATAATGGCGGGCGGGCATGGGACTCGGCTGAGGCCGCTCACGAGCGAGCAGCCGAAGCCCATGATCCGGATAGCGAACCTCCCGTGCATGGAGCACATCGTGAACCTCTTGAAAACCCACGACTTCACGGACATCGTGGTCACCCTCCAGTTCATGCCGGAGGATATCCAGGACTACTTCGGCGACGGCTCGGACTGGGGAGTCAACATCGAATACTCCATCGAGGACGCCCCCGCCGGGACCGCCGGAAGCGTGAAGATGGCCGAGGGGGCGCTCGGCCTCGAGGGCGGCGAGCCGTTCCTCGTGATAAGCGGCGACGCCCTCACCGATGCCGACCTCACGCGCCTCGTCCGCTACCACGGGGAGAAGGGGTCCAACGCGACGATGGTTCTCAAGAGCGTCGAGAACCCCCTCGACTTCGGCATCGTCATAACCGAGGAGGACGGGCGCATAGTGCGCTTCCTCGAGAAGCCGGCGTGGGGTCAGGTTTTCTCGGACACGGTGAACACGGGGATATACTTCCTCGACGGCTCGGTGATGGACGAGATCCCCGACCCGGAGAAGGAGGGGGAGTACGACTTCTCGGAGGACCTCTTCCCGGCGATGCTCGACGCGGGGAGGCCGATGTACGGCTACGCCACGGAGGATTACTGGGAGGACATCGGGACGCTGGAGCAATACTCCCTGGCGCAGCGCGACGTCCTCGACGGGAATGTCGGCGGGGTGAGGCCGCCCGGCACGAGACTGCGCGAGAACATATACGTCGGCCGGCGGGCGCAGCTCGACGAGGGCGCCCTCGAGGGTCCGGTCGTCATCGGGGAGAACGTCCGCGTGGACGAGGGGGCGAAGGTCGGCCCGTACTCCGTCGTCGGCTCGAACGTCGTCGTCTCCGCCGGGGCGAGGGTCGAGAGGTCCGTCGTCGCCGAAGGCTCGTACATCGGCGAGGGGGCGGAGCTCGTGGACACTCTCGTCGGCCGCTCGTCGTACGTCCGGGCGAGGGCGAGGCTTTTGGAGAGAAGCTCCCTCGGCGACGACGTGATAGTCGGCGAGGGGGCGACGGTCTCGCCGGAGGTGAAGGTGTATCCGCACAAGACCATCGAGGACGGAGCGAACATAACCCAGAGCCTCATATACGAGACGATGGGGCTCCGCACGGTCTTCAAGGGCGGGAAGGTCGCCGGGAAGTTCAACGTGGATCTCACCCCCGAGTTCCTAGTCCGCCTCGCCTCGTCCTTCGGGACGACCCTCGACCCCGGGGCCATAGTGACTCTCGGGCGGGACTCCTCGCCCGCCGCGCAGGTCGCGAAGAGGGTGATGACGGCGGCCCTCCTCGGGACGGGGGTGAACGTGAGGGACCTCCGGGCGGCCCACGCCGGGGTCGTGCGCCACGACGTCCTCGCCGGGAAGTCGTCGGCGGGGGCGCACCTCCGCCGGGGCGAGGATCCCGACGACGTGGAGGTTCTCTTCTTCTCCTCCGACGCGACGCCTATGACGGAGTCCGACGAGCGGAGCGTCGAGAAGGTGTTCGTGCGGGAGGAGTACCGGAGGGCGCACGGCGGGGATGTCGGGGAGCTCATCTATCCGGGGCGCGCGGTCGAGCAGTATGTGGAGAGGCTCGAGGTGGCCTCGGACGTCGGGAGGACGTCGGGTTCGACGATCGTGGTGGATTTCTCCGGGGGGGTCGCGAACCTCGTTGCGAGCCTGGCGTTCTCGCGCCTCGGGATAAACGCGGTCGTCGTCTCGGGGTTCGCCAACGCGAACGTTGTCGGGGCTTCGAAGCCGGGGATGGGCTTCGAGGAGAGCATCGGGCGCGTGGGGAGGATCGTCCCGACCGTCGGGGCCGCGTTCGGGTGCGTCGTCGGCCCGACGGGCGAAGACATCCAGTTCGTGGACGACGCCGGGGAGTATGTGCCGCCCGACGTGATGCTAGCGTGCCTCTTGGAGCGCATGGGGCCGGAGAGGGCCGTCCTCCCGGTCCATCTCAGCGCGGAGTATCGGCGGCTCGTGGAGGATGGCGGCGGGGAGCTCGTCGAGAGCCGCACCGGCCTCGGGAACATCGCGATAAAAGCCTCCGGCGCCTCCGCCGACGTCGGGGCGACGGGCGACGGGCTGTACATCTTCCCGGATTTCCTGCCCGCGCCGGACTGTTTCATGGTCATTTCGTGCGCCTTGAAGCTGTTCGGTGGCGGGGAGGGTTCGCCCCCGCTGTCGGAGGCGAGGGGGCGTTTCGGTGGTTCTTTCGGGGGGGGCTCGCGCGAGGTTCTCGATTGCCCGTGGGCGGCGAAGGGGCGGGTGATGCGCGGCCTGGCGGAGAAGTTCGGCGGGGATCCCGACGCGATCCTCACCGACGGGGTGAAGCTCTCGGTGGAGGGCGGGTGGGTGCTCATGCTCCCGGATCCCGACAACCCCCTCTTCTACGTGTACGCCGAGACCCCCGATGCCGACTCCGTCAAGGGTGAATACGCGGGTCTCGTGCGCTCGCTCATAGAGGGGGAGTGAGCGCGGCGGAGCGGATCCGGTGTATTTTCGTATTTTCCCCGGAAGACTGTACGTAAGGTAGAGGGGAAGTTATACTTCCGCTTATGGGCGAAGAACGAAAAGTTGCGGTCGGCTTCGATTGGGCTGGATCCGAGGATCTGACGGCGTTGAGCGTCGAGGAGCTTAAGGCCCACCTCGAGAAGTTCTCGGAGGAGGAGCGGGAGGTCAGCTACAAGAGGAGGGTTTTGCAGGGTCGGATAGATTTGATACGGGCCGAGATCGTGCGCCGCGGCGGCGACCTCTTCGCCTCTCCCGAGGAGCTCGCCCGAGTCCTCCTCGGCGAATCCGCGTACGACAACCCCGAAGGCGCCGGAGGCTCCCCCGGCGATTCCCCCGGCGAATCGCCGGGGGGGCGTGGCGGCTCATGAGCGTATGCCCCGAGTGCGGCTCGGAGGTAACTCCGGGGATGAAGTTCTGCTCGGAGTGCGGGTCGCGCCTCGACCACGGCGGAACCACGGTCTCGTATTCGCCGAGCTTCGTCGAGGAGGACGATGATGCTGCCCCTTCGTCGGCGCCCGGCAAGGGTGCGTCTCTTATAGAACTCGACCAGGTCGAGGGGACTGCCGGGCGGAGGATGCACGACGTCGGGGTGGAGGCGGTGGTCATCGGGCGCGTCCCGCAGTGCGACATCGTCCTCGACGACGTTACGGTGTCGAGGAAGCACGCGGAGGTTCTCAGGGGCGACCACGGCTTCAGGATACGCGATGTCGGCAGCCTCAACGGCACGTACGTCAACCGGGTGCGCGTGGACTCAGTGGACCTCCGCAACGGCGATGAGATACAGGTCGGGAAATACCGCTTCAAGTTCGTATTCACATAATACGAGGGCTTGAGATCCCGCGCGGGAGGATGGGGCGCGGGGGGCGGGAGGTCGGAGACGAATGGAGTGATTTCGGTTGGAGAACGGCGGCGGCAAGGACAGTTTCACGATCGGCGAGGTGGTTGAGAGGCTCAAGCCGGAGTTCCCGACGCTGTCGGTGAGCAAGATCCGGTACCTCGAGCGTCGGCGGCTGATAAACCTGAATCGAACCCGCGGCGGCTATCGGCTGTTCAGCGGCCAGGACGTCGAGCTTCTGAGATATATCCTCACGCTCCAGGACAAGGAGTACCTCCCGCTCAAGGTGATAAAGAAGCGCATCGAGGGCGGCGCCCCGGTGATGGCGATGTCTAAGGATTCGGCGGGCGACCTCTCCAGCGTGCTCGAGGATCGCGTGTACTCCAAGGAGGAGCTCGCCGACGCGCTGGAGGCGGACACGCGCTTCGTCGAGGAGCTCCTCACGGTTCAGGTCATAGGCCGGACGGGCGAGCTCACCCAGCGCGACCTCGAGATCGCCCGCATGGCCTACGAGATGGCGAAGTACTCGATACAGCCGCGCCACCTCCGCGGTATGATGGCCGCCGTGGATCGGGAGGCGGCGATGTTCAAGCAGATCCTCAACCCCGATCTTCGCAGCGGCGACGAGCAGCGCGTGGGTGAGGCGATGGCGAAGGCCCGCCACCTCGCCTCCGTGGACTCCCGCCTCAAGGAGCTCATGATGGCGAATGTAATAGAGACGTTCGCGCCCTCCACGGGCGACGGAGGCCGCCCGTGAGCGACGCTCCGGATTCGCCCGCCGAACCCTCCGCCGCCGAGCGGACGCGGGGCTTCATACGCACCGTCCCGGATTTCCCGAAGCCGGGGATCTCGTACAAGGACATTACGCCCCTCATCGAGGACGGCGACGCCATGCGTTCCGCGGTGGACGCCCTCGCCTCCGCTATCGAGGCCGCCGGCATCGAGTACGACCGGATAGTCTCCGCCGAGGCGCGGGGCTTCGTGTTCGGAACCGCCCTTGCGTACCGCGCCCGGAAGGGCCTCGTCCTCGCCCGCAAGCCCGGAAAGCTGCCGCGCGAGACTGTCTCCGCCTCATATGAGCTCGAGTACGGCACGGACTCCCTCGAGGCCCACTCCGACTCGATCCCGCCCGGATCGAGCATCCTCGTCGCCGACGACCTACTCGCCACCGGAGGCACCGCCCGAGCGATGTGCCAACTCGTTGAGAACGCGGGAGGCACGGTAGCCGGGGCCGCCTTCATTATCGAGCTCGGCTACCTTGGCGGGAGGAGCCTCCTTGGCCCGCGCAAAACCGTCTCCCTCATAAACTACGATGACCCCTCCGAATAGCGGTTTGGACGAGTCCGGCATGGATCCCGGAAACCTCCCCGCCCCATACGCCGGAGCCGTCCCGGAACTCGTCCCGGATGCCGCGGCTTCCCGGACACCTCCGACCTTTGAAGACCTCCTCGCCGTGTACCTCCGGACACTCTCTAGTCCTCAGACGATCAAAACCTATAACACGGAGATACGGATGCTCGCATCGTACATCGAGGGCGAACTCGGGGTCAGGTTCGGGGACATAAGCGCGGAGGAGCTCTCGCTGTACAGGGAACACTTGATAAAGAGCTACGCGCCGGCGACGGCGGCGAAGAAGCTGACGGCGGCGAGGAGGTTCCTAGTGTTCACGTACATGGGCGGGGCGACGAGGGTAACCCCGGAGGCGCTCAAGTTCTTCGCGAAGAGTCCGAGGGTCTCGGAGGACTCGTCTTATAACGTGCTCACGGAGGAAGAGTTGGCGAGGATGCTCGGGCATGCGCGCTCGGGGAGCTACAGGGACTACGTGATCCTAGCGGTGATGGCCTCGTGCGGGCTGCGCGAGGCGGAGCTTGTCGGCCTGAAGATAGGCGACTTCCGGGAGGCCGGCGGGGCCGGGGAGCAGATCCAGGTGAAAGTCGTGGGGAAAGGGGGGAAGGTTCGTAACGTCCCGGCCTCCCCCGACCTGTGGCGCGTCGTCCAGCGCCACGTCATGTTAACGGGCCGCTCGCTAAACTCCCGCACGGATGCCCTCCGCCCCCTCCTCGAGTCGAGGGAGGGAAACGCGAGGCCTCTCACGACCCGCTCCATAAGGAACATAGTCAAGAAATACGTAGGGAAGGCCGGGATAACCAAAGCTATATCCCCCCACTCGATCCGTCACACCGTCGGAACCAACATGGCTGTCAACGAGGCGCCCCTACTCGTCATCCAGCAATTCCTCGGCCACTCCGATCCCAAGACCACACTTCGCTATATAAGAAGGGCCGAAGAGCTTGCCAGCAAGGCATACCAGTACAATACCCTTCCAATTTAGCCGGGGAAAGTGAAAAGGAGCGGCATGAATATATACATAAGCCAATGACCGCAAAAAGAAAACGGGATGGGTGAGGCGACAGAACCCATCCCGTTTCACTCACAGCGACTTGTGCGAGATTCACACGCCGATCCGGGTGGGAAGAGTCCTATTATATGAGGGGCATGAGGGTATGAGGGGCATGAGGGGCTATCCGGGATAACATGCGCCTCCGCTATCCACTGGAAACTCTTTCGGACAGCTACCGTCGGGCATCATGGGAGCCGGGCCTTCTTCCGATCCGCCGGCCTCGAGGAGTGAACCCTTGTCATCAGGACTCGCCAAGTACTGGTCTTCTGGAGGCGAAACGACTGTCGTCTCACGCACGGTCGTCTCGCCGGAGCCGGAACTCGTCGAGTACTGGTCGCCAGCGAACCCCTCGTTGTCCTCTTGAGCGTTCGCCACGCTAGCGGATTCCAGGCCCGAGTACACCCCGAACCCAAAATCCTCCCACGCCGCACGCAAGACAAAAGCGCACGCGAGGACAGCAGCCGCCATGGCTATCCTTACAGCCCAGCTGGAACCTAGACTAGACAACCTCCCCGACCTCCCGGTAAACTTTCACAATAAGTCCGCAACAAAACTCAAGCCCGGCGCAAAGGCGCCCCCGCTGAGTCCGTATTATAAACCAACAGGCTCTGCCAGACATATACGCATTGAGTTTCCGGGAATGGCAATTATCGGAAACTCAATGGATTCAAGGTGGGTAGTAAGGCGTTCGAGATCTTGTGCCTCAGGAAGACCTCGCCGATCGATTCGTGTATGGAGACCAATTTGGGATCTACTCCGATGTCCGGCGTTTGGCCGTTTACTATACCTATTGACTCATTTGATGTTCCGCCGAGTATCTTGGGCGAGATGGTGAGGAACAACTCGGAGACGAGGCCGTCGGAGATCAGGCCGTGGTTGAGGGTCGGGCCTCCCTCCAGGAGGATGCGATTTACGCCCCAAGCCCCCTTTAAGTTTCTTAATGCCTCTGCGAGATCTATTGAAGCGATCCCCTGTGAGTGGTTCGTTTTGCACCTGACTACTTCCGCGTGTTCCCCGAGCATCCCGCAGTTTTGATTGCCCGCGCTCTCGGAGGTGAGTATTATGGTTCTTTCTTTGACCGCGTGGAGAAGGTTACGGATCGGGAAGTCGAGGGTGGAGGAGACGAGGATGGCGAGGGGTTCGGGGTCGCGTCGGCCCTCGGAGGTGAGGGAGGCCTTCTCCGCGCGGAGCGTTCCAGCCCCGATCATGACCGCATCGGCCTTAGAACGGAGGATCCTCATCGTCTCCCTATCCGACGGGCTTCCTATAGAGCCGGACTTCCCCCCGGCGGACACCTTGCCGTCGAGGGACATAACCATGTTGATCGCCAAATATGGCAGAGACGGGTCTTCAGGGTGGGAGTCGGAGAAGGCGGCATCGCCGTGGATCTCATGAACCTCCTCGGATGGGAGGGGGTAAAGCCTCGAAGCCACCCTCAGAGGCCAACTTTATACCGGGAATACGAGGGGGCGAATGAGGCGGGGAGGCTCACGTCCATGAGAACTCCGTCCACCCGGTCCTCAGAGGCGTGTATCTCGGCCATCCCGTAGAGCCTCGCGGCGTCCTCGTAGCTCGAGTGCGGGATGAGAACCTCCATCCTCTCCCTCATGGCGGATATCTCCTCGTATATACGGTCGAGGAGCGGGCCGAAACCTTCGCCGCCGAGCGCGCTAGTCAGGACGGAGCCGCCGTATCTAGCAGAGAGCCTCGCGGACTCCGGGACACTTATGAGATCGGCCTTGTTAAGGGCGGGTATTATGGGTTTCCCGGAGAGAGAGCCGGACTCGGAGAGGGTCTCCTTGACGGTTTCGACCTCTTCGTCGAGGTGAGGGCTGGAGGCGTCGGCGCAGAGGATGAGGAGGTCGGCGTCGGAGGCGGCCTCCAGAGTTGAGGCGAAGGACTCGACGAGCTGGGTGGGGAGCTTCCTTATGAAGCCCACCGTGTCCGTGAGCGTGAAGTCCGGGGCGAAGCCGTGCTTGCCGCCGGAGGCGCCAGCCACGCCGTCGCGCGAGGATCCCTCGACGCGCCGGGTGGTCGTCTCGAGGGTCTCGAAGAGGCGATCCTTCGTGGATCTCCCGGCGTTGCTCAAGCGGTTGAGGATGGTCGTCTTCCCGGCGTTCGTGTATCCGACGAGGGCTGCCTTCGGGATCCCCGCCTCCCGCAGGCGGGCGCGGCGGACACCCCTCGCGGAGCGCTCGCCCGCGAGCCTGGAGCGGAGCTTCTCCATGCGGGCGCGGATCTCACGCCTGTCGTACTCGAGCTGCTGCTCGCCCGGCCCCCTCACAGCCGCCCCTCCGGAGCTACCGAGGCCGCCCCCGAGGCGCTCGAGGTGCCTCCACATCCCCCGCACCCTCGGGAGGAGGTACTCCATCTCCGCCAGCTCCACCTGCAGCTTGCTCGGGGCGTCCCTCGCGTGGGCCTCGAAGATCCGGATTATCAGCTCCGTCCGGTCCACCACCGCCACGCCCGCGTCCCTCTCGAGAACCCTCGCCTCCGACGCCGTAAGCTCGTCGTCGGCGACCACGAAGCCCGCCCCTAGCGCCGACACCATCTCGTTGAGCTCGGCCCTCTTCCCTCCCCCGAGATACGCTGAAGGGTCGCGCCGAGCCTGCTCGATCTCCCCGCAAACCTCCAGCCCGAGCGTCTCCGAAAGGCGCCTCAGCTCGCCCATGTGCCTCACGTCCCCCGCTCCCGCGAGGACGACCCGGCCTACGACCCTGCTCAAGGACTCCATGGGCCGATTATACCATGCATGGTATTTAACCTTTTCGCCGCTTCCCCGGGGCGCGACGGGTCGAGGACGGTGACGCGGGCGCGGCCTTCGAGGCTCCTCGCGAGCTTGTCGAACCACCGGATCTGGCGCTTCGCGAGCCGCCGGGTTCTTATGTTCATCCTCTCCTCGGCTTCGGGGAGGCCGAGCCCGCCGTGCGCGGCGGAGAGGAGTTCGCGCACCCCGATCGCGTCGAGGACGGAATCGCCCACACGAACCCCGGAGGCGGCCATCGCGGCGATAGCCTCGGCCTCCTCCATCCCCGACGCGGCGATGCGGCGAGACCTCCGCCGGATGGAATCCTCGAGGAACGCCATGCCGGGCCTCATATAGAGGATCTCCGCGTCGTAGAGGAGTTCGCCCCCCCATATAGAGCCGCGCCCGTCGCCGCCGGACATCTCGAGCTCCATCGCCCGCGAGGCCCGCCTCGGGTTCGCCTCGCCCGCGGAGGCGAGGCGGGCGGCCTCCCTTGCCGCCTCCGGAGCGGCCGGGGCGAGCGGGATGTCGAGTATGGAGGCGTTGAGGTACATCCCAGTCCCAGCGTCGAGGACGAGCGAACCCCCCGAGGACTCCGCCTCGCGGCGTACGGCGGCGCGGTGCTGGGCGACCGACCACTCCTCAGCGACGGAGACGACGCCCGAGAGCTTCGCGGGGCGCCCCCTCGCCTGGTTCGTTATGACGGGGATCTCACGGTATACCTGCATGGAGTCCACGAGGATCGCGAACGTCGAGAGAGCCTCGGAGAACTCGTCGGCCGCCGCGCTCTTCCCGCTCGCCGTCGGGCCGCACACCACGAGGCAACGCCTCTTCCCACTCGAAGGATTCACAGCGAAGGATCGCGTCTTGCGATTGCCGATCACGGCTCCCGGTCGCGGGTCATAGAGTGGCGGCCCCGCTATCCACGGGCTCCCGCATAGAGGGCGTGGGGGCCGGCGGAGGAGATGGACGCCCGCACGTAGTCGCCGGGCTCCGCGCCGTTCGAGACTTCGCGGTCGAGGCGCACGGCGTGTCCGCCCCACGTCTCGCCTATGGCCTGCCCGGAGTCCGAGAGGCCGCGGCGGATGTATATCTCCTCCTCGGAGCCGACCTTCCTTTGGTTAGCCTCGAAGCCGTTTTTTTCGACGGCCCGGAGGATTTGGAGGAAGCGTTTTTGGACGACATCGTCCGGCACCCGGCCCTCCATCTCCGCCGCCTCCGTGCCGCCCCTCGGGGAGAACTTGAAGATGTACGCCGAGTCGAAGGCGCAGTCCTCCACGAGCTCGAGCGTCCGATCGTGGTCCCCGTCCGTCTCCCCCGGATGGCCAACTATGATATCCGTGCTCAAAGCTCCGTCCGGCACCGCCTCGCGGAAGACCTCGATCTTCCTCCGGTACCTCTCCGCCTTGTATCCCCGGTGCATGATTTTGAGCATCCGGTCGGACCCCGACTGCACCGGGAGGTGGAGCCTCCCGACGATCGTGCCTCTTTCGCCCATCGCCCGGAGCGTCCGGTCCTCCATGTTCGACGGGTGGCTCGTCGTGAACCACACCCTCGGAGCCGCCTCCGAGACCCTCTCGAGGAGGTCGCAGAACCTCTTCCCGTCGTACCGCCAAGCGTCCACGGTCTGCCCGAGCAGGGTGATGTACTTCGTCCCGCCCGCGACAAGCCCCTCGACCTCCGCCACGATGTCCTCCATCGGGCGGCACGCCATCCGGCCCCGGACGGTCGGCACGATGCAATAGCTGCACTGGTAGTTGCATCCCGTCATTATCGTGACAAACGCGGAATCACCGTCCCCCGTCCCCGGCAAGTCCGGCGTGCGCGTCTCCTCCATCCCCGGCAGTCCCACGAACTCCGCCAGTTCATATGTATTATGGGTTCCTAACACAAGATCTATGCCGAATTGCCTTTCGAGGCCCGACGCCTCCTCGGCGGCCCCGACGCAGCCCGTGAGGGCGACCTTTTTGACGCGGCCCTCTTTCTTGAGGCGGCTGAGTTCGCCGAGATGGCCCCTCACCCGGTCCACGGCGTTCTCGCGGACGTAGCATGTGTTGAGGACGACGATGTCGGCCTCCTCGTAGGCTTGGACTTCGGCGTATCCGGCGTCGAGGATCATGCGCCGCATCCTGTCGGAGTCGTGGACGTTCATCTGGCACCCGAACGTCCTTATGCAAGCCGTCTTCCCCGCCCCCGGAGAAGGGGCGGCGTCCGCCGGGGCGGCTTTTCCGGGCTTCCTCGTGAGGGGCACGCGGGTGGTGGCGTGGGTGGCGTCGGCCATGTCAGTCATATTCGTCCTCCGGCTCGTGTACGCGGACCTTTATGGAGACTTCTCCGGGGCGGGACTCGAACTTTACATCAACGACCTCCATGTAGCTCGCCCGCGCCGCCCGCCCGAGTATATCCCGAACCTCCGCCCTCGCGTCCTCCCCGATATACAAGGGACGACCGCCCGGAGAAGCCGGACTCGGCGGAGTCCGGTGAGACCTTGGCGCACCCCCCTCCGAACCGACCCTCCGCGCCGCCCCCACCTCGCCCCGGAGGACGCGCCCGACCGTCTTCGGCGAGACATCCAAGCCGAGACCCTCCGCCATAGCTGAGATCTCGGCCCGGCTCGATTCTTGTATTATGAGGTTTTCAAGCAGAGAGGCGAGGATGGCTGCGTGGCTCGCGTAGAAGAGGCGGAGGTTCGGATGGTCGGCGGCGAAGGATCGGGCGGCGGCGAGGAGGTTCGACTTCGAGCCTCGGGTTTCGGACTGGAGGGATCTCTCGGGGACGGAGGATGTGTCGAAGACAACCCGCACGGAGGTCGGGGATGACGGATGGGCGAGCCTAGCCTCGACAGCGGCGTTCCTTATGTGGTGAAGGGCGAGGCCGGCTCCGTGCGCCCCCCCCGATCGGACCCCAGCCCGGAGCCCCGCCTCCGGATTCGGGTCGAGGTGGCGGGTCGTCACGCCCGGCTCGAAGATGACATCGGAGTACGCTTCGGGGACGCCGCGCCCGTCGTCTATCACGGTGAGGGAGCGGTACCTGCGGGAGCGGAGCGCGGAGGCGACGTATATGCTCGATGCCCCGGCGTCGCGGGCGTTTCGGAGGAGTTCGAAAAGGGCGTCCTCCACCGTCGAGATGGACGACGGGGCGCGGCGCGGAACCTCCGCGCCCGAGAGCCGGGCAAACCCGGAGCCGAGGTCGCGGTACGGCCCCTCCATAACTACCGGGAGTCGGGAGCCGCTCCGCTCCTTCGGCTCCGACTCCGTCGCTCCTCTTCGGGAGTCGGGAGTCGGGGAAAGCCGGGGGCGGCGTTCGCGGCGACCCCCGAAGCCGGCCCATGGCCACGCCTCCGCGCGAAGCAGATTCGCGCAGCGACGCCCGGCGGAGGCATCGCCCCCGGCGTTCGCCGCCGAACGGGGGCCGCAGGCGAACCGCCTCCCGCCTCCCGCCTCCCGCCTCCCGCTCTCGTGCCCGGCGGAAGCCCGTCGAGCGTGGAGGCGGAAATGGACGGGCGAAGCGAGTCGAGAGCATCCCGACTTCCGCTCACTTCGCCACCTCGCTCACGCGGGACTCGCGGATGACCGTCACTTTGATCTGTCCGGGGTACTCGAGGTCGTTCTCGATCTGCTTCGAGATGTCGTACGCGAGCTTGGCGGCGATGCGGTCGTCCACCTCCGTCGGCTGGACCATGACCCGGACCTCGCGGCCCGCCTGTATCGCGTACGCCTTGTCCACGCCCCGGTGCCCGGTCGCGATGTCCTCGAGGTTCCGGAGGCGCTCCAGATAAATGTCCGTCGTCTCGCGCCTCGCGCCCGGCCTCGCGGCGGAGACTGCGTCGGCGGTGGCGACTATGATGTCCTCGACGGTCTCCATCTCGATCTCGTGGTGGTGGGCGGATATCGCCCGGACGATGTCGTCGGACTCGCCGCTCTTCTTGGCGAAGCGGCCGCCGATGAGGGCGTGCGTCCCCTCGACCTCGTGGTCTATGGCCTTCCCGACGTCGTGGAGGAGGGCGCCGCGGCGGCTTGTCTTCACGTTCGCGCCGAGTTCGTTCGCCATCATCCCCGCGATGTTCGCCACCTCGACGGAGTGGGCGAGGACGTTCTGGCCGTACGAGGTCCGGTATTTCAGCGCGCCGAGGAGGCGGTGGAGGTCGCCGTGCATGTTGCCGGAGATCTTCGCGTCGAAGAGCGCCTGGCGACCGGCGGCCTTCATCTCCTTCTCGATCTCCTTCCTCGCCTTAGAGACGATCTGCTCGATGCGGCCGGGGTGGATGCGCCCATCCTGGACGAGACGTTCCATCGAAACCCTCGCCACCTCGCGGCGCACCGGGTCGAAGCACGAGATGACGACCGTCTCGGGCGTGTCGTCAATGATCACGTCCACCCCGGTCGCAGCCTCGAAGGCCCGGATGTTCCGCCCCTCGCGGCCGATGATGCGCCCCTTGAGGTCGTCCGAAGGGAGATCCACAGCCTTAACCGTCGACTCCGAGGTCAGGTCGGAGGCGACGCGCTCCATGGTTGTCATGAGGATCCTCCGCGACTCCGCGTCGGCGGTCTCCTCGGCCTCGATGGTCTTGTCGCGAACCATGCGCCCGAGGCGGTCGTCGAGCTCGACCTCGAGGCCGCCGAGGAGGCGGGCTTCCGCGTCGGCGCGGGTGAGGCCGGATATCTCCTCGAGGGCTTTTATCTGGTCGGCCTCGCGGGATTTGAGCCTCTCCTCCCTCGCGGAGAGCCCGTCCTCGGCCTCCGAGAGACGGCGGCGGCGCTCGTCGAGCTCGCCCTCGCGGCGGTCGAGGGCCGTATCGCGGTTGTCGAGGCGCTCCTCGACGCGCGATATCTCGGCGCGGCGCGACCTCGCCTCGGCCTCGGCCTCGTCCTTGACCTTCATCGCCGCCTCCTTCGAGGCGAGGTCGGACTCACGGCGGATGGTTTCCGCCTGGCGGTTCGCGTCGGCGAGGATCGAGTCGGCGTCGGAGCGCGACTCGGCGAGGCCGCTCTCGGTCCGGGATTTGTAGAAGAGGTATCCGGCGACCGCGCCTGCGGCTAGCCCGGCGGCAAGCCCTAAAAGGGCCAAAAGTAAAGCGCTCACAAGTTTTCCTCCAGCGTTCCAGCCGCGGGCCGCTTCCGGCCGGCGGGCGGGTCGGAATATATCGTCGGCCGGCCACTCGCGCGCTCGCCTTTTCCAGCGTTGCCTTCGGGCTTTGCCTTCGGGCGTTCATCGGTACTCCCGCGCCACCTCCGCGCAAACTTCCATAGAGTATCCCCGGCGCGTCAAGAAGCCGTAGACCCGACGCGCTGCCGCGTCGGACCTCTCCCCGGTATTATAACGCCGCGATGCCGCCCCGCGTGCGTCCTCGACCTCCGACCTCCCCTCGAACTCCCCCTCGACCGCGCCAGCCGCCTCCTCTTCGCCCACACCCGCCCGGCGAAGCTCCATCGAAACCCGCCGAGGCCCGTATTTGCGGGACTTCTCACGGGCCATGAGCTTGGCGAACTCCGCATCGTCGAGGTATTCGGTCTCCAGAAGGCGCGCGACGACCGCCTCGATGGCCTCCTCGACGTGTCCGAACCTCCGGAGGCGCTCGCGAACCTCCTTCTCCGAGCGGGGCCGATACCCGAGGAGGTTGAGCGCCCGGCTCATAGCGAGCGCCCTCTCCCCCTCGACGCGGGCCTCCTCAAGCTCCACGTCCGAAAGATCCGCCCCCTCGAAGACGCCGTGCTCGGAGGCGACGCTCGCGTCGATCTCCGCCCAAAACTCCCCGTCCACGAAGACGCGGGCCTTCCCCCGCCCTCCGCGGACACCCGTCACCTCCGGCATGAAGTCCGGCCTCCCCGCCCGAAATTAATGCGCCGCCTGCCGGGCCCCGCCGCCTAAACGACGGTCTCGGGCCGGTCGGAGCCTTCGGGGCTTCCGGGCGCGTCGGCACCCTCAACGGAGCCGTTCGGCACGGTGTCGGCGGCGTCCTCGGCTTCGGCGGCGGGGCCTTCCTCGCCGAAGCCGAGCTTCTTGTGGATGTCGGCTATGACCCTCTCGCGAACCGGGTCGTTCTCCTTGAGGAACTTCTTCGCGTTCTCGCGGCCCTGTCCGATCCTCTCGTCGCCGTAGGCGAACCACGAGCCGCTCTTCTTCACGATGTCGTGCTCGATGCCGAGGTCGAGGAGGCTCCCCTCCTTCGAGATGCCCTCCCCGTACATGACGTCGAAGAACACGACCTTGAAAGGCGGGGCGACCTTGTTCTTCCGGACCGTCACCTTCGTCTGGTTGCCGACCGTGTTGTCCCCGACCTTCAACGCGCCGATCCGGCGTATGTCGAGCCTCACGCTCGAATAGAATTTCAAGGCCCGCCCGCCCGGCGTCGTCTCCGGCGAGCCGAACGTGACCCCGATCTTCTCCCGGAGCTGGTTTATGAAGATCGCAGTCGTACCGGAACGGGAGAGGGAGCCCGACAATTTCCGGAGAGCCTGGCTCATGAGCCGGGCTTGAAGCCCGACATGAGAGTCTCCCATCTCACCCTCGATCTCAGCCCGAGGCACGAGGGCGGCGACGGAGTCTATGACGATGACGTCCATGGCTCCGCTTCGCACGAGGGTGTCGGCGATCTCGAGCGCCTGCTCGCCGTTGTCGGGCTGGGAGAAATAGAGGTTGTCGAGGTCCACGCCGATGGCTTCGGCGTAGGCCGGGTCGAGGGCGTGCTCGGCGTCGACGAAGGCGGCGAGTCCGCCGCTTTTCTGGGCCTCGGCGATGACGTGGAGGGCGAGGGTCGTCTTCCCGCTCGACTCGGGGCCGTATATCTCGACGATCCGGCCTCGGGGAACCCCGCCGATTCCGAGGGCGAGGTCGAGGGCGAGGGCGCCGGTGGGGATCGAGGGCATCTTCACCACGGCCCGGTCGCCCATCTTCATGATGGAGCCCTTGCCGAACTTCTTCTCTATCTGGTAGAAGGCGTCGTCTATGGCCTTCGTCCGGTTCTTGTCGTCCATGATGGATTCCTCCAGAGACGGCGGGCGGCCCCTTCTGCGGGGGCCGGCGCGGGGATGGGGCTGACAGTTTACGGCTCCATTATAACGGCGGGAGGGCGACCCCCCAAGACGTTTCTGGCTCCGTTTCTAGCTCGCGTCCTTGAGGGTGAAGCTGCGGTTGAGAACCTCGCCGACATCGCCGACATCGCCGACGTCCTGCCCGTTGACCTCGACGCGCAGCGCGCCGGCGTTCCCGGTGGAGAGGAACACGTCCTCCTCGGCCTCGAAAGTCTGCGAGAAGCCCACGGGGGCTATCTGCTCGTAGGCGACCGCGCCGTCGGCGCTGACGCTCAGCCACGACTCCGTCCCCTCGACGCTCACCGTGACCTCGAGGTCGTCCGGCGCGGCGCCCCCGCCCCCGGACGCAAGCTCCGCAGAGCCGCCTGCCCCGCTTTCCGCTTCGCCGCCTGCCTCGCCTTCGAACCCCGCCGCCTCGGGGGGATCCCCCTCGGGCGGGGCTTGCTCGGCTGGCGGGGCTTGGGGGGAGACGACGGTCTGGGTGTCGCGGCCGACGAAATAGAGGGCGCCTATGACGGCGGTGAGGACGAGGGCGGCGGCGATGAGGGTGAAGAGCGTCGCGGAGGAGACCTTGCGCCCCTGCGCCTGCGAGAGGCCGCCGGGGCCGAGGACGGGCCGATCGAAGCCGCTTTTCTTGATCTCGCCGACCCCCGGCTGGCGCTGGTCGCGCCTCCGCCCGCGCCTTCGTTTGAGATCCTGCGCGAGCTCCTCGCCGTCGAGGCCGAGGAAGTTCGCGTAGGTTTTCAGGAAACCCTGGACGTAGACGGAGTCCGGGAGGTCGCTGAAATCCTCCCGCTCCAGGCCGGAGAGGTATCGCTTGCGGATCTTCGTCGCCTGCTCAACCTCCTGCAGGCTAAGGCCGCGCTCCTCGCGCGCCCGTGCGAGGACATCGCCGATCTTCGCCCCGCCTTCGGGGCCGCCGCTGCCGTCGCTTCCGTTCGTGTGGGGTCTCTCCTCTTCCATCTCGCCCTAAAGCGTATCACCAACCATCGCCGCCTTCACCCCCTCGGGGGATCTTCCGGCGCCGCTTCGGACTCCCCCCCGCCCCACTCGAAGATCGAGGCGAGGTCCATGTCCGTCGCCACCACCGAGCGGCTCTTCGAACCCTCGTACGGCCCCACGACGCCCTTGCGCTCCAAAGCGTCTATGATCCTCCCCGCCCGCGAATACCCCACGCGGAAGCGCCTCTGGACCGCGCTCACGCTCGCCTGCTGCGTGGAAACCACGAAACTCGCCGCCTCCGGGAGCAATTCGTCCTCCGGCTCCCCGGTCTCCTCCTTCTCGTTCTTCGGCTCGACGACCTCCTCGATGAACTCGGGCGCCACCTTGCCCTTGCTCGCCTCCACCGTCGCGTCCACGATCTTCTCGACCTCGTCCTCCGCGATGTACGCGCCTTGCACACGCGAAGGACGCGACGCCGACACCGGCTTGAAGAGCATGTCCCCCATCCCGAGGAGCGCCTCCGCCCCCGGAGTGTCGAGAATCACCCGCGAATCCACCTGGCTGGAGACCGCGAACGCGATCCGGCTCGGCACGTTCGCCTTGATCATGCCCGTTATTACGTCCACACTCGGACGTTGGGTGGCTACGACAAGATGTATCCCGACCGCCCGAGCCTTCTGCGCGATCCGGATGACCGCGTCCTCCACCTTCGAGGCCGCCGTCATCATGAGGTCGGCGAGCTCGTCTATGACGATGACGACATAAGGCATCGGCGTATCGGCGCGGGCGTTGTACCCGTCGAGCGACCGGACGCCCTCCTTCTCGAGAACCTCATACCGCCGCTCCATCTCCGAGACCGCCCACGCGAGCGCGTTCGCCGCCTTCTTCACATCCGTGACGACCGGGGTTATGAGGTGCGGTATCCGGGCGAACGGAGCCATCTCGACCCGCTTCGGGTCTATGAGGACCATCTTCACCTGCCGGGGGTCGGTCGTGAGAAGGAGAGACGTTAAGAGCGCATTGAGCATCACGCTCTTCCCGCTCCCCGTCGTCCCCGCCACGAGGAGGTGCGGCATCTCCGCCAGATTCAGGAACACCGCCCGCCCGGAGATGTCCTTCCCGAGTCCGACCGGGAGCGCCCAGTCCTCGGCCTCCGGATAGTCCTCGAAGATGTCGCCGAGCGTCACCTTCGCCGGGCGGGTGTTCGGGACCTCGACCCCGACCGCGCTCTTGCCCGGTATCGGCGCGAGGATGCGAACCTCCGTGGCGGCGAGCGCGTACGCTATGTCCTGCTGCAAATTGCTGACCCGCGAAACTTTCACCCCGCTCCCGAGCCGAAGCTCGTAGCGCGTAACCCGAGGCCCGACGACCGCCCGGACGACCGTCGCCTCGACTCCGAGGTCGGCGAGGGCCTGCGTGAGGCGCCGACTCGTCTCCCCCGCGTCGTGCTCGGGAGGCCCGCCCCCCATGCTGAGAAGCGAGAACGGCGGCGGCGTGTACTCGCCCGACACGACGGCTTCGCGCCGCTCGGGAAGCCCCCCGCCGCCCTCGCGCTTCTTCGGCAAAACGACCTCGAATTCGTCCTCGGCGGACGACGGCTCCGCCGGAGCCTCCGGCTCGCCCGAGCCGTTCTCCGAGGCGGCGAGGCCGCCCTCGAGCTCGGCGTAAAGGCCATCCACGTTTTGCGGATCCCGGGCCGACTCCCGCCGGGACTTCCGGGAAGGCTTCCCTTCCTTCCCCGCCTCGATCCGGGCCTTCCCCCTCGCCTCGCGCCTCTCTCCGAGAGCCTCCCCGGCGGAGTCTAGGCCGCCCTTCAAAGACTCGAAGGCGGCGGCGAACGTGACCCCCGTGAGGAGCGAGAGCCCGACGGCGTAAAGCAGCGCGACCGCGATGGCCGCCCCGATGAACCCCGCGACGAAATACACCGCCCCGTAGATTCCGCTCCCGGCGACGCCCCCCGCCTGCACGTAAAGCTCCCTCGCGAAAAGCCCGTCCTCCGGGAGCCTCGCGGCGAGCGTCGTCGCGACCCCGAGGAAGACGAGGGACGCGCCGAAAACCCGCCCCGCCGGGAGCCTGCCGAGGAGGAGCAAAACCCCCGCGACCGCGGCGAGCGGCGCGAGCGCGAGCCCCGCCGCCCCGAACAAATGCGTCAGCGCGAAACGCCCCGCGTCCCCGAGGAAAGCCCCGGCCCCCGTGGCGAACGCCGCCGTCAGGAAAAGCCCGGCGGCGAGAAGGAATATCCCGAAAAACTCCCGCGGCACACCGTCCGTGAAAACACTTCGGAGGGAGGCGGAAACCCCGCCTCCCCCCTTCCTTCCGCTCCTCTTCGCGCCCGAAGCCCCCTTGCGGGGCTTCGACGGCGCACGTTTCTTCGTAGCCATGCCGCTAGTCTAACGCATAAGCCTTCACCTTAGAATCAACCGCAACATATAGCGTTCAACTTAACCTTAAACCTCGACAATTAGCGGAAGGATGATCGGGCGCTTCCGCGTCTTCTGCGAGAGGAAGCTCGAAAGATCGCGCCGGATCTCGTTCTTGAGCTGCCCCCAGTCCGTCACATTCCGTTTAGCCGTCCTTTGGAGGGTCTTCGTCACGAGATCCACCGAGCCATCCATGAGGCCGTTCGCCGTCTGGGGGTCCATGAAGCCCCGCGAGATGACGTCCGGCGCGCCGAGGAGGGCGCCCGTCTGCGCGTCTATGCGGGCTATGACGACGAACATCCCGTCCTCGGAGAGTTGCTGGCGCTCGCGCATGATCGAGTCCGAGTTGTCGGCGAGGCCTCCGCCGTCCACGAGGAACATACCGGCGGTCACGTTGTCGAGGCGCTTCGCCTTCTCGCCCTTGAACTCCATGACGGCGCCGTTCTCGAGGATGAAGATGTTGTCGGAGGAGATGCCCATGCTCATCGCCGTTTCGGCGTGGTGCTTGAGCATCCGGAACTCGCCGTGGACGGGGACGAGGTATTGCGGCTTGAGGAGCGAGAGGACGAGCTTTTGCTCCTCCTGCGCGGCGTGGCCGGAGACGTGGACTGGGACGAGCGGGCTGTACATGACGTCCGCGCCCTTCTTCATGAGGTTGTCTATAGTCCGGGAGACGCCCCGCTCGTTGCCGGGGATCGGATGCGCGGCTATGACCACGGTGTCGCCCTCGCCGACCTCGATGGAGCGGTGGGTTCCGGCGGCGATGCGCGAGAGGGCGGCGAGCGGCTCCCCCTGCGATCCCGTCGTCATCACCACGAGATCCTTGTCGGGAACCTTGCCAACGTCCCGGTCCTCCACGATCATGGACGCCGGAAGGTCGAGGTAGCCAAGCTCGCGAGCGATGCCGATATTGCGAACCATCGAGCGTCCCGAAATCCCGATGAGCCTGTCGTGCCTCTTCGCCGCCTCCACGACTTGCTGGACGCGGTGGAGGTGCGAGGCGAACGACGCGACGATGATGCGCCCCTTCGCATGGTCGAAGACCTTGTTCAAAGTCTCCCCGACCGTCCGCTCCGAGGGAATATACCCCGTCCTCTCGCTGTTCGTCGAGTCCCCGAAATACGCCAAAACACCCTCGTTGCCGAGTTCGGCGAGGCGTCCGAGATCCATCGGCGGCCCTTCGATGGGCGTGAAGTCCACCTTATAGTCGCCGGAGAACACTATGAGTCCCGCGTTCGTGCGGAGCGCGATCGCCGCCGCCCCCGGAATCGAGTGGTTCACGTGGATGAACTCGATGTTGAAGCCGCCCCGGTCGAAGCGGTCGCCGTCGTTCACCTCGCGGAGATCGGCGTTTTTAATGCCGAATTCCTGCAATTTGCTCCGGATGATGCCGAGTGTGATCCTCGTCCCGTAAACCGGAACATTGAACTCGCGAAGCACATAAGGGATCGCCCCGACGTGGTCTTCGTGGCCGTGCGTGACGACGATGCCCCGGAGTTCGGCGGCGTGCTCGCGCAGGAAAGTGAAGTCCGGAAGGACGATGTCGATGCCGGGCATCTCCTCGTCCGCGAAAGCCATGCCGCAGTCCACGAGGATCATGCCGCTCCCCTGGCGCACGGCGGTCATATTCTTGCCGATCTCCCCGAGACCACCGAGAGGGACGACCTGCAAAGTATTTTGATCTAACAAAGTATGTGGATACCTCCTTTTGGAGGCTTCAGGTATCAGGTCTCAGGCACCAGGTTTTTGCTTTTCCTGAAGCCTGAGACCTGAAGCCTGAAGCCTAGCTTGCGTTCAGGTACTTCCCGAGGTCGAGCTCCTTTGGCCCGACCGCCGAGAGGTACATGTTTTCTAGTTTTAGATGCTTTTTCGCCAGGCGCAGTATGTCCTCGGCGGTTACGGCCTCTATGCGCTCGGAGATTTCCTCCGGCGTTAGAAGCTCGGTGCCGTTCATGGTGCTTCGGCCTATGCGGTTCATCCTCGCCGCCGTGCTCTCGAGCGCGAGGAGCGTGGAGCTTTTCAGTTGCTGCTTCGTCCGGTCGAGCTCTTCGTCGGTGATCGTGTACTCTTGAATTTTTCCGACTTGCTCGATCATGACCTTGACGGCCTCCTCGACGTTGCCCGTCGTGGATCCGACATACATCTTCGACGCTCCGGTGTCGGAATAACCTTGATGGTACGAGAAGACGGCGTAGGCAAGGCCGCGCTTCTCGCGGACTTCCTGAAAGAGGCGGCTCGACATGCCGCCGCCGAGTACGTTGTTGAGCGACGCCATCGCGTAGCGATCCTCGCTCTTCGCCGGAATGCCGAGCGAGCCGATGGAGACGTGGTACTGCTCGGTCTCCTTGAATTTATAGAAGAAGCGGCTGTCCGGCGTTCCGGGGTTCGCGTTCCTCTCGAACGGCTCGCCAGCCGGGAGGTTCGCCAGCTTCTCGCCAACTATCTTCTCGAACTCGTCCGGGTCGAGCTTGCCCGCTCCCACGACGAAGACGTTGGCCGCGTTGTATGTCTTCGCGTGGAAGTTTTTGAGTGTGTCGTGATCCACGCCTCGGACGGTCTCGGCGGAGCCGATTATCGGGCGTCCGAGGGTGTCGTTGTGGAAGATGAGCGACGAGAGGTTCTCGTCGGCCATTTGGTCGGGGCGGTCTTCGTACATCCCGATCTCCTCGACGATGACCTCGCGCTCCCGCTCAAGGTCGGCGAGCGTCGGGTTGAGAACCATGTCGCTCATTATGTCGAGGGCGCGTTCGAGATGCTCGGGGAGGAACCGGGCGTAAAGCACCGTGTATTCTTCTCCGGTTGCGGCGTTTTCCTGCGCGCCGATTGACTCGAAGGCTTCGGCGACTTTGAGAGCGTTCATGCTCGGGGTGCCTTTGAAGAGCATGTGCTCCATGAGGTGCGAGATGCCCGCGACGTTCGCTTGCTCGTCGCGGCTCCCGGCGCGGATCCAAACCCCAAGTGCCACGCTCGTGGACTCGGCGAGCGGCTCCGAGAATACTCGCAAGCCGCCGGGGAACTCTTTCTTTCGGATGTTATTTTCAGGCATTTGTTACTCCTTATACCGACGTTGCTTTATGGCCCGCCGAGACGGAAATGCGGCGATGCCGGAAGCGGCGAATGGGGAAAACCATCCGCCGCTCGCGCTTCGCTTTCCGGCATCCGCCGTGTCCGTTCGCCGGGCTTCGGGCTAGTCTTCCAGCCTCTCGAGCGATATCTTGCCCTGCTTGTCCATTTCGAGGACGCGGACCTTCACCTTGTCGCCCTCGGTGACGACATCCTCGACCCGCTCGACACGCTCCTTGCCCGGAGCGAGGCGGCTTATGTGGAGGAGGCCGTCGCGTCCCGGCGTAAGCTCCACGAAGGCGCCGAAGTTCGTCGTCTTCACGACCTTGCCGGTGTATATCTCCCCCGACTCGATGTCCTTCGTCATGTTGTGGATCGTCGCTAAGGCGCTCTTGACCGAGACGCCGTCGAGGCCCGAGACGTATACGACGCCGTCGTCCTCTATCGAGATCGAGACCCCGTACTCGTCCTGCATCCCGTTTATCGTCTTCCCGCCAGGCCCGATGACGAGGCCAATCTTATCCTTCGGAATCGTGAGCGCCTCGACGCGGGGGGCATAGTCCGAAGTCTCCGGGCGCGGGTCGGCGATGGTCGCCTTCATGATGTCGAGGATGTGGAGGCGGCCCGTCTTCGCCTGTCCGAGCGCCTCTTTGAGAAGCTCCGCAGACACTCCGGTGATCTTCATGTCCATCTGGAGCGCGGTGATGCCGTCGCGGGTCCCGGCGACTTTGAAGTCCATGTCGCCCATGTGGTCTTCGAGACCTTGTATGTCCGAGAGGATGACGTAGTCGTCGCCTTCTTTGACGAGGCCCATCGCGACTCCCGCGACCGGAGCCTTTATGGGAACTCCGCCGTCCATCAGCGAGAGCGTCGAGCCGCACACGCTCGCCATCGAGGACGAGCCGTTCGACTCGAGGACCTCGGAGATTATGCGGATCGCGTACGGAAACTCCTCCTCGCCCGGAATGACCGGGAGAAGCGCCCGCTCGGCGAGAGCGCCGTGGCCGATCTCACGCCGCTTCGGGCCGCGCAGAAAAGCCGTCTCGCCCGTGGAGTACGGCGGGAAGTTGTAATGGTGCATGTACCGCTTCGTCACGGCGGGCTCCAAAGTATCGAGCCTTTGCTTCAGACCGAGATCCGCCAAAGACAGCGACGAGAGAACCTGCGTCTCGCCTCGGGAGAAAAGCCCCGTCCCGTGGACGCGGGGAAGAAAGCCGACCTCGGCCTCGATCGGGCGTATCTCGTCGAGGGCGCGGAGGTCGGTCCGCTTCCGGTCGTTCACGTACAAATCACGGAAGGCTTCTTTTTCGAGCTTCGAGAAGGCTTCCTTTATCTGCGCTATCTCGCCCTCGTCCTCGCGGCCTTCGAGAATTTGCTCCTCGATCGCTTCGAGGTCGTCGTAGCGGGCGCGGCGGTCGGTGTTCACGATGCCGTCTTTTATGGCCGAATAATGCTCGGAGCGGATCTGCGCGAGGAACGGGTTCTCCTCCGGAGCCTCGATTTCCTGCTTCGGTTTACCATGCTCGGCGGCCCACTTCTCGATGGCCTCGGCCTGGGTTTGAACGACCGTTTGCGCGAGCTGGAGGGCGTCAACCATGACGTCTTCCGTAACCTCGTTCGCCCCGGCCTCGACCATCGTGATGGCCTCTTTCGTCCCAGCGACGACGAGGTCGAGATCGCTCTCCTCGATCTGCGCGTACGTCGGGTTGAGAATGAAGCTCCCGTCCTCCGGGCCGCGCCCGACGCGAACCGCGCCGATCGGGCCGTCGAACGGAAGATCCGAAAGCGAGAGCGCCGCCGACGCCCCGACCATGCTCACCACGTCATACGGCATTTCCTGGTCGGCGACGAGGACGGTCCCGATAACCTGTATTTCATTCCGGTAATTCTTCGGGAAGAGTGGGCGGAGGGGGCGGTCCGTGAGTCGGGCGGTAAGGATTGCCCGGTCTGAGGGTCGTCCCTCGCGCTTGAGGAAGCCGCCGGGGATTTTGCCCGCGGACGGCATTCTTTCTTCGATGTCCACGGAGAGTGGCAGGAAGCTCACACCGGGGCGCGGCCTTTTCGAGCGGCCGGCGGTGGACAGGATCATGGTGTCGCCGAGGCGGGTCGTGACAGAGCCGCCGGCTTGCTTAGCCAGCTTCCCGGTCTCGAGTACCAGCGAACGGTCGCCTACTAGGATCTCTAAACGCATATTCTGTTTCTCCTCTTGCTTCTTTGGTGTCCCGGACTAACGACGCAGCCCGAGCTTCGAGATGAGCGAGCGGTAACGCTCGATGTCCTTTTTCTGGACGTACTTCAAAAGCCGCCGCCTCTTGCCGACGAGCTTGAGAAGCCCCCTCCTCGAATGGTAATCGTGCTTGTGGATCCGCAAATGATCCGTCAAATGCGAGATCCTCTTCGTAAGCACCGCGACTTGCACCTCCGACGAACCCGTGTCGCCCTCGTGCGCCCGATGCTCCCGGATTATCTCCTCTTTGTTCTCCACAACCGCCAACTTCTTACTTCTCCTCTGTATTCGTCTTCTTGTCTAATCGTCTGTTTTCCGACTTATTCAACCCGAGATGCTACCACATGTATCAACTCGTAGCATCCGTTATCCGCCGCGCCTCCTCACCGTCGCGCCCAATCTGCGAGATGAGTTCATCCACACCGGAAAACTTCTTCTCCCCCCGTATCCTCCGCAAAAACTCCACTTCGATAACCTTCCCATATAAATCCCCGTCGAAGCCCAAAACATGCGCCTCGACCCGACTCTCCCTCTCCCCGAACGTCGGCGCCACCCCGATGTTCACAGACGACGGCCACCTTTCCCCATCTATCTCGACGAAGCAAGCGTACACGCCACGCGCCGGAATTAGGATGGAAGGCTCCGGCTCCACGTTCGCGGTCGGGAAGCCTATGGTCCTTCCGCGCTTGTCGCCGACGACGACCTCGCCGCGCAGAGAGTGCGGCCTCCCGAGGAGCCTCGAAGCCTCCTCGACCCGCCCTTCTCCGAGAAACTCCCGGATGCGCGTCGAGCTTATCTCCTCGCCGCCGTTCACGCCCCTCACCGGGACACCGAACGCCTCCCCGCCGAATGAACGCATGAGCCATCGAAGGTCTTCGAGGTTTCCCGCCGCCTTGTATCCGAACCGGAAATTCTCCCCGACGACGACGACCTCCGCCCCGAGCCTGCCGACGAGGATCTCCTTCACGAACTCCTCGGGGCTTTTCTTCGAGAGTTCTTTGTCGAATGTGATCACCGCGACCTCGTCCACCCCCGCGCCGAGCAATAATTCGCGCCTCATCTCGACCGTAGTGAGAAGGAGAGGCTCCCCGCCCGGCCTCAAAACCATCCTCGGATGGGGATCGAAGGTCGCCGCGACGACCCGCAAATTCCTCTCCCCCCCCTCCTCGATGGCTCGCCCGAGAACCACCTGATGGCCGAGATGCACGCCGTCGAAGTTCCCGAGCGCGACTACTTTTCCGGGAGTCGGGGAAGTCAATTACGGCTCCCTCGGCGGGGATGGGGCGGCACGGAAGAGCGCCCCGCTCCCATGCAAAGACGACCCGGCGGATCTTCTCCGCCACGATGCCGGAAACACCCGCCCCTCATTCGGATGCGCCTCCCGCCCTCCGACAGCCTCCGGTGGACACATCTTCGTAGAGACATAGCATGCTGCGTCTCTACGGAAAGCAGCGAAGATGGAAGGATTCCCGCGTCCCATCCAGACAAGGAAACCATTCCCCCTCACCCCGCGCACAACACAACCTCCGGCCTCGCCACGCCGTCCTCGCCAGCCTCGTAGACGGCGAGCAACTCGCCCCCGCTCTCCACCCGGAAACTCCCCGCCACATCCCCCGAAACGCTTATCGGACGGCCATTCTTTACACCACGCGCCATCTCGTCGCCGATCTCCACGACCGGAAGATGCGATACGGTTTCCATCAAGGGTATTATGTGGTTATGTATGGATCCTTCGTCGAGGGTGTCGGGGGGGGATGCTTCGTCCACGTCGAATGGCCCGACCGATGTTCGGCGGAGGGAGGTGAGGTATGCGCCGCTCCCGAGGGATTCGGCGAGGTCGGAGACGAGGGAGCGGACGTATATTCCGCTGCCGCATGAGATGTGGAAGGCCGCTTCGTTCGAGGTTTCGTCGAAGCTAATGAGGTCGAAGCTATGGACTTCGACTTCGCGCTCCTCCCTCTCGACTTCGACGCCTCGGCGATGGAGCTTGTAAAGACGCTCGCCTCCGACCTTTATGGCAGACGCCATCGGTGGGAGTTGCTTTGTTTTCCCGGTGAAAGTCGGGAGGGCGGCCCGGATGGAATCCTCGTCCGGTATCGGACTTTCGAGTTCGATGATTTCGCCTTCGGCGTCGAGGGTGGTGGAGGTCGCCCCGAGGCGGGCGGTGGCGGTGTATGACTTCTCCATCCCCGTCACGTAGCGCGAGAGGCGCGTGGCCTTTCCGACCATTACGACGAGGAGGCCCGACGCGAGGGGGTCGAGGGTTCCGGTGTGGCCGACCTTCGTTTTCCTCGGAAGGAGGCGCTTTATGATCGCGACCGCCTTCGCCGAGGATATGCCGGGGGGCTTGTCCACGAGGAGCGCGCCCGATATCATCGGAGCCGATGAGGCCGAGTCTGTCTTTCCGAGTCCGATCGAAGTTTCTCCCATAGTCTTCCGGCGAATAGCGTTTCCCTCGATTCGCTGTTCGCGACTCGCTATTCGCGCTCGAGGTTCATGCGGCTTTCGAACACGCCGAGAAGCTCCGCCTTCGCCTCCTCGGGCGTCATTCCCTCGCGGGTGTACCCGGCGGCGAGCTTGTGTCCGCCGCCACCGAAAAGGGCGGCAATCTCGGCCACGTCCACGGATTCGGAGCGTAGCGAGCCTTTCGTGCCGTGCGGAACCTCGCGGAGGTGGGCGACGACATCCACTCCGGCGACGGTGCGGAGGTTGTCTATGGCCTCCTTCGAGTCGAGCTCTGAGCCTCCGGTCTTCTCGTAGTCGGCCTTGTCCACGGTGGCGATTATCGCCTCTCCGTGGCGGACGGCGTTCGCCATTGTGACGCCGACGATATTGAGTTGCTCGATGGTCCCCGTCCGGTTTATGCGGTCGTCCACGTCCGCCGGGACGACTCCGGCCCGGAGGAGGTCGGCGACCATCTCGTGGGCCTCGGGGGAGATGTTTCGGAAGCGGAAGCCGCCCGTGTCGGTTCGCACGCCCGTGTATATCGCCTCGGCGGAATCCTTGTCGAGCGGGATGCCGAGTTCGGCGAAGAGTCGGTTCACTATTTCGGCGGTCGCGGCGGCCTTCCCGTCCACGAAGTTGTATTCGGCGTAAAGCGGGTTGTCCGCGTGGTGGTCGAGGTTCAGTTTCGCCCAGCCGTCCGGGATCGGGACTCCGGTGCGGTCGGCGCGGGAGGTGTCGAGGGCGATGAGATCGTAGCCTTCGGGGAGTTCCTTATTCGCGTCGGGGATCATCCACCGGAGGTAGTTCGGAACCTCCTCGGAGTGGCAAAACACCGCGTCGGCCCCGAGATGCCGCATGAGCCTCACCATCGCCGCCGAGGAGCCGATGGCGTCTCCGTCGGCTCCGACGTGGGTGGTTATCGCGACCTTGTCGAGGGTTTTCAGAAGGGCCGCGACCTCTTCGAGCGTATTATTCTTTGTCCTCGTCTCCACTTTGCCTCTCCTCCCTAACCTCTCTCAAGGCGGCTTCTATTTTGCTTGCCTGTTCGACTACGGGATCCGGGCGGAAGCGGAGCCTCGGCGTCCGCCTGAGCCGCGTCTGGCTCCCGACGGAGGATTGTATACGCCCCGCCGCGCTTTGAAGCCCTTCCCGAGCCTCTTCGGCGTCCTCGTCGAGGACGCTGTAATAAACCGTCGCCACCGAGATGTCCGGGCTGACCCGAACCTCGGTCACGGTGACGAGGCCGTGGATGCGCGGGTCGGAGAGCGAGGCGACCTCTTCGCCCACGATCTCTTTTAGCTGCGATTCTATTTTGCGTGTTCTCTCGGTCATGTGGTCGCTTCGCTCCCGTTGTTGGTTCTTAGTTATTAGTTCTTGGCTAAAAACTGAAAACCAAGAACCAAGCACGGCGGCGAAGCCGCCAGCCCTCTCATAAACTCGCAAACTCCTCGCGCCAGTCGGCTATCTTCATCTCGTCGTAGTTGAGGAGCATGCGCTTCACTTCGTTCCTCTTTTCTTCGGCGGCTCCGGGGGAGACGGCGGCGAGGGTTATCTCGACCGTCGCCCGCTGCCACGAATCCTGGTGGTTCGACTCGACCACCGAGACGTTCTTGCGGCGGAGGCGATCCTTTAATGACCGGATCGTCTGTCGCTTGTCCTTGAGGCTGGAGGCGTACGGAAGCTCCAACTCCAGCTTGACGTTACAGAACAAAAGAGTTCCTTCGGTTCGTGGGATTTTCTAGCGCGGTATCTCCACTATCTGGAAGAACTCGAGGACGTCGCCTTCCTTGACGTCGTTGAAGTTCTCGACGCCGATGCCGCACTCGAAGCTCTCGCGGACGCTCCGCACGTCGTCCTTGAAACGCTTTAGCGAGGACAAATTCCCGTCGTAGACGACGGCTCCGTCCCGCACGACCCGCACGCGGTCGTTGCGCGATATTTCGCCGGACGTTACGTATGAACCCGCGATCGCCCCGACGTTCGGTACCCGGATGACGGCCCGGACCTCGGCGGTTCCGGTTTCGCGCTCCTCGGTCTCGGGGGCGAGCATACCCTTCATCGCCGCCTCGATGTCCTCGAGAGCCTTGTAAATTACGTCGTATGTCCGGATCTCGACACCCTCGCGCTCGGCGACTTGCTTGGCCGTGACCGTCGGGCGGACGTTGAAACCGAGGAGAATACCGCCGGACGCGCTCGCGAGGTTCACGTCGGAGTCGGTCAATGCGCCGACTCCGCTCCTCACGACATTCACGCGAACTTCGTCGGTGGTGAGCTTCGCCAATGATTCCTTGAGGGCTTCCATCGAACCCGCGACGTCGGCTTTGACGACGAGGTTGAGGTCGGAGGAACCTTCCTGTCCGAGAAGCTGGTCGAGGGTGAGTCGCTGCCCGCCCGCCGCGAGTTCTTGGCGGCGGAGCGACGCCTCGACTTGCTGCGCCTTCGAGCGAGCGCCCCGCTCGTGCTCGACGACCTCGAAGCGGGTTCCCGCCTCCGGCACGCCGGAGAGGCCGAGAACCTCGATCGGGGTCGCCGGCCCCGCCTCGTCCACCCGCTTGCCCGTGTAATCCATCATCGCCCGAACACGGCCATACGCCGAGCCAGCCAAAACGATGTCGCCGCGATGGAGCGTGCCGCGATTCAAAAGCAGCGTCGCCACCGGGCCTCGGCCGGGGTCGCGCTCGCCCTCGATGACGTACCCGCTCGCCTCGGCGCTCGGGTTCGCCTGAAGCTCCTCGAGCTCCGCGACGATGAGGATGTTCTCGAGGAGGTCCTCGATCCCCTCCCCCGTCTTCGCCGAAACCTGGACGGTGACCGTCTCGCCGCCATACGCCTCCGGCGCGAGACCCCTCTCGGAAAGCTCCCCGAGAACCCGGTCAACGTTCGCGTTCTGGACATCGATCTTATTCACCGCGACCACGACGGGAACCCCGGCGGCCTTCGAGTGCTCGATAGCCTCCTCGGTCTGCGGCATGATGCCGTCGTCCACCGCGACGACGAGGACGACGACATCCGTGACCCTCGCGCCTCGGGCGCGCATCTCGGTGAACGCCTCGTGGCCCGGCGTGTCTATGAACGTGACCTTGCGTCCGTTCTCGGTCGTAACCTGGTACGCGCCGATGTGCTGCGTGATACCTCCCGCCTCGCCGGACTGGACATCCTCCTTTCGGATGCGGTCGAGGAGGGAAGTCTTCCCGTGGTCAACGTGGCCCATCACGGTGACGACCGGAGCCTTCTCGACGAGGTCGTCCGGGGAGTCCTCGGGAAGGACGTCCTCCGGAGGCTCTTCGTCGGAGGCGACCTCGACCTTCACGCCGAGCTCCTCGGCTATAAGCTCGATCTCATCCTCCGAGAGCGTTTGTGTCTGGGTCTTCATCTCCCCCATATTGAAGAGAAGCTCGACGATGCTCGCCGACGGGACCCCGATCGCCTCGGCGACATCGGCAACCGTCGCCCCCGGCTCGACCCTCGCCACCGACGGCGAAGCCTCGGCGGGCGCCTCGGGCTTGCTTTCGGGAGCCTTCTCCGGCTGGTCGTCCCTCCTCGCCTGCGGCTGGCTCCGGGATCCCCTGTTCGTCGCGCTCGCGTCTATGACGACCCGGCGGCGCTTCCGCTGCTTGTCGCCCTTCTTCCCGCCCTTCGCCGGACGGGCCTCCGGCTGTGGCGCGGGGTCTTCGGCGGGCGCCTCGGCGATGGCGGCCCCGTCCCCGGACTCTTCGGCCTCGGCCCGAGCCTCCTCGGCCTCTTCCTCCTGCGCGGGGGTGCGCTCGGCGGCGCCGTCGGCGGAGCCTTCGGCATCGCCGTTCGCGTTCGGGGTTCCGTTGCCCCCGAAGACCCGTTCGTAGTCCGAGTCCTCGACGGAGGCGGAATGGTGGTTGACTTCCACGCCGCCGTCATTGAGGAGGCTTATGACCTCTTTATTATTCAGTCCCAATTCCTTCGCTATCTCATGCACTCGCTTACTCATCCACGACCTCCTCGTCCTCCGGCGAGCGTTCGGCGGGGCTTTCGATGCCCTCCGCCCCCCGAGCGCCATTCGCATCTCCGACCATTCCCTCGAACTCGGCGGCCTGTTCCTGATGCGGGGGTATCCCGCAGAACAAAGACCCCGCGAGCGCCATGTTCGCGCAGCGCCTCCCGTTCGAGAGAACCGCCCGGCATCGGTGCATCGCCGAGTCCTCGTCCGGCTCCCAGCCCTCGTCGTCCTCGTCGAACTCGATCGCCTGGCTCTCCGGCTTTATGTCTATCTTCCAGTCCGTCAGTTTTACGGCAAGCCTCGCATTCTGGCCCTCGCGCCCGATCGCCAAAGACAATTGATCGTCCGGCACGATGACCTCCGCCTGCTCCTCGTCCTCGTCGAGATAGACTTCTCTCACACGAGCGGGAGACAATGCTTTGGCGATAAAGCGCGCCGGGTCGGGATCCCACTGAATGATGTCTATCTTCTCGTTCCGCAACTCCGAGACAACCGCCCGAACCCGACTCCCCCGAGGCCCGACACAAGCGCCGACCGGGTCAATGCCCGCCTCGTTCGACCAAACCGCCACCTTCGAACGAAGCCCGGCCTCCCTCGAAACAGCCTTTATCTCGACGAGGCCATCGTATATCTCCGGAACCTCCAAAATGAAGAGCCCCCTCAAAAGCCCCTCGGCGCGGCGGCTCACCGTCAAAGCGGGGCCGCTTCGGCTCGGCTCCCGGATCTCGAGCAGGAAAACCTTTATCCGCTGCCCGTTCTCGTACCGCTCTCCGGGAACTTGCTCGCTCGCGGGCAAAAGTGCCTCGACCTGCCCGAGATCCACTATGGTCATGCGACGGTGGGCTTGCTGGACGATGCCGGTGATGACCTCGCCCATCCTCCCGCCGTACGCCTCCAAAAGCTGCTCGTTGTGGACTTCATTGAGTCGCTGGAGGAAATTCTGGCGCATCACCGTCGCCGCGATGCGGGTGAAGTCGAAGTCCTCCGGCGTAATGTCCTCGCCGTCCTTCATCACCCGGAACGCCCCGGCCTCCTCGTCGAGGACGACCTCCGTCTCCTCGTCCACGTTTTCGTAGTTCTCGTAGGCAGAGAGCATTGACTCTTCGAGGACGCTCTTTATCGTCTCGAAGGGGATTCCTTTGTCGTTCTCGATCTCACACAAAGCGGAGACGATTATCTGCGTATTCATTTGTCTTGTTCCTCCTTGAGATGGGCGCTCGTGACGGATCCGAAAGCCAATTCGACCGTCCCCCCGTCCATGCCGCCCTCCTCGGTTAGCTTCAGCGCGAAGCCCGAGTCGTCGGCGCTTTCTATGATGCCCGTGAAATTACGCTTTCCGTCCACGGGCGGGCTGACCCGGATCTTCGCCTCGTGGCCGACGAAGCGGCGGAAATGCTCCGGCTTCGTCAGCGGCCGTTCGATGCCGGGGGACGAGACCTCGACCATGCCGTCGTACCCCTCGCCCTCCAACGCCGGAGAGATGTCTTTGGACAGCCGGGAGGTGAACTCGTGATCCATGGGGCCGTTCATGCGATCCACGAGCAGCGTCAAAAGAGGCCCGCCGGAGAAACGAGCTTCCACAAGCTCGGTACCCTCGGGCAAAGCCCCCTCCACAACCTCCGCAAGCCTGTCCAGCCTCGCCGTAACGACCACCTTCTCCAAAAAAGTTCCAAACGATAAAAAAAGCAACGGGTCCGGGAATACCCGGAAAACCCCTTGCTTCACTACAGCGATGCAAATTATATCGTAGGGGACGTAGGTTACAAGGCGATGCAACTTCAAGCGCCGGGGTTCGGCAGCTTGTCTCCCCGAACCCCGAAATCCTTACTTTGCGCTTCTCAGGAGCCTCGCAGATACTTCTTCTCCATCGAGGCGACGAGCGAATACGTCGTGTCCACCATGTTCCCGACATAAAGCCCGCCTGCCTGCGTTACAAGCTGATATGCGTCGAGGCGGTCGAAGCCGTACTCCTCTTCGAGCCACATTATGAGTTCGACGTTCGCGATGCGGGCGGCGTCCTCCATCGGCTTCGCGCTCCCGACGACCATTATCTTTTCGTCCGACTCGATGCGGGGCCACTCGATTTCCTTGCCCTTTATGACGTCGAAGACGAAGGTTACTTTCGCCGTTATTTCGAGCGCGACGCCGCACGCCTCGCCTTGTCCCTGCCGCGCATGGCAATCCCCCGTATACACGAGCGCGCCCTCGTTCCACACGGGGAGATAAACCGTATTCTCCGGCCTCACGTCCGGCACGTCCATATTTCCACCGAACGGCCCCGGCGAGAGGGCGGATATCGCTTCGAGATCCGGCGCGACCGCGAGCGTTCCCGTGAATGGCTCCCACTCCACATCCACGCCGACATCCCCGTTCGAAAGGGTTTTGCCGTCATCGGAGAGGTTCCAGATCCATACCTTCTCGGGCAAAGGTTCTTGAAGCATGCGCGTCGCCACCGTCGAGGTGAGGCCGCCGAAGTACGGAACGAGCGCGCTCACCGCAAAGTCCCGCGTCGGCTCGATGCTCTCTATTCGGACGGCGAGGGTATCGCCCGGCTCCGCGCCTTCGACGAAGATCGGCCCCGTCTGCGGGTTGAGGAACTTCGCCGTCGCGAGGGCTTTGCTCGGCAAATCGTCCGTGCTTTGGATGCGGCTCTCGAAGGCGTCCTCGGTGTGGACGACGACCCGGTCGCCGGGTTTCACCTTCGCGATTGGCTCGCGGTACGGGCTGAAGACGTAGCTGAACGACTCCGGCTTCACTTCGACGGTTCGGACTTCCGCTGCCATAATTCTCTCCTCTCTCGCTTTCCGGCGTTGATTCTAGCGGAAGGAGGCGGGATGTTCCCTCGGCGTCCTTATGAAGATGCGCCTTCCGAGGATTCGCCTTCCGAGGAGCCGCGCTCGAAGCGCTGAAGGCCGTCGTCGACCGTGTCCCATGCGAGTTTGTCTTCCAGCCACACGTGGCGCGTCGGCGGGAACTCGTCGGGGAGATCGAGGCTCGCGGCGGTGATGTCTATGGCGTCCGGGTCTTCGTCATGCTGATATGTCAATGTCGTGCCGCACTCGACGCAAAATGTTCGGCTGACATTCTCCGACGAGCGGAATGCGGCGGGTTCGCCGGAGACGATTCGAAAACCTTCATACGAAAACACGACCCACGCCACGGATTGCGCCCCGGCTGATTTGCGGCAAGAGACGCAGTGGCAGATCGAGGACGCTTCCGGCTCTCCCGCAACCTCGTAGCGCACCGCGCCGCACAAGCATCCACCGGAGCGGCTTCCGTCATGCGATGCTTCGCCTATGTCCGACACCGCCCTTCTCGAACTCCACAAAATGTGCCAAACAATTTTTCAGGCATTTATCCTTCGATCGTCACAGAATGCCCCGGACGCAATTCCGATGAAGCCCCCTCCAAAAGCCGCGAAACCTCGGGCATCAAGGGTTCGAGATCCGCGATGCTGTTGCTTTTCGCCGAAAGGACTATGACAGCCAGATCGAACCGCTTCAAGTTTTGCTGATGCGGAATACCCTGGTCGGTGGTTATAAGAACCTCGAACTCGCGCTGCGCCGCTTCGAGAAGTTCGCCATTTTGCACCGAACCCCATCCCCGCTCCCGGACGGTGTGCGCTTCGATTCCGTCGGGCAGAAACCGCTTTAGGCGGCGGTCGAGCATCTCATCGAGAAGAACCCGCACGCACCGACCCCTCGACGGCTTCGCGAGCCATCTCCAAATACCCCACGGCTTGCTCGCGGCTCACACCGGGGAACCCCTCCAGAAAGTCGTCCAGCGAGCTTCCGGCTTCGAGGTAGTCTATGAGGTTCTTCACCGGCACCCGCGTACCGGTGAAAACGAGGTCGCCGTTGAGCACCTTCGGATGGCGGGAGACTATCCGCTTTTCTACCGCGCCGGACATGGCCTCATTTAACCATAACGCTCGAACCACGCTCGAACCGCCGGGGGTCGAGGTTCGCAGCGGTCACGCCGCTGAAATCGGAGGCTTGCGCGGAGCGATCAAGGCCAGCGACATGGCGAGCGGCGGAGCCACCAAAGCGCATAAACCGAAGATCCAGCCCGGATGCCCTTTCCTTCGCACGAGGTAAACGACCATCCCCGCGAACAACGCCACGATACCCGCGATGGCCCCGGAGAACCACAAGCCCGGCTCATAGGCATTGACGACCTAGCCGTCGTTCATATGGTACGCGCAACGCCCGCCGAGGTTCAAAAACGAGTTCTCGAAACCGATGCCGCGTACATCCGAATAATCCGCGCCGGGAACGCCCGCCGGGTAGCTCTCGCAGGCGTTGTCGGCGTTCGCTGTCTGGACGATGAAGAGAGCGACGTACACGAAGAGCGTCGCAACGCACCCGATGAAAGAAGCGCCGGCGAACATAAAAGCCCGCCGCAGCCTCACTACTTCCAGCCGTCCTTCCCGATCTCGTCGAAAAGCGCGTCGAAGATGTCGTTGCGCCCGACCTTCCGAAGCGGCTCGCCCTTCGAGAAAATTACACCGTCATCCTTCCCTCCGGCGACGCCGTAATCCGCGTCCCGAGCCTCGCCGGGGCCGTTCACGATGCACCCCATCACCGCGACGGTGAAGTGGTCTTCGTAGTGCTTGAGCGCGTCCTCGACCTTCGCGGCCATCCCGATCACGTCGAAGCCGAGCGTCCTCGCGCACGAAGGACACGCGATGACGTTCGGGCCGCGGTGGCGGAGGTTCAATGACGAGAGGATTTGATACGCCACCGGTATCTCCTCGACCGGGTCTTCGGCGAGCGAGATGCGGATGGTGTCCCCGACGCCGTACGGAAGAAGCTGCCCGAACGCGGCGGCGGTTTTGATCGAACCCGCGAGCTTCGTCCCGGCCTCCGTCACACCGAGATGCAATGGCGCGTCCGAATGCTCGCGGAACTTCCGGTTCGCCTCGACCATCTCGGGGACGTGGGAGGCTTTGAGGGAGACCTTGAAATTATAAAAGCCCATCTCCTCGGCGATCTCGACCTTGTGGAGCGCGCTCGCGACGAGAGCCTCCTCCTTCGGCATGTCCCAGAAACGCTTCTCCACCGAGCCGGAGTTCACCCCGATCCTCATCGCGATGTCCTTCTCCATGCACTTCTCGATGACCTTCCTGAATCGGTCGTCGTTGCCGATGTTCCCGGGGTTTATGCGGATGCACGCCGCCCCGGCGTCGGCGGCCCCGAGTGCCATCCGGTAGTCGAAGTGGATGTCGGCGATGAGCGGGGTCGGGCTTCGCCACACGACTTGCTTGAAGCCTTCGAGGGCCTTCGATCCGTTGACCGAGACGCGAACCAAATCCGCCCCGGCCGCGTTGAGGTCGTAGACTTGCTGGACGGTCGCCTCGACGTCGTAGGTCATCGTGTTCGTCATAGACTGGACGGCGATCTTCGCGTCCCCGCCGATCGGCACGTCGCCGACCTTTATTTGACGGCTCGTGATCGGGCGTTTGGCTACCGCTGCCTCTGTCATCTTCTCTCGAATCTCCTCAAGTCGCTATACCGCGTCTCTATGTTCTCAATGATGTTCCGGGCTAAACAATCTCCCGCCGTGATTTTACCGAGTCCGCCCCGCCTTGCGAACCGGAGGTGTGCGGAAATGAACAATCCCCCGCCCGTCATCGCGGAATAAGCGGCTCCCCGGTGAATATCCGGCTCAAGTCGGCATACGTCGCGAAGACGAAGAGCATGAGCACGAGTCCGAGACCGAGCAAAGCCACCTTCCCCATCGTCTCCTCGCTTATGGGTCGGCGTGCGATCTTCTCGATCGCGATGAAGAGGAGATGCCCACCGTCGAGCGGGAGTATCGGAAGCAAATTCATAACCCCGAGGATGAGGCTGATAATGGCGAGCAAGGATATCGATGCCACCACTCCCTGACTCATCACCTCGCCCCCGACTGCCGTGATCCCGACCGGCCCCGTGACGTTGTCGAAGAAGTTCATTTGCCCGGTGATGATCATGAACAGACCCGAAATCTGCAAAGCCGCGAACTCGTACGTCTGCTTCGTCCCCTCCCACAAAGCGAGGAACGGCGAATGGCTCGTCTCCCCGACGACCGGGGCGACGCCGAGTTGTGGATCATCCGCCCCCGGCGCGTGGGAACCGGGCATCGCCGTCCCAAGCTCGCCGGTGAGGATTTCCTCCCCACCATTTCGCTCGACGGTGACGGAAACTTCGGTTCCGGCCTCGCGGCTGCCGATCTCCTCGGTGAAGCCCTCCCACGTCGGAATGTTCCGCCCGTCCATCGCGACGAGCCGGTCGCCTTCCTGAATGCCGATCTCCTCCGCCGTCGAGTCCGGGACGATCGCCTGAACCTCCGGCTCGAGCTGCGTCGGAACCCCCTGAATCGCGAACAAACTCGAAAAGAGAAGCACCGCGAACACGATGTTCACCGCCGGCCCCGCGAAGATAATGAGCGCCCGCTGCCAATGCGGCTTCGCATAGTACGTGTCCGGCGCCGGCTCCACATCGAGCCTCCGCCCGTCTATCCGCTTCTCATCCTCGCCGAGTTCCTCGTCGCCGGAGCCTTTCCGCCCCTCCATCCCCGTCGCCGAGCCATCGTCGCCGCCCATGCCCGCGATCTTCGCGAACCCCCCGAGGAGTATGATGCGGAAGGAATACACGGTCGAGCCGATCTTCTTCTTGAAGATGGCCGGGCCGAAGCCGATGCCGAACTCGGGAACCCTCACGCCGAAGGCTTTGGCCGTGAGCATATGCCCGAATTCGTGGATGGCGATGAGGACTATGAGCCCGAGTATCGCGACGATTATGGTCATCGAACCTCTTTCACTTTACGCTTCGCTTCGTTTCTGGCCCACGAGTCCGCCTCGCTTATGGACTCCATGCTCTCCATCGCCCCGAACTCCGGCGCGGCTTCGAGCGTCGTCTCGATGAGATCGGCCACAGCGAGGAATTTTATCCCACCTTCGAGGAAAGCCTCGATGGCGACCTCGTTCGCCGCGTTGAGAACCACCGGATACGCCCCCCCGAGCCTCCCCGCCTCATACGCGAGCGGCAAACACCGGAAAACATCATTCCTCGGCTCGTCGAACGTCCACGAAACCCCATCGAAAGGCGTCGCCCCGACCGACACATCCACCCTCTCCGGATAAAGCATCCCGTACGAAATGGGGAGCTTCATACTCGGCGTCGAAGCGTGGAGGATCGTCGCCCCGTCCTCGAACATAACGCCGCCGTGGACGACGGACTGGCGATGGACGACGACCTTTATTTTGTCGAATGGGATGCCGAAGAGATGATGAGCCTCGATGACTTCGAGTCCCTTGTTCATCATCGTCGCCGAGTCGAGGGTATTCTTCACGCCCATGCTCCATGTCGGATGCGCGAGCGCGTCCTCCACCCCCGCGTCCGCGAGCTTCGCCTTCTCCGTCTCGAAGAACGGCCCGCCCGAAGCCGTGAGAAGGACACCGCTTATCTCGGATTCCGTCCGGCCCTCAATGCACTGGAAAATCGCCGAATGCTCCGAGTCCACGGGTATTGTGGGGTTTCCTTCGGCGAGGGACATCACCCACTCGCCGCCCGCGACGATGGATTCCTTATTCGCGAGCGCGACCCGATTTTCCGCTTCGAGCGCTGAAACCGTCGCGGCGAGGCCCGCGAAGCCGACGACGCCGTTGAGAACGGTGTCGGTCGGGGCTTTCGCGAGTTCACTCGCCGAGCCGGGGCCGACGAGCGTTTCCGCGTCGCAGTTTCGGAGGAAGTCGGCGTCGCCGTTTTCGAGGGCGACGTATTTCGGGGAGAACTCATGGGCTTGTTTTTCGAGCATCTTGGCGTTGTTCGAGGCGGAGAGGCCGACGAGTTCGAAGCGGTCGGGGTGGGCGCGGACGACATCGAGGGCTTGCGTGCCGATGCTCCCGGTCGAGCCGAGGATCGTCACGCGCCGGGGCGTGGTTTGGGATGTCCTTGAAAGTTCATTCATGCGAGAAGAGAAATATAGTATACCGCCGGAGCGGTGAAGAGGAGGCTGTCTATCCGGTCGAGCATCCCGCCGTGTCCGGGGAGGACGCGCCCGAGGTCTTTTATGTCGAGGATGCGTTTGAGCGTGGACTCGAAGAGGTCTCCGGCCTGGCTCGCCACGGAGATCGCCGCCCCGAGCGCGACGGCTTTCACGATGTCGAAGTCGAGGAAATAAAACGCGAACGGCGCGACGACGAGGGTTGTGAGGACGAGGCCGCCGATGCCGCCCTCGACCGTCTTCTTCGGGCTAAGCGTGGGGAGAAGCTGATGGCGACCGAAGAAGCGCCCGGCGAAATACGCCCCGGCGTCGGAGATCCACGGCCCGACGACGGCGGCGAGGACGAGGAAAGTCCCGACCCCGAGCGCGGCGATGAGGCCGAGATGGGCCATCGGAACCCCGACCCACACCGCCATGAGAAGGATCGCGAGTATCGCCCGGAGCGTCCGCACGTCCGAACGCCCCGCGAGCCAGAGAAGCGCCCACGGAAAACTGAGGAGCGCCCCCGCCAAAATCCCCAAAATCCCGAACGGTATGGACAAAAGGATCGGAGCGACGCCCGAAACGAGCGCCGCCGGGAACGGGAGAGGTTCGAGGGCGCGCGAAAGCTCATAAGCGGAGATCCCGACGACGACGAGGGCGAGCGCGAGGATTGCCCATTCGCCCGCTAAAATCCCGGCGAGGACGATCGGGGCGACGAGAATGGCGGTGATGGTGCGCCATCTCAGCATGGTCGCTTCGATCCGAAAGACCGGGAGTCGGGAGTCGGGAGTCGGGGGTCGGGGTGCGCTCGACGAAGCGATGGCGGGTGTGGGTTCCGGCATCGCGCTTTTCCCGACTCCCGGCAACCCGCCCCCGATAACCGGGGCAACCCGCTGTGGGGGCGGCTCGGCGGGCCGTGTTCTCCCTCGAAGATCCACCTCGCTTCGCCGGGTATACGATCCACCGGAATGTCTCTTCGTTTTGAGGGGTGTCGCCTCTTCCATGGAATTCCCGCGCCCGGATGCGATTCCTTCGGGGTCGGCTCCCCCGTCCGGGGGTAAAAATATCCTCGGTTCGCTTCGCTTCGACAAACTTTCGCGGAAGTCGAACGGACGAGGCGAGGACGCGGGGTTTCGCCCTCGCGCATTCCCCGGCTTCCGGTTTTCACGGGAGTCGAATGATTCTCGACCTTCTCTCCCCGAACATCCCCGCCTTCCCGTCCGAGAGGCTCTCGCCGGAATCGAACGTCGCGACGGCGGATGTGTGTTTCGCACCGCGCATTTCCCGACTCCCGACTCCCGAAGCGACGCGACCTCCCGACTCCCGGCGGGCGAAGCGTTCGCCTTCCGTCGGCTTCTCTTCGTAACGTACGAGGTGGCATGCCGACGAAGCCCCGCGACTCACACACCGCCGCGGCGGCGCGAGCGGGAGGCGAAGGATTCAACGGCCTTCGTGAACTCCTCCTTCGAGAAGTCCGGCCAAAGGGTGTCGGTCACATATAGTTCGGCGTAGGCGATTTGCCAGAGGAGGAAGTTCGAGACGCGAAGCTCGCCGCTCGTTCGGATTACGAGATCCATTTCGGGGACTTCCGGGGCGTACAAATATTTCGAGAAAGTCGCTTCGTCCACGTCCTCCGGGTCGAGTCCGGCGGAGATCATACGCCGCGTGGCGTCCACTATTTCGGAGCGACCGCCGTAATTTAACGCGATGTACACGTCGAGCTTGCCGTTCTCGGCGGTGAGTTCCTCGGCCTCGCGCATGGAGCTTTGGATCTCCTCGGGGAGCTTCTCGCGCCGCCCGACGAAGCGTATGCGAACGCCGCGTTCCCCGAGTTCTGGCACCCTTTCTTTGGCGGTCTCTAAAAAGAGGCGCATGAGGGTGTCCACTTCTTCCGTCGGACGCGCCCAGTTTTCGGTGGAGAAGGCGTAAAGGGTGAGGGTCTCGACCCCGGCCTCCCCGGCGGCTTCGAGGACGGGTTTGAGAACCTCGACCCCGGCCCGGTGTCCGGCGGCCCGCGGGAGGAGGCGGCGACGCGCCCACCGCCCATTGCCGTCCATGATGATGGCGACGTTTCGCGGGCCGTTCTCCGGGGCTTTCCGGGGAGCGTCGTCCGGGGTCGCGAGAAGCCGAGCTTCGCCGTTCGCGTGGGATGGGTGTTTTTGGAGGGGTTCCAGCGTCAGACCTCCATAAGCTCCGACTCTTTCTCTTCGAGAGCCGAGTCTATGAGCTTTACGTATTTCGTGGTGAGGCCGTTCAATTCGCCCTCGGCGCGGCGTTCGTCGTCCTCGGAGATCTCCCCCTCCTTGCGAAGCTCGTGGAGGTCGCTCATCTCACCCCGACGGACGTTCCGCACCGAGACACGGCCTTCCTCGGCCATGCCTCGGGCGACCCGAATGAACTCTTTTCTGCGTTCCTCGGTGAGTTCGGGGATCGGGAGGCGGAGGATCCTCCCGTCGTTCATCGGGTTGAGGCCGATGTCCGAGTCGCGAATCGAACGCTCGATGTCCTTGAGGGAGTTCGGGTCGAAGGGGGTCACGGTGAGGAGGCGCGGCTCCGGCACGCCGATGTTCGCGACGCTTTTGAGCGGCATCCTCGATCCGTATGCCTCGACTTCGATCCGATCCAGAATCGCCGGGTTGGCGCGTCCGGTCCGGATGGACGAGAATTGGTTTCTCACGGCGGCGAGGGCGCTCTTCATCCTTTTCTCAGCAGTTGTCAGGTCGATCATGTCCGACATCGCATTCCTCCTCAGCCCGGTTTCCCCTGCTTATACGCTCTGGCCGTTGTTCCAGACCAGAGAGCCGACCCTCTCGCCCGCGAGTATGCGGCGGAGGTTTCCCGCCTTGAGTATATCGAAGACGATGATGGGGAGTCCCTCCCCGCTGCACAACGTCGCCGCCGTGTGGTCCATGACCGAAAGGTTCTCGGAGAGGAGATCCATGTAATTGAGCCGGGGCATGATCTTCGCGTCCGGATGGTGGCGGGGATCCTTGTCGTAAACCCCGTCCACCCGGTTCTTCGCCATGAGGATCGCATCGGCCCCGATCTCGAGCGCGCGCAGCGCGGCCCCCGTGTCCGTCGTGAAGAAGGGATTCCCCGTCCCGGAGGCGAAGATGACGACGCGGCCCTTTTCGAGATGCCGCACGGCGCGGCGGCGGATATACGGCTCGGCGACCTCTTGAATCTGGATCGCCGACTGGACGCGGACGGCGATGCCGCGCTGTTCGAGAGCCGCTTGCAAAGCGAGGGCGTTTATGACGGTGCCGAGCATGGACATATAGTCGGCGGTCGTCTTCTCGATGCCGAGCGAATCGGCGACGCCGGAGCCTCGGAAGATGTTTCCGCCCCCGACGACGACGGCGAGTTCCGCCCCGGCCTCGACGGCTTCGAGAACTTGCATCGCGGTCGCCTGGAGGCTTTCGGGGTCTATGCCGTAGCCCTTCTCCCCGGCGAGCGATTCGCCGGAGAGCTTGAGGACGACGCGCTTTATGGAGCCGAGTTCGGAGCGGGGGCTTCCCGAGCCATCGCCGGACTTTACAATCTCGTCCAAAATCCTAGAGTTCGTACCGCGTGAAGCGGCGGATGACGACGTTCTCCCCGAGCCTCTGTATCGTGTCCTGAAGGAGATCCCCGACCGTCTTGTCCATCTCCTTGACGTAATCCTGCGTGAGGAGAGCCTGCTCGGATGTCCACTTCTTTATGCGACCCTCCACAATCTGCTGCGTGATGTTCTCGGGCTTGCCCATCTCGACCGCCTGCTTCTCGGCGATGGAGCGCTCTTCTTGGACGGACTCCGCCGGGATGTCCTCCGGCGCGACGCACAGCGGCTTCATGGATGCGATGTGGAGCGCGACGTTGCGGGCGAATTCCTTGAATTCCGGCGTGCGGGCCACGAAATCCGTCTCGCAGTTCACCTCGACGATGACCCCGACGCGCCCGTTGAAATGTATGTACGACTCGATGAGACCCTCGCTCGCCTCCCGCGAACCCTTCTTCGCCGCGATGGCCTGGCCGCGCTCTTTCAGTATACGCCGCGCGCCTTCGAGGTCGCCGCCCGACTCCTCGAGGGCTTTCTTCACGTCCATCATCCCGGCGGCGGTCTCCCCGCGGAGCTGCTTTATGTTCTCGATCTGGCTAGCCAAAACTCCCTACTTCTCCTCTTCTTCGTTCTCTCCAGCGGCATCCTCGGGATGGCCGGAAGCCTCCTCCGGCTCGACAACCTCACCCGACTTCGCCTCGGCCTCCTCCTCCACAGCCTCCTCGGCGGAAACCTCGGAAGGGGCTTCCTCTGAAGGAGCTTCGTCGGAAGGAGCTTCCTCGGCGGGCGCCTCTTCTGAAGGAGCTTCGGCGGAAGCGTCGGCTATGGCTTCGGCCTCCTCTTCGGCCTCAGCGTCTTCCTGAGCTTCGACTTGAGCCTCGGCCTCGGCATCCGAGGGGGCGGGGGTCAGCGCGACATCGCCGATGGTTCCGACGCTCGGGGGTTCGGCGGCCCCATTGCCGTTCGTCCCGCCGACGACGGACGGCTCGGCGGAGGCTCCGTTGGCGGAGGCCGGAGCATCCGGCTGCGCGGCCCTCTCCTCGGACTCTTCCTCGGATGCCTTCGCCTCCTCGACGACCGGGGGGACCGGACGCTCCTCGGCGGGGACGATGTCCTCACCGCGACCGGAGATCACCGCGTCGGCAATGAGGCGCGAGATGAGGCCGATCGCACGAATCGCGTCGTCGTTGCCCGGTATGACATAGTCCACGACCTCCGGGTCACAGTTCGAGTCCGTGAGCGCGACGACGGGTATGCGGAGACGGTTCGCCTCCTTCACGAGAAGCTCCTCGCGCTTCGGGTCAACGATGAAGACCGCTCCGGGGAGCCGGGCCATCTCGGTGAGGCCCGCGAAGTTGCGCCGCAGTTTCTGGTACTCCTTGCTCAGCGCGAACCAGTCCTTGCCGCTCTTGTCTTCCTCGGGGGTCTCCTCGATCCTCGCGGAGAGTCCCTTGAAATACTCGATGCGCGGCTGGATGGTCTGGAAGTTCGTGAGCATACCGCCTATATACCTCTCGGCGACGTATGGCTGGCCGCTCCGGATGGCCTCTTCGGCGAGTGTGATCTGGGCCTGCTTCTTCGTCCCAACGAAGAGGACATCCCGTTTCGCCTCGGCGATGCTCCGAATGAAGTTGAGGCTCTTGTCCAGAAGAGTCAACGTCTGGTCGAGGTCTATGATGTGGACTCCGGCCCGCTCGGCGAAAATGTACTTTTTCATCTTCGGGTTCCACCGCTTGGCTTGGTGGCCGAAATGGACCCCGGCCTCCAAAAGGTCGCGGATCCCGACTTTGCCGCTCGTATCCTGCATGCTGCTTCACTCCTTTTAAGGTGGTTGGCTCCTCCGCCCGCGCCATGCAATCCGAAAGGTCATTGTTCCCTGCGGACCACCACCTGGACTTCGAGAGCCCACCGGCGGGCGTGCGTGGTCAAAACTT